>JAHIWM010000177.1 GCA_018815765.1 Gammaproteobacteria bacterium | reverse complement strand
GCTATTTTAGACCGTATCGGTAATGTGCTGGCGACAGCCGGTAACTTTAATAACGATATTGGTGCGCCTTTAACCTTATTGCGTTTAACAGAGCAGCATCAGTACGCTGTGATGGAGCTGGGCGCCAATCATTTAGGTGAAATTGCTTATACCTCTTCGTTGGTCAAACCTGAAGTGTCCATTATCACCAATGTGGCTGCAGCTCATTTAGAAGGTTTTGGCGACTTGTTTGGTGTAGCTCGTGCCAAAGGCGAAATTTATGGCTCTTTAGGCCAGGACGGCGTTGCCATAGTGCCACTAGACAGCGAATTTTCTGATTACTGGTTAAAACGCTTACAGGACAAAACCGTACTGACGTTTAGCAGCACTCAGCCTGCAGATTTTAATGCTGAACATATAGTGCTGAATGAACAAGGCTGTGCCAGCTTTGATTTAGTTTGCCCACAAGGCCGCATTTTTATTCAGCTGGTGTTACCTGGTAAACATAATGTGGCCAATGCGTTAGCTGCAGCCGCTGCTACTTTGGCTTTAGGTGCCAGCCTGACCGATGTGCAGTTAGGTTTAGCGGCAATGAAGCCGGTCAAAGGCCGGATTAATGTCACGCAAGCCAGCGACAAATTACGTCTGATTGACGATACCTACAACGCAAATTCTGAATCCACTAAGGCTGCTATCGACTTACTAGCTACTTATCCGGGTTTCAGAGTATTGGTGTTTGGCGATATGGGTGAACTGGGCGCTGATGCCCGTTTGTACCATGAAGAAGTAGGTTTATACGCCAAACAAAAGGGGATTAATCTGTTATTCACCCTAGGTGTGTTATCACAGAGCGCCAGTGATTTATTTAACGGCCAAGGGGCCCATTTTAGTTCCCGTCAGCAACTGATCCAAAAGTTAAGCCCGATCCTTGATGAACAGTCGAGTAGCACCGTACTGGTCAAAGGTTCGCGCAGCGCCAAAATGGAATTGGTCGTGCAGGACTTGCTAGAAAGATGTCAGCAGGAGATCAGCTCATGTTAGTGTGGTTAGCCGAGTATTTAACTCAATATATCAATGCTTTTAACGTATTCAGTTACCTGACCTTCAGGTCTATTCTGGGTATTTTAACCGCCTTAATGCTGAGCCTGTATTTTGGCCCCAAGCTGATCGCTAAGTTACAACAACTGCAAATTGGTCAAACCGTACGTGATGATGGCCCACAAAGCCATTTCTCGAAAAAAGGCACCCCTACTATGGGCGGTTTGCTGATTTTAGGTTCAGTGCTGACCAGTATTCTGTTATGGGCCGATCTGGCTAATAAATACGTTTGGGTAGTGATCTTTACGCTGATAAGCTTTGGCTGGATTGGCTTTATTGATGACTATCGCAAAGTAGTGCGTAAGGATCCGAAGGGCCTGATCGCCAAGTGGAAATACTTCTGGCAATCCTTGTTTGCTGTCGCTATCGCCTTTTTCCTGTATGCCTCGGCAGAACGTCCGGCAGAAACCAGTTTAGTGGTGCCTTTTATTAAAGATGTGCTGCCACAGCTGGGTTTTATCTTCATTGCTTTGTGTTACTTCGTCATTGTAGGTACCAGCAACGCGGTGAATTTAACAGACGGTTTAGACGGTTTAGCCATAGTGCCAACCATTATGGTGGCCTTTGCTTTTGCCATCATCGCTTACGCCAGCGGTAACGTAAATTTTGCCAATTATCTGAATATTCCTTATCTGCCTCACGCCAGTGAACTGGTGGTGGTCTGTGCTGCGCTAGTCGGCGCTGGCCTGGGTTTCCTTTGGTTTAATACTTACCCGGCTCAGGTCTTTATGGGCGATGTAGGTTCTTTAGCTTTAGGTGCAGTGCTGGGCGTGATTGCCATTTTAGTTCGTCAGGAAATTGTGCTCTTTATCATGGGCGGCGTTTTTGTGATGGAAACTGTGTCAGTGATTTTGCAGGTTGGTTCTTACAAATTACGAGGTCAGCGGATTTTCCGTATGGCGCCTATTCACCATCACTACGAATTAAAAGGCTGGCCTGAACCACGCGTTATTGTGCGGTTCTGGATTTTGTCAGTCATTTTTGTGCTGATTGGTTTAGCTACTTTAAAACTGAGATAAAAAATGAACGCTAAGTTGTTCCAGGGAAAACGTGTTGCTGTGATAGGACTAGGCCTTTCAGGTCTGGCCACAGTACGCTTTTTGCTGAAACAAGGCGTGAAACCAGTTTTGATGGATACCCGCTTAAAAGTGTCGGGGTTGGAACAGATCCCAGCTGACAAAGTAGACGGTATTTATTTAGGTGAACTGGACGCGAACCGTTTAGCTCATATGGATGTGTTGGTGGTCAGCCCAGGCTTAGACCCTAAACATCCGGCTATACGTTTTGCTTTAGCCCAAGGTGCACATCTGATTGGCGATGTGGAGCTGTTTGCACTGCAAAATCAAAAACCTGTGCTGGCTATCACTGGCGCCAATGGCAAGTCGACCGTTACCAGTTTAACCGCCCATATGCTGCAATGTTCTGGCTTACGGGCTGTAGCAGCCGGCAATATTGGTTTGCCTATTCTGGATGCGCTGCAAAGTGATGCTGATGTATTTGTACTGGAGCTGTCGAGCTTCCAGCTGGATACCACTCATTCTTTACAGAGCAAAGCCGCCTGTATTTTAAATGTGACTGAAGATCATATGGACAGATACGGCACTATGGCCGCTTATGCTGCTTCAAAACAACGGGTTTATCAGGGCACGGATCTGGCGATTTACAATAAAGCCGATGCTTTAACGACGCCAAAAACTTCGGTGCCTGCTCTGGCTTTAGATTTAGCAGGTGCGGACTACGGCGTAGTGCAACATCAGGGCGAAAGCTGGTTGTTAGTTGCTGGTGAGCCTTTAATGCCTGTGCGCGATATGACCATAGTGGGTTTGCATAATCAGTTTAATGCCCTGGCCAGCTGCGCTTTAGCTTTAGCCGCTGGTGCAAGCCGTGATGGCTTAGTTAAAGCGCTGCAAACCTTCGTCTCATTACCGCACCGTTGTCAGTTAGTGCTGGACCATAAAGCTGTGCGTTGGGTCAACGACTCCAAAGCCACCAATGTCGGCGCTACTCTGGCTGCTATTGCAGGTTTACGCCCTGAAGTGGCAGGCAAACTGATTTTAATAGCAGGCGGTGATGGCAAAGGTGCTGATTTCAGCGAGCTGGCCACAGTGCTGAATAATGATGTCGATCATTTAATTACCTTAGGGCAGGACGGTCCTGCTATAGCTGCATTAAAAGCTGGTAGCTTTGAAGTCAAAGATTTAATGGCAGCAGTGAAAACTGCCGCTCAACTGGCTACTACAGATGATTTGGTATTGTTATCGCCAGCTTGTGCCAGTTTAGATATGTTTAAAAATTACGAAGACCGTGGTCAGCAGTTTGCCGCAGCGGTGCAGAAGGTGTGGTTATGAAGCAAATGCTGCTGAACCTTATTCCTTCACCCACTGAAGCTATAGCCCAGTGGTGGCAACGTGACGAAGCCAATAGCTATGACAAAGTATTTCTGGTGCTGCTGGCTCTGGTATTAGGTGTTGGTATCATTATGGTGACCAGCGCTTCAGTACCTGTGGCTGAGCGTCTGCACGGTAACCCGCTGCATTTTACTATTCGTCATTTAGTCTATTTGTTGATTGGTTTTAGTGCTGCCTACATGGTGCTGAATGTGCCTGTGTCCTGGTGGCATAACACCAATATTCTGTTACTGATGATGGCCTTATTTGCGTTGGTCGCTGTTCTTATTATGGGCAAGAACGTCAATGGCTCAACCCGTTGGCTGGTGTTGGGTCCTATCAATATTCAGGCGGCTGAACCTGCGAAATTATTCTTTTTTGTTTATCTGTCCAGCTACCTGGTGCGTAAGCACGAAGAAGTCAGAGAAAATATTAAAGGCTTTATCAAGCCATTGATTATTTTGTTTATTCTAGCTGTTTTATTGCTGATGCAACCTGACCTGGGGACAGTCATCGTGATGTTTGCCACTTCGGTGGTGTTGCTGTTTCTGGCTGGCGCCAAGTTATGGCAGTTCTTTTGTCTGATTTTTACCGGTTTAGCCGCCATAGGTGTGTTGATCGTGTACAGCGAATACCGCTGGCGCCGGGTGACTTCGTTTCTAGATCCATGGGCTGACCCTTTTGGCAGTGGTTATCAGTTAACTCAGTCCTTGATGGCCTTTGGCCGTGGCAGCTGGTTTGGGCAAGGACTGGGTAACAGCGTGCAAAAACTGGAGTATTTGCCTGAAGCTCATACCGACTTTATTTTTGCGGTGATTGCAGAAGAAACCGGCCTGATTGGTGTGTTTGTGGTCTTAAGCTTACTGTTTTTACTGGTCAGCCGTGCTTTGTGGATTGGCAACAAAGCTTTGTTTAAAGGCATGAGCTTTCATGGCTTTTTAGCTTATGCACTGGCGATTTGGATAGGTTTTCAAACCTGCGTCAATGTCGGTGTGGCGAGCGGCGTATTGCCAACCAAAGGTTTAACTTTGCCTTTTGTCAGTTCAGGCGGCAGTAGCTTAATCATTATGTTAGTGGCAGCAGCTTTGTTAATCCGTATTGATTTTGAAGTACGGCTGAAAGGTCGTCATGCCATCAGCGGAGGTCCTCATGCCTAAGCTGATGCAAAAACAAAAAACAGCTTTGATTATGGCGGGTGGTACTGGCGGCCATATTTTCCCGGCTAAAGCTGTGGCTGAACTGTTAAAACAACAAGGCTGGAGCATTCATTGGCTGGGAACAGCGGATCGGATGGAAGCGACTTTAGTGCCGCAGTTTGGTTTTCCGTTTCATAGCATTGCTGTGGCTGGTTTACGCGGTAAAGGCTTAAAGAGCTTAGTCAAAGCACCGCTGATGTTATGGCGCTCCATTAGTCAGGCCCGTGCTTTAGTCAAACAACTGAACCCTGAACTGGTGTTAGGTTTTGGTGGTTATGCCAGTGGGCCTGGTGGCTTGGCCGCATGGTTAGCCGGTAAGCCGTTAATAGTGCATGAGCAAAATGCAGTAGCAGGCACCACCAACAGATTGTTGGCTCGTATTGCCAAAAAAGTATTAGTGGCTTTTCCACAGGCTTTTGCCGATCGCAAAGAAAGAGTGGTAGTAGGTAATCCGGTGCGTGCTGAAGTGCTGGCTGTGTCTGCACAAAAACAACTGCAGGCGCCAACACCAAGTTTAAAAGTATTAGTGGTTGGTGGCAGTTTAGGTGCGCAAGTCTTTAACCAGCAATTACCTGCTCTGTTTGCTCAGGCATCTCAGACTGGTGTGCTGGAAATACGGCATCAGACGGGTAAGTCGATGGAGCAGCAAGTGCAACAGGCTTATGCCGCTTTGCCTGAATTAAAGGCCAGTGCCAGTGCATTTATTGAAGATATGGCTGCGGCTTACACCTGGGCTGATTTAGTGATTTGTCGTGCTGGCGCTTTAACAGTCTCTGAAGTGGCTTGTGCCGGCGTAGCGGCGGTTTTTGTGCCTTTACCATCTGCTATTGATGATCATCAGACGGCCAACGCCAGCTGGTTAGTGCAAAAACAAGGGGCAGTGTTACTGCCACAAAGCGAATTCAGTAAAGGTGCTTTGTTGCCTTTACTCCAGTCCTGGTTGCAGGACAAAAGTGCACTGCGTCATTTGGCAAATAATGCCCGCAGAACAGCAATAGATGATGCCGCAGAACAAGTTGTTAGAGTCTGTGGTGAAGTGATAGGTAAGACTAAATGAGCAACCAACAAAACAAAAATGCAATGCGCAGAGTAGAGCGGATCCACTTCGTTGGCATCGGCGGCGCTGGTATGGGTGGTATTGCCGAAGTATTAGTCAACGAAGGTTATAAAGTTTCAGGTTCAGATATAGCGCCAAACCCTGTGGTTGACCGTTTAGCGTCGTTAGGTGCCTGTATTGTGATTGGCCATAAAGCTGAAAACATCGAAGGTGCCAGCGTTGTTGTCGTTTCCAGCGCTATTAAAACCGACAACCCGGAAGTGGCTGCTGCTATTGAACACCGTATTCCGGTGGTGCGCCGTGCTGAAATGCTGGCCGAATTAATGCGCTTCCGTCATGGCATTGCTATTGCCGGTACCCACGGCAAAACTACTACCACCAGTTTAATAGCTTCTATTTTTGCTGAAGCTGGCACTGACCCTACTTTTGTCATTGGTGGCTTACTGAATTCCGCTGGCACCAATGCACGTTTAGGTGCTGGTCGTTATTTAATTGCCGAAGCGGATGAAAGCGACGCCTCTTTCCTGCATTTGCAGCCTATGGCGTCGGTGATCACCAATATCGAACCTGATCATATGGAAACTTATCAGGGTGACTTTGAAAAAATGAAAGCCACCTATCTGGAGTTTTGCCATAACCTGCCATTTTACGGCGTGGCCGTGATGTGTATCGACGATGCCGTCGTGCGTGAGCTGATCCCACAAATTGGCCGTTTTGTCATTACCTATGGTTTTAGCGAAGATGCGGATTATGTCATCAGTGACTTCGGTCAAACCGGCACTCAAAGCCATTTTGTTATTACCGATAAAGACGGTGTAGCCAGCCAGATTGAACTGAATTTAGCCGGTCGTCACAATGCGCTTAATGCTACAGCAGCTTTTGCCGTGGCCAAAGATGAAGGCATAGCCACGGATTCCATTTTAGCTGCGCTGAAAAAGTTCGAAGGCATAGGTCGTCGCTTTGAGCAGTACGGCGAGTTTGAGACTGGCCGTGGCAAAGTGCTGCTGGTCGATGATTATGGTCACCACCCAAGCGAAGTGGCTGCAACTTTAGCTGCAGCACGTAACGCCTGGCCAGAGCGCCGTATCGTCATGGCCTATCAGCCACACCGTTACACCAGAACCCGTGATTTATATGAGGACTTCGCCAAAGTGCTGTCTTCTGTCGATTTATTGTTATTGCTTGAAGTTTATGCCGCAGGCGAAGCCGCTATTCCTGGCGCAGACAGCCGCAGTTTATGCCGCTCTATTCGTGCCCGTGGTCAGTTGGATCCTATTTATGTGGCGACACCAGCCGATTTACCCGCTGCTTTAGCTGACGTGTTGCAGGACGGTGATGTGCTGCTGACTCAGGGCGCGGGCAATATAGGTGCGCTCGCCAAACAACTAGCAGCGTCTAAATTAGCAATTTCTGCATTAAAACCCAACGAGGGAGCTTGAAGTATGAGCAGCAAATTTGGCAAAGTGGCCGTCATGTTTGGTGGAACCTCGGCAGAACGTGAAGTGTCGTTACGTTCAGGTGCCGCTGTACTGGCCGCCTTGCAAAAGCAAGGTGTCGACGCCCATGCTTTTGATCCAAAAGATCAGCCGTTAAGTGCGTTAACTTCAGCTGGTTTTGATCGGGTATTTATCGTGCTGCATGGCCGTGGCGGCGAAGACGGCACTATGCAAGGTGCTTTGCAACTGATGGGCTTACCTTACACAGGGAGCCGCGTCTTGGGTTCTGCCCTGGCGATGGATAAAATCCGCTGCAAATGGCTGTTTCAGGCACAAGGCTTACCTACCGCAAAATTTTTAGTGGCTGAAGCTGGGAAACAACTGAATTATCAGGATATTTTGCAGCAATTAGCTGGTAAAGTGATGGTTAAACCAGCGAATGAAGGTTCTAGTATCGGCATGAGTGCGGCAAGCACTGCACAAGAGCTGGAACAGGCCTTAGCTGTGGCATGCAAATACGATTCGGATGTACTGGTTGAACAGTGGATCCAAGGCCGCGAATTTACCGTGACTGTATTAAACGGTAAGGCGCTGCCTATCGTTGAAATGCGTACTCCCCGCTCTTTTTATGACTATGAAGCCAAGTATCAGTCCAATAGCACTGAATACCTTTGTCCTGCGCCTTTAACAGCCGATCAGACTGCCTTTTTGCAACAAGTTGCAGCTGCTGCCTTTACTGCGGTTGGAGCGTCAGGCTGGGGTCGTGTTGATGCGATGCTGGACGAGCAGGGCAATTTCTATCTGCTGGAAGTGAATACTGTGCCTGGCATGACCGAAAAGTCCTTGGTGCCTATGGCGGCGAAAGCTGCGGGTTTAAGTTTTGAGCAGTTAGTTCTGCAGATTTTAGAACAGACGGTATGACCAAAAACGGCAAGACAGTGAGCGCACCTATTAACAAAGCCTTCTGGGCTGGTGTCGCCTTTTTCTGTTTTGCCATCTGGTTTGTCTGTTGGATGGGTTATCAGATCTGGCTCTGGAGTCAGGATCAACAAAGTGCACCTATCCAGCAAGTGAAGGTCTATGGCGATTTTTCTCAGATTGAAGCTGCAGGTTTAAACCAAAAGCTGCAACAACAGTATCTGGGTAACTTTTTTAATTTGAACGTGGATCAGGTGCAGCTGTTTCTGCAGCAACAACCCTGGGTAGCTCAGGCAGCCGTGCGCAAACAATGGCCTGATACGCTCGTGGTGGTGGTGACTGAACATAAGCCAGTCGCGGTATGGAATGACCAATATTTACTCAATCAACAAGGTCAGATCTTTGTCGCTCCTGTCGCTGAACTAAAGCAGCCATTGCCAAAGTTACAAGGTCCGGACGGGGCTGAGCAGGATGCACTGACCATGTTCAATCAATTGAATCAAATGCTGACCGTCCATCAGCATGCGGCAACAGGACTCACAGTGTCAGCCCGTCAGGCCTGGCAACTGAATTTAGCAGAGGGCATTCAATTGACTCTGGGCCGTGAAGATACGGCAAAGCGGGTGCAGCGGTTTATCGATTTGTACCCTGTGATTAGTAAACATAAAACTCAGGCAGTTGCCGAAGTTGATTTGCGTTATGACACAGGCGTCGCTGTACGTTGGGTCGAAGCGCCAGAACAAAGAGAACAAGATGACAAAGTCGACAGAACGTGATCTTATCGTTGGCTTAGATATAGGCACAGCACAGGTAAAAGCCTTAGTGGGCGAGATTACCGCTGACAATCAATTAAGTATTGTTGGTGTGGGTACTCATGTGGCCCGTGGTATGGACAAAGGTGGTGTCAACGATCTGAACCTGGTGGTGCAGTCTGTGCGCCGCGCCGTGGAAGAAGCTGAACTGATGGCCGATTGCCGCGTGTCTTCTGTGTATTTAGGTATTACCGGCAAACACATTCGTTGTCAGAACGAAAGTGGCATGGTGCCAATCAACGATGCGGAAGTGACAGCTGAAGATGTGATTAACGTCATTCATGCCGCCAAGTCAGTGCCTATTTCAGCAGAGCGTCGCATGTTACATGTGCTGCCACAGGAATTTTCAGTCGATATGCAGGAAGGCATTAAGAGCCCAATCGGTATGTCAGGAGTGCGGATGGAAGCCAAGGCTCACATCATCACGTGCGCCAATGATATGGCAAAAAATATCGAAAAATGTGCTGAGCGCTGCGAGCTGCATGTCGACCAGCTGATTTTCTCTTCATTGGCATCAAGCTATGCGGTGCTGACGGATGATGAAAAAGAGCTGGGTGTCTGCGTCGTCGATATGGGCGGCGGCACTATAGATATCTCGGTTTTTACCAATGGTGCTTTGCGCCATACCGCAGTGATCCCTGTGGCCGGTAATCAGGTCACCAGCGATATTGCCAAAATCTTCCGCACGCCTTTAGGTCACGCCGAAGATATTAAAGTGCAATACGCCTGTGCACTGCGCAGCATGGTAGGTAAAGAAGAAAACATTGAAGTGCCAAGCGTGGGTGGTCGTCCTGCCCGTAGCATGTCACGCCATACCCTGGCTGAAGTGGTAGAGCCACGCTACCAGGAATTGTTTGAACTGGTGCTGGAAGAAATCCGCAGCAGTGGTCTGGAAGAACAAATTGCCGCAGGCATAGTGCTGACCGGTGGTACCGCCAAAATGGAAGGTGCTATTGAGTTTGCTGAAGATGTGTTCCAAATGCCGGTGCGGTTGGGTTACCCGATTGGCATTACAGGTTTAAGCGAATATGTACAAGATCCGGCCTACGCCAGCGTAGTGGGGTTATTGATTTACGGAAAAGACATGCGGACCCAGCAGAAAAAAGCTGTTGCTGCCCGCGAGTCGGTCGGCGGCATGGTGAAACGACTCACCAGCTGGTTTAAAGGCGAATTTTAACTTTTTTGAGTAAGCGTACTAAAACGGAGAGAGAGCTATGTTTGAGTTAATGGAAAACCACAGCGAAGAAGCTGTCATTAAAGTAATAGGTGTTGGTGGTGGTGGCGGTAACGCTGTTGAGTACATGGTTGCAAGCAACATCGAAGGTGTTGAGTTTATTGCTGCCAATACCGACGCGCAGGCGCTGCGTAACTCTTCTGCCCATATGACCCTGCAACTGGGTGCTGGCGTCACTAAAGGTTTAGGCGCTGGTGCTAACCCTGATGTAGGCCGTCGTTCTGCAGAAGAAGACCGTGAAACGATCAAGAAAACGCTGCAAGGCGCGGACATGATCTTTATCGCTGCCGGTATGGGTGGTGGTACTGGTACTGGTGCTGCTCCAATAGTGGCTGAAGTGGCTCGTGAAATGGGTATCCTGACTGTGGCTGTTGTGACTAAGCCATTCCCGTTCGAAGGCAAAAAGCGTTCTGCTTATGCAGACGAAGGTATTGCTGAGCTGGCAAAACATGTCGACTCACTGATCACTATTCCTAACGACAAGTTGTTAAAAGTCTTAGGCAAAGGCACGAGTTTGCTCGATGCGTTCAAAGCGGCTAACAACGTATTGTTAGGTGCAGTGCAAGGTATTGCTGAGCTGATCACTCGTCCAGGTCTGATTAACGTTGACTTCGCCGACGTGCGTACAGTGATGTCAGAAATGGGTACTGCCATGATGGGTACTGGCCGTGCATCAGGTCCGGACCGTGCTGAAGAAGCAGCAGAACAAGCGATTTCCAGCCCGTTACTGGAAGATATCGATTTATCAGGCGCTAAGGGTATTCTGGTGAATATCACTGCTGGTCTGGATATCAGTATTGAAGAGTTTGAAACTGTAGGTAATGCGGTGAAAGCATTTGCTTCAGAAAATGCTACTGTTGTAGTAGGTGCTGTTATTGATCCTGATATGTCTGATGAACTTCGTGTCACTGTGGTTGCCACAGGTATAGGTGCAGAGCGTAAGCCTGACATCAGCCTGGTGCCAAATCACCGTCATGAACCAGTTCGTTCAGCACACGTTTATGGCAATGCTGGTACAAGCTATTCGCATCATCAGGGTAACGCCGCCCGTGACATGTCACAGGTGCAATTAGAAGCCCCTGCTGTGCAAAGTAAGCCAGTCGCGGAAAAACAAGCGAACATCGATATTTTCGATATTCCGGCGTTTTTACGTAAACAAGCTGACTAATTTTTAGTCAGCTTACAAAAGGCTCAAAGGTTGGCATAGCTGGTCAGCTATGTTATGCTTCGCCGCCATTTTGGATTTGTTCAATATTTGAACAGGAAAAAATATGATTAAACAACGTACCATTGCAAAATCAATCAGCTCGATCGGGGTGGGTTTACACAAGGGAGAAAAGGTTACGCTTACTCTCCGGCCTGCTCCTGATAATACCGGTATTGTATTCCGGCGTGTCGATCTGAACCCGATCGTTGATTTTAAAGTCACCCCTGAATTAGTGGGCGACACTGTGATGTGTACCTGTTTGATTAACGATGACGGCGTACGCCTGTCCACTACTGAGCATTTAATGGCTGCAGTGGCTGGTTTAGGTATCGATAACCTGTTTATCGAAGTGGACTCTGCTGAAATTCCAATTATGGATGGCAGTGCCAACCCTTTTGTTTACCTGTTACTGGAAGCCGGTATCAGCGAACAGAAAAAAGCCAAAAAGTTTATCCGCATTAAGCAAAAAGTACGGGTTGAAGACGGTGATAAGTGGGCTGAGTTTGTGCCACACCACGGTTTCCGTATGGATTTTGCCATCGACTTTGATCACCCTGTGATTTCAGAAACCAAACAGCGCATGAAACTCGACTTCTCTGCTGCGTCTTTTATTAAAGACATCAGCCGCGCCCGTACTTTTGGTTTCCTGCAGGATATCGAATATTTACGCGCCAATAATCTTGCATTAGGCGGCAGTTTTGATAACGCCGTAGTGTTGGATGAGTTCCGGGTGTTAAACCAGGATGGCCTGCGTTACGAAGACGAATTTATTAAACACAAAATTCTGGATGCAATCGGTGATTTGTATATGGCCGGTTACAGCATTCTGGGCGAGTTCCGTTCTTATAAAACGGGCCACGCTTTAAATAACCAGTTATTGTCTGCAGTACTTGCTGAACAAGCGAACTGGGAATTTGTCAGCTTCGATAAAGAAGCGCAAATGCCAATATCCTACTTAGCTCCTCAATTGGCCTAAGTCTTGGGGGCAGGGCGAGGCTTTTGGGCCAGCTCTGCCAGCCTTTGTAGTTTCTGCTTTAACTCACCTTCACTGTTTTGTGCTAAAGCCAGTAAATACACCGCCGCTTGTTCAGAGATTTTAGGTCCTTCAGTTTTGATTTCTTCCGCTTTGACATACTGCAGCTGGGTATTGGGCGACACTTCAATGTCGATACCTGCTAAATCCGGCAAGATTTTCTGGCGGAAATTGTCTAGAATGGCCTCTCTTTGCATTTTCAGCCGGGTCGCCCAGGCTGGCGATTGGCATAAAATAACTAAGCGACCCGCTTTTATGGTACTAATTTTGCAAAAACCGGATGGATCCAGTTGCAGAAACTGCGCTAATTCGGTATTAAGTTGGCGCAACAGATCGGCGTGCTGCATGGTCGACAACAAAGAGCTTTGTTGCAGCAACTGACTTAGATCCACTGGTTTCTGAGAATAGCGCGCCATCTTAACTTATGAATATGAACTGAGGTTGCATGAGTGTAACAGTTTTCTATCGTGGCAAACATCGCCACTTCAGCTTTGGCAGTACGCCATCGCAACTGACAGTCACGGCGGTCTTATTGTTTTGTATCGCCTCTGGTGCAGGTGTGGCGTTTTCAAACTTATTTCAGCAGGGCAATGCTGAACTTGAAAAAGCTCAATTAAGCCGCGCTGCTGAGACTGAAGAAATTGCTGATATCCGTCGTCGTGCTGAAAATCAGCTGGCTGCTTTAACTGCTAAGGTTGCGACATTGCAGGCGCAGGTGAACCGGCTGAATATGGTTGGGGAGCGTTTAATTGACGCTGCTGATTTGTCGACTGAAGAGTTTAATCTGCACGAAACTCCTGCTATGGGAGGGCCGGCGCAAACTTCAACTGAAATCAGTCTGGCTGAATTAAACTCTGTACTGTTGCAGCTCAATGAACTGGAGCAGAATCTGCAATCAGAGCAAACCCGTTTTGCGATGCTTGAATCTTTGGACCTGAATCACCATATAGGAAAAAGCGTCCAGCTGTCCGGTCGCCCTGTGTTGAGTGGTTACCTGTCCTCCAGTTTTGGTGTACGCAGCGATCCCTTTAGTGGTGAACCCGCAGTGCATCGTGGGGTAGATTTTGCAGGTAAAGAAGGCGATTCGATTTTTGCAACAGCAGGTGGCATTGTGACCTGGGCTGGTGAACGTTTTGGTTACGGCAAAATGGTTGAAATTGAGCATAGTGATGGCTATCGCACCCGGTATGCTCATGCTCAGGCAACCACTGTGCAGGTTGGACAGATGGTGACCAAAGGTCAGGAAGTTGCCATTATGGGTAACACAGGCCGTTCAACAGGGCCACATGTGCATTATGAAGTACTGAAAAATGGTCAACAAATCGACCCTATGATGTTTGTTAATCGCCGTATCCAATAATATATACCCGCTAACCTAAAGCGTCAGGTGAACGGGTTAAAAATAAGGCTCAGGCCGGACTCGGATCGAGTCTCAACCAAGAAGTGGTATTTATAAAATGTTTGGAAAATTTTTCGCCAAATTAATTGGTAGCCGTAATGATCGTTATTTAAAGAAATTGAAAAAAACGGTTGATCTGATTAATAGCCTGGAAGCTTCTTTTGTTGCCCTGTCTGATGAAGAACTCAAATTAAAAACTGCTGAATTTAAACAGCGCTTTGCAGATGGCGCTACGCTGGATGATTTATTACCAGAAGCTTTTGCTACTGTGCGTGAAGCCAGTAAACGTGTATTTAAAATGCGCCATTTCGATGTGCAGCTGATTGGTGGCATAGTGCTGCATCAGGGCAAAATCTCTGAAATGCGTACAGGTGAAGGTAAAACCTTAACTGCAACCTTGCCAGCTTACTTAAATGCGTTAAGTGGTCAGTCTGTGCATGTTATTACCGTCAACGACTACCTGGCCCGTCGTGATGCTGAAACCAACGCGCCTTTATTCGATTTCTTAGGTATGACTGTAGGCGTCAACGTGCCTGGCATGGGGCATTTAGATAAACAAGCGTCCTACAGTGCAGATATTACTTACGGTACGAACAACGAATTTGGTTTTGACTATCTGCGCGATAATATGGCGTTCTCTGCTGTTGAGCGGGTGCAGCGTCATTTGGCTTATGCCATCATCGATGAAGTGGATTCTATTTTAATAGACGAAGCCCGTACTCCGCTGATTATTTCTGGTCAGGCTGAAGACAGCTCTGAGCTGTACCGTGTGATCAACACTGTAGTGCCTCAGCTGGTGAAGCAGGAAAAAGAAGATGAAGAAGGCGCTATGGGTGATGGTCACTTCACCATAGACGAAAAAGCCAAACAAATTTATCTGACTGAGTTAGGTCAAATCCGTGTGGAAGAAATTCTGCAGGAACTGGGCTTAATCCAGCCAGGCGACTCTTTATTCTCTGCTGCAAACATTACCCTGTTGCACCATACCTATGCCGCTTTACGTGCGCACAACCTGTTTAAGAAAGATGTGGACTATGTGATCAAAGACAATGAAATCGTTATTGTTGATGAACATACGGGCCGTACTATGGAAGGCCGCCGTTGGTCTGAAGGTTTGCACCAGGCCATTGAAGCCAAAGAAGGGGTTCGTATTAATCACGAAAACCAGACTTTAGCTTCTATCACTTTCCAGAACCTGTTCCGTTTGTATGACAAACTGGCAGGTATGACAGGTACAGCCGATACCGAAGCTTTTGAATTCCAGTCTATTTACGGTTTAGAAACTATTGTAGTTCCAACCAACAGACCTATGGTTCGTAAAGATATGCCTGATTTGGTCTATCTGACGGTGGAAGAAAAGTACCAAGCCATTATTAAAGATGTGGAAGAGAACCGTGCACTGCTGCGTCCTATTCTGGTCGGTACTGCTTCCATTGAAAGTTCTGAGTACTTGTCGAAATTGCTGCATGACGCAAAAATTCCGCATCAGGTATTAAACGCAAAGTTTCACGCTAACGAAGCACAAATTATTGCACAAGCCGGTCAGCCAGGCACTGTGACTATTGCTACTAACATGGCAGGTCGTGGTACGGACATCGTATTAGGTGGTAATTTACAGGCTGAACTGGCTGCTTTAACTGAGGCCAGTGCAGAGCAGATTGAACAAGTGCGGCAAGAATGGCAAAAACGCCATGATGCTGTGATTGAGTCTGGTGGTTTACATATCATTGGTACTGAACGTCATGAATCGCGCCGTATCGACAACCAGTTACGTGGTCGTTCTGGCCGTCAGGGCGATCCGGGTTCTTCCCGTTTTTACCTGTCGTTAGACGATGCCTTAATGCGTATTTTTGCTTCAGACCGTATGGCTGGCATGATGCGTAAACTGGGTATGGAGCCAGGTGAAGCCATTGAGCATCCGTGGGTCAGCCGCGCTATTGAAAACGCACAACGCAAAGTAGAAGCCCGTAACTTTGATATTCGTAAGCAATTGCTGGAATTCGATGACGTGGCCAACGACCAGCGTAAAGTCGTATACGAACAACGTAACGAACTGATGGATGCAGCTGATATCTCTGAAACTATCAATGCTATTCGTCACGACGTGGTTGCTTCTGTACTGGACCAATACATTCCACCTCAGTCGTTAGACGAGATGTGGGATATTCCAGGCTTAGAAGCCCGTTTCCGCGCTGATTTTGCCATCGACATGCCAATTGCTAAATGGTTGGCAGACGATAAGAAACTGTTTGAAGAAAAACTGCGTGAGCAAATCCACGAAGTGGTAGATAAATCGTACGAGCTGAAAGAACATATGGTGGGTCCTTCAGTGCTACGTCAGTTCGAAAAATCAGTGATGCTGCAAAGCTTAGACACACACTGGAAAGAGCATCTGGCTGCGATGGACCACTTACGTCAGGGTATTAACTTACGTGGTTATGCGCAGAAGAACCCGAAACAGGAATACAAGCGTGAAGCTTTTGAGTTGTTCTCCACTATGCTCGATAGCCTGAAACTGGACGTGATTGGCGTATTGTCACGCGTGCAAATCCGTGCTGCTGAAGATGTTGATGCTGTAGAAGAACAACGTCGTAAAGCCGAAAGTACCGATATGCAGTTCCAGCACGAAGAAGTAGAACAGGTTGCGACTGAAGTACCACAAACCAGTCCGTCACCTGTGTTTCGTGATGCGGAAAAAGTAGGCCGTAATGATGCTTGCCCTTGCGGTTCAGGTAAAAAATACAAACAATGTCACGGTAAGTTGGTTTAAATCATGACGCTCAAAGTAGTTCACGTAGCCGTAGGTGTGATTTTAAAAGAGAAGCAGGTGTTATTGGCGCTGCGCCCTGACAAATTACATCAGGGTGGCCGTTGGGAGTTTCCTGGTGGCAAAGTGGAAGCTGGCGAAACAACCTCTGAAGCCTTAGCTCGTGAACTGAAAGAAGAAGTGGATCTGGATATTGCCGGTTCAAGCCCTTGGTTTGAACTGCAGTATGCTTACCCTGAAAAGACAGTGTTGCTGGATATTCATCTGGTGCAAGAGTTTAAAGGGGAAGCAAAAGGTCTGGAAGGCCAGCCAGTGCGCTGGGTGCCTTTGTCAGAGCTTAATCAGTATCAGTTCCCTGATGCGAATCAACCGATTCTGGATAAACTTCTTACTGAATTCGGTGCTGTGTAGGGGGAGGGTTTGCCCCTACCCGCGTCTATAGACACCGCGGTACAGATAGGCGGGCGACCATAAAGGTCGCCCCTACCAGTGTTTATTTGAAGAATTCGTTATCCTGTTCTAATAACTCATTTTCTAGCTGCTCTAATTGCTGCTCTGACAGTGGCAAGTCGGCACGTCCTTTATCAGGTATTTTGTGTTCTTCATTGGCCCAGGCGCCTAAATCTATTAAACGACAACGGTCAGAACAAAAAGGCCGGAAAGCGGACTCTGGACCCCAGACGACTTCTTTCTGGCAGGTCGGGCATTTGACGATAGTGGCCATAAGGCGTACTCCACAAGCAAATTCAAAAGTGCGCTAGTGTAACGCAGACTACAGATTTCAAGCGAGCAAATAGTAGGGGCGGTGGTTTATCCCCGCCCGTCTCAAATTACAAACTGATGCTGATTGGCTTAACAACAAGCCAATTTAAAAGGAATCGCTTTATCCATAGTAGTGCGGCCTACGCTGTCGCAAAGCTGCATAAAGCGTATGGCATAACGGTATCTGTTACCGCTAATGGTGGGGTAGCTCTGGTATTCCATTGAATAATCGATACGCAGTAATTCAAACTGTTCGGTATTGCTTTGGAAAAAACCATTTTCTGCGACTAACGGCTGAAATTGACCGCGTTCACGGATAAAAGTCAGTACATAAGAAATAGCGGTTTCAACCAAAAACAACTGATCCAGCCAGTCTTGTGCTGCTTTTTTCCGTTGTACTAAAGGCTGGGAAAACCAGTATTGCAGCTGAGGCAAATCAAAGTAGCAGGTACCGCCGGGGATAAAAAAACGTTGTCGTAGTGGGGCGAGAAATTTGTCTTCTTTTAGACTGGCGGCGAATTTGCCACAACGTAACAAATCACTTTGTAAGCGCACCGCTTTTTGTAACATGCTTTGTAGCATCTCATCTGAAATCGACGGATGACGTGACCAGTTGACTAAAGCCGATTCACAACGTTCGACATCTTTGATCAGATCAGGGCGAACATCATTACGTTCCAATACTTCAATCAACGAAAATAACGAGGTAAAAAATCCCTGTTGTTGCCACTCTGTTTCCAGCGGCAGCAACTTAGTGACTTGCTGAAACAAGTACTCAACCCGCAAGTAGGTGCGTACTTTTTCGTTCAGCGGATGTTCGTAAATGATTGAAGTCATAACTGAAACATTTGTTAACAATGTTCATTACCATAAACCTAAGTAGAGCTTTTTGCTAGTTTTTCCTTAGCAAACTGTTGATAACGAGCATGTAGCTGTTGTATTTGCGGTTGAAGTTGTGAAACAGGCACTGTATTCAGCAGCACATCATCGGCCAGGCGCAAACGGTCAGGCCGTGAAATTTGGCTGTTGAGGATGTTTTGTACTTGCTCTGACGGCACCTGATCTCTTTGTATAGTGCGGCTTAGCTGAAGCTCTTGCGGTACATCCACTACTAATACTCTGTCGGTATAAGTCTGCAGTTTATTTTCCAGCAGCAAAGGGGCAATTAATAAAGCATAGTCTGATGTACATTGTTGTAATTGTTGCAGTAAACGTTGGCGTATCAGCGGATGCAATAACTGATTGAGCCACTGCTTTTCTGCTTCATCAGCAAAAATCCGTGTTCTAAGTACAGCGCGATCCAGTTGTCCATCGTTTTGCAGTATGTCCTGACCGAAGTGCATCACTATGGCATCCAAAGCAGGTTCTCCCGGCATCACCACTTCACGCGCAACCAGATCGGCATCAACACTTTGCACGCCTAAGTCATGAAATAAATTGGCGACAGTGGTTTTACCGCTGCCTATACCACCGGTCAGACCTACTATGTATCCGGACATAACTCTATCTGCCTTCTGCTGACTAAAGACCCATAGTACCCAGATACCAGGCTGTAATGTCCTTGCCCCACAATATCGCAATCCAGCCTGCCGCAGCTATGTAGGGTCCAAAAGGAATAGGGGTAGCTTTGCCTTTGCCCTGAATCAGTAGCATGATTGATCCCAACACAGCTCCCACTACGGAAGACAATAAAATAATCAGTGGTAATAATTGCCAGCCGAGCAAAGCACCAAAAATAGCCAGCAACTTAAAATCGCCATAACCCATTCCTTCTTTGCCTGTGACCAGTTTAAATAACCAGAACACTGACCATAAACTTAAATAACCGGCGGCAGCGCCTATCAATGAATCGGTGGGGGATACGGTAAAGCCTGTCACGCTGAGTAATAAGGCAAACCATAACAGTGGCTGAGTAATTTGATCGGGCAACAGCATTTTGTCTATGTCGATAAAAGACAACGCAATCAGACTCCAGGTTACCAACAGGTAAATCAGCGTTTGTTCTGTTACACCAAAATGCACAGCGACCAGCACAGATAATAGGGCGGTGAAGGTCTCAATAGCCGGATAACGAAGGCTGATCGGCGCTTTGCAATAACGGCATTTAGCTCTGAGTACCAGCCAACTGACCAGTGGAATATTATCCAGAGCAGACAGCTGATGCTGACATTTGGGGCAATGTGAATGCGGTAAGGCCAGATTAAATCGGCTTTTTGTTTGCTCAGGGTTTTGATTAAAGTACTGCTGATAATCCTGTTGCCAGGCCAGTTCCATCATTTTAGGGAGTCGGTAGATCACTACATTCAGAAAACTGCCTACGGCCAGACTGAAAACGCCCACAACTATATAAAAGGTCAAGGCAGACTGCTCAAACATCTGCACCAAAGGAGAAAAAAAATCCATTACACAATACTGCCCAGTTGGAAGATCGGAAGATACATCGCGATAATAAGTCCGCCTATTAAGACACCTAACACGGCCATAATCAAGGGCTCAAGCAAGGCAGTTAAACCATCTACTGCATCATCCACTTCCTGTTCATAGATAGTGGCGACTTTGGACAGCATACTGTCGAGCGCACCAGACTCTTCACCTATCGCCACCATCTGGTTCACCATCTCAGGAAAAGCGGCGGTATTTTTCATAGCCAGATGCATCTGATTACCAGCTGCAACTTCTTCGCGAACTGACAAAATGGCTGCTCTGTATTTCTCGTTACCCGCTGCTCCTGCTGCTGACTCTAAAGCTTCAATCAGAGGAACACCGGCCGCAAAAGTGGTGGATAAAGTCCGGGCATAACGCGCTACTGCCGCTTTATTTAAAATCATACCGATAATAGGCAGTTTCAAAATGGCATGATCGGCACCCACTTTAAAACTCTGGCTGTTTTTATAAGATTTAGACATGGCATAAACAAGGGCGATGATTGCACCAAGGGCAAAGTACCAGTTGGCTTGCATAAACTCCGAAATACCCAATACAAATAAGGTAAAGGCTGGCAGCTCCGCGCCCATATTGCCAAAAATTTCGGCGAACTGTGGCACCACAAAAATCAATAAAATAGAGGTCACTATGCCAGCAACCACTACGACCGCTATAGGGTAAAACATGGCTTTTTTAATTTTGGATTTCAGCGCTTCAGCTTTTTCTTTGTAAATAGCTATTCGGTCAAATATTCTGTCCAGAGCACCGGACTGTTCACCGGATTTGACTAAATCACAGTAGAGTTCGTCAAAATGCTCTTTATGTTCACGCAGTACCTCAGATAACGGTGTGCCGCCTTGTACTTTGACTGATATTTTAGCCATCAGCTGGCGTAAGGTTTCATTACTGGCGCCGCTGGCAATCAAATCAATACTTTGTACTAAGGGCACACCAGCCCCCAGCATAGTGGCAATTTGTCGGGTGACGACAGAGATATCAGAGGATTTTATAGTGGGTTGGGTAAAAGCCAGAGGTTTGCTTTTTTTCTTGACTGAAGACGGGGTAAAACCTTGTTGGCGCAATAAAGCTTTAGCTTCCGCAGTAGAGCCTGCTCTTATTTCGCCGTTGCTTGTTTTGCCTCTTCTGTTAATGCCTTTCCAGAGGAAAATATCCAACTGCTTTACTTTGACGTCTGCCATGATTCTAATCCTTGCGCTTTATTTATTGGCTTAGGCGTTAGTCACCCGGTTCACTTCGGCCAGGCTGGTAAGACCCGCTGCTGCTTTTTTTAGTGCCGACTGGCGTAAGTTTGGAAAACCTTCAATTTGCGCCTGAGCGGCAATATCCAGCGAATTAGCACCTGCCATAATTTTTGCTGCAATTTGTGCTGTGATAGGCATGACTTCATAAATCCCTAAACGACCTTTATAGCCGCCAGTGCAATGATCACAACCCACAGGCTTAAACAATTTGAGTTGACTGAACTGCGTGGCAGAAAAGCCTTGTTTTAACGCTTCCTGTTCGGGTAACTGCTCAGCAGCTTTGCAGTGATTACACAAACGCCTTGCCAGACGCTGAGCAATGATCAGTGTGACTGAGCTTGCAACGTTGTATGCTGGCACGCCCATGTTCAATAAGCGGGTTAAAGTCTCAGGAGCCGAGTTGGTGTGTAAGGTACTTAGCACTAAATGCCCGGTTTGAGCCGCTTTAATGGCTATTTCTGCGGTTTCAATATCACGGATTTCACCCACCATAATGACATCAGGGTCCTGACGTAAGAAGGCTTTTAAAGCAGAAGGGAAGGTTAGGCCCGCTCTTGGATTGACCTGCACCTGATTAATACCAGGCAAGTTAATCTCGACCGGGTCTTCGGCTGTGGAAATATTGGTTTCTTCTGTATTGAGGATATTAAGGCCTGTGTACAAGGATACGGTTTTACCCGAGCCTGTGGGACCTGTGACCAGAATCATACCCTGTGGTTGTGCCAGAGCATCGAGATACAGCTGCTTTTGTTCTGCCTCATAACCCAGAATATCAATGCCTAACATGGCGCTGTCTGAGTCGAGGATCCGCATCACTATTTTTTCGCCCCACAAAGTCGGCAAGGTACTAACCCGAAAGTCGATCGACTTTTTCTGCGATAGTTTCAGTTTAATGCGGCCATCCTGCGGCACACGTTTTTCGGCTATGTCCAGTCTGGACATGACTTTTAAACGGGCTGATAAACGGGTAGACAGGGCAACGGGTGGCGATGCAACTTCATGCAAAATACCGTCAATGCGAAAACGAATGCGGTAACTTTTTTCATAAGGTTCAAAATGCAGATCTGAAGCGCCTTTACGAATAGCGTCATGCAGCATCTTGTTAATAAAAGAAATAATAGGCTGATCTTCGCTGTCTGAGCCTACAGTTTTAGTGTCTTCTTCTTCACCGCTGGCCAGGCCCATTTTGGCCAAATCCCACTGCGTATCGGTAAAACTGTCGGTGGCTGTGGTATCAAATAGTTTGTCGATGGCTTTGTGCAGCTTATCAAACTCCACCACTATCATTTCGGCATTCAGGCCTGTATTAAATTCAAAATCTTCTACAGAGGTCATATCTGTAGGGTCGACCACGGCCAGAAATAGAGTTTTGTGTCTTTTACTCAGCGGCAAAATATGGTGTTTGCGAATAAGTTTTTCGTTTCGTAGCTGCTCAGGGATCGCATTGATATCAAAAAAATCTAAATCCAAGGAGCTGTGCAAGGTAAAAGAGGCGGCGGCTTCTGCCAGTACTTTCGATTGAATCAGTTTTTCACCAATCAGCAGGTCGGCAATAGTTTGGTACTGGTGACTTTTTTCCTGCAACAGTTTGGCGGT
Organism: Gammaproteobacteria bacterium; assembly: GCA_018815765.1. Lineage (GTDB taxonomy): Bacteria > Pseudomonadota > Gammaproteobacteria > Enterobacterales > Alteromonadaceae > Pararheinheimera. Next base: position 3,654 of record JAHIWM010000177.1, on the reverse strand, counting down.
GATCTGTGGGTCGACCAGATTCGCCTGTTGTAAACGTTTTAATAAAATTGAGCTTGGGTTTAATGCCATACAGAATCTCGGTGGCGAAACTGGACATGCTTGGTATCCGTACCAAAACGAGAAAAACGACCCTTGGCGGGCCGTTTTAAATAAAACTTCGTCTGATATTAAGGAGCTGGAGCTGTACAACCTTTAATTGCCACGGCACCGTCGCCAGACAATTCACAAGCCCAAGTAATACTTTCACCAGGATTCGGAGGTTCTGTCGGAGTCAGGGTGGCCGTAATGCCATCATATGCCAGCCCTAAAACACCGGCACCTGTACAGTATTGAATGGCTACACCCGCAGAGTCTAGGCAAGCCAAGTCACCACTGGTGGCATAAGCTTCAGCTACTTTAATTTTCTGACCACCTAATGACGCCACAGCGTTTGAAGCTCGGGCTTTGGCGGTGTAATCCTGATAAGCAGGTAATGCAATGGCAGCTAATATACCGATGATCGCAACAACTATCATTAATTCAATAAGGGTAAAACCTTGATTACGTTTCATGGAACATCTCCTGATTGGTTTGCCCACATAGGGGGCTACTTAATTCTGGTTAATATTTGTTATTAAGCAAGCTTTGCTCTGATGTTTAATTGTAGTTGCAAACAAAGCGGATGAATAAAGTGAAATTCAGGTTAAATAACTGATTTTTAAAGACTGCTTCTGTAGTCACAGATTAGAACAAAGCCACTTTTTGCAAAAAATCAGCGCCGGGTTCAGATAATAGCCAAAGTAAAAAACAGCTATTGCCATAAATAACGAAACGAAATTCACGTTGAAAGGGAGCTTTATGCACTTTATGGTGCAGACGTTTTTGCGCCACTAAAGCGCCGGGCCAGCCGCCAATCAGACTAAACATTTGCAAACTTTCTTCTGGTAAGCGGCTGCTTTGACCGCTTGTGGCTAGCTTTTTATCGATTTGATACAACCAGTAAGTAAAAAGACTGGCTTCGAGATAAAACAAAGGTACGGTAAAAACAAAAGAGCCTGCCAGCAAAGACAATAACAGCAGTACAAAAAATACATAACGGAAACACCAGGCTTGCTGTTGAATGTGAGAGAAGTCTGGTCCGCTGGTTTTGTTGGGTTTTGCTGATACAGGCGCGGCTTCTTCCAGCTGCACTGCTAATGCATAAGGACGCTGTTGTTTGTCCAAACCCAGTTGAAAGCTCAGCTTATCGCCTTGTTGTGGTCTTCTGGTAGGGCAGGATGCAAAGTCACGGATATGAAAAAATAACCGCTCAGCCTTGTCCGTAGTAACAAAACCAAAACCTTTATCATCACGCCAATAGCTTACCGTGCCTGAACATCGTGGGAGAGCAGTCATAGCGATCACAACTTTGCGGGAACACTAAAGAAAGTGTATCAGCCTTTTATCAGTTTGCTGGTCGCTGCGACGAATCACAGCAGATGAGGTCAAAGTTCCCACCTGCTGATTTCGATTTAGGTACTACGTAAACGCATCGATAAATCAATGGCCTGCAGATTTTTGGTTAAAGCACCGCTGGAGATGTAATCCACTCCTGTACTGCTTAGTGAACGTAAAGCTTCAGCAGTAATATTGCCTGATACTTCCAGTTTGGCCTTGCCTTTGTTGAGGCTGACAGCTTGCTGGATATCGGCAATATGAAAGTTATCGAGCATAATAATGTCCGCACCGGCTTTGAGGGCTTGCTCAAACTCAATCAGATCTTCTACTTCAACTTCGACAGGTTTCCCCGGGAAATTCTGCCGCGCTATGCTGACCGCATTATCTATAGAACCAGCGGCGGCAATATGATTTTCTTTGATTAAAAACGCATCGTATAAACCCAGACGGTGGTTTTTACCGCCACCACAAGCCACGGCGTATTTCTGAGCTAAACGCATACCTGGCAGAGTTTTACGGGTATCCAGCAAGCGGGTGGCGCTGCCTTCCAGTAACGACACATACAAAGCCGTCGTAGTGGCTGTGCCACTTAAACTCTGGATAAAATTCAATGCGGTACGCTCACCTGTTAATAAAATACGGGCAGGACCTGTCAGCTCGCACAATACGGAGTTAGCCGTGATTTTATCGCCGTCAGCGACAAACCATTCCACCTGCACCTCTGCAGATAATTGACGAAACACTTCGGTCAGCCAAGGGCTGCCACAAAACACACAGTCTTCGCGGCTGATAATAGTGGCTTTGGCTTGTTGGCTTACTGGGATCAAGGAAGCTGTAATATCGCCTTGCTCCAGCGGTAAATGGCCTAAATCCTCAGCCAAAGCCTGACGAACAGTCAGTTCAATATCCCGTTGCAAATCAGTAAGGTAAGGGACGTTAATCATCTGTATTTATAGTTCCGGAGTTGTCACAGGCTAAAAGCCCATTAAAAATTAGCGTTGGATTAGCTTCAGCTCATCCTGTTGTTGGCTGAATTCTAATTGTTTTAGTGCACTCATGCCTAACAAAATATCTGTGCCATGTAAGCCCGGTGTGATACTGGCGCGTATGTTGGTTAACACAATATCACCCAGTTGCAGGCTATTCAGTTGGCTGTCGTATGCAGTTGCAGGCCCATTGGCCGTGCTGACCTGATAACGCTGGCCTTTGGCCATGCCCAGCTTTTCTGCCGCCTGTTCTGACACAGCAACCACAGTAGCTCCTGTATCGAGCATAAATTCCATAGGCACACCGTTAAACAAGGCGGTGCCCACATAGTGACCTGCTTTGTTACGTTTGAGCACTGTGACTTTTTCACCGCTACTACCAATCTGACTTTGCAGCTGCTGATTGGGGTTTATTTGTAACGAAATCTGATCTTCAAAAAACCAGTACAGTAGCCCAAGCAACAGCAGCCAACTGATCCAGCTAAATAACCGACCTAATTTAGTTGTATTGTCAGATGCTTGCATTCCAAAGTCTCAGGGTTGACAATAAAGGCTCCAGCTTAACCGAGCATGAAGCGCATTTGCAAAACAGGATCGATACGGTGAATCAACGTCCAGTTGCCTTTGAACTTGAACAGCGACCAAGTCCACATTGGAACTTAAGACCGCATAACACTGATATCAGCTTGTTGGTGATCCATTGCATCAGCTTGCCAGCAGGCCAGTTTGGCAACAGCTACATCGATGATTTATTTATGGGTGTTTTAGATACTGCAGCCGATCACAGTTTTGCGGATTTAGCTGGCGTACGGGTATCGGCGCATTGTGTTATTTTCAGAAGCGGTCTGGTCAGGCAGTATGTGCCTTTTCACTACAGAGCCTGGCATGCAGGCGTATCGGAATTTAACGGTCGGCAAAACTGTAACGATTTTTCGATAGGAATAGAATTAGAGGGTACTGAACATCTGCCTTATACAGATGCGCAGTACCAAAGTCTGGTGTTATTAACCAGACAACTGATGCAAGACTTTCCGTCTATCACAACGGAACGTATTGTGGGACATCAGCAGATTGCGCCGGGTCGGAAAACCGATCCTGGCCCGTCGTTTGACTGGAACCGTTATCAATCTGCGTTAAAGGAGAATGGATAAATGACCTTGATCAGTATGCTTATCGCCTTAATTATTGAACGGCTGGCGGTTCGCAGTGAGGCATGGCAGTTTTTGTTTTATGCCAAAAAGTACCTGTCTGT
>JAHIWM010000176.1 GCA_018815765.1 Gammaproteobacteria bacterium | reverse complement strand
GATTATGGCAGTGATAGGCCAGTTAGGCACGGCAGGTGGTAATGGTTATGTGGCTGAATTCTGTGGCTCTGCTATTCGTGGCATGAGCATGGAAGGCCGTATGACGCTGTGTAATATGAGCATTGAAATGGGTGCTAAAGCAGGTTTAATAGCACCGGATGAGGTCACTTTTAGCTATTTAAAAGGCAAACCTCATGCACCACAAGCAGAGCACTGGGATGCAGCAGTGCAGTATTGGCAAAGCCTGTTTTCAGATGCTGATGCAGTCTTTGATAAAACAGTGACTATTGCCGCAGAAAACATAAGACCTCAAGTGACCTGGGGCACGAATCCAGAGCAGGTCATTGCAGTGGATCAGCCAATTCCTTCCCCTGAATCCTTCAGCGATTTAATTAAAGCCGATGCCGCGCGCCGTGCTTTAACTTATATGGGCATAGAAGCAGGCCAGAAATTAACTGACCTGAAAGTCGATGTGGTCTTTATTGGTTCCTGTACCAATAGCCGGATTGAGGATTTGCGTCAGGCAGCTGCTGTGGTGCAAGGCAAACAAGTGGCGGCCGGTGTTCGCGCTTTAATAGTACCAGGCTCAGGTCAGGTCAAACGTCAGGCCGAAGCCGAAGGTTTAGCCGATATTTTTAAAGCCTCTGGTTTTGAATGGCGTGAACCAGGTTGCTCTATGTGTTTAGGCATGAACGACGATCGTGTTGAAGCAGGCCAGCGTTGTGCTTCTACTTCAAACCGCAATTTTGAAGGCCGACAGGGCCGTGGCAGCCGCACTCATTTGGTCAGCCCTGCTATGGCAGCAGCTGCAGCTATTGCCGGTCATTTTGTAGATATTTCTTATGTAGAGCGCGCAGAAGGAAGTTACCAATGAGCCAGATTTTTGCACAAGGGCTGGTGTGCCCTTTAGATAAAAACAATGTGGATACCGACCAGATTATTCCGAAGCAGTTTTTAACTTCGGTCAGCCGCGACGGTTTTGCCGAAGCCTTGTTTTACGACTGGCGTTATCTGGCCAACGAAACACCTAATCCGGATTTTGTGTTAAACGAGCCTCACTACAAAGGCGCTTCTATTCTGCTGACCCGGGCTAACTTTGGTTGCGGTTCCAGCCGTGAACATGCGCCATGGGCTATTCAGCAGTATGGTTTTAATGTGGTGATTGCCGAGAGTTTTGCCGATATTTTCTTTAATAACAGCATCAACAACGGCATGTTACTGATCAGCCTAAGCGCCTCTAATATCGAGTTTTTATTCAGTCGTTGCCAACAAGGCACACAAGAATGGAAAATTGATTTAGCAGGCCAGCAAATTATTCTGGGCAATAACGCTGCTGTGGGTTTTCAGATCGATCCGGATATCAAACAACGTTTATTAAGTGGTCTGGATTTTATCGGTGCCAGCGAACAGTTTGCCCCACAAATCAGCAGTTATGAAAAACAGCGTGCCACAGCGCAGCCTTGGTTAGGTTAACAGCGCTTTCGCGCAGACCTTAGGGGCCGCGGCTTGTCCCGGCCCATCTCTGGGCACCACGATATTTGTAGGGAAGGACAAGCCCTTCCTCTACAAACACCAACATCCCATCCAGACATCCAGCCTTAAAACACTGATTTATTTCAACTACTTGCTAATCAGAAAAAGCGGGTAATACTTGGCAAAGTAGTACCCAACAGTATATAGTTTCATTATTATCAGTTTTACCAGTTTAATTATTAACCTCTAAGGGGTATTTTATGAAAAAGCTCGTTACATTAGCAGTAGTAGCAAGTGCTTATTTCGCAGCTGCGCCAGCAGCAATAGCGCAGGATCAGTGGGCCATTTCTTTGTGTGAATATACTAAAGCAGACGATAAAAACCGCGTCCGCAAAGTTTTATCAGATAACAAAGTAAACGTTCGCAAAGTTTATGATGCGATCCAGTGCAATGGTGACTCTTTGATTAAATTTGCTATGCGCAGTGACGCCTATGAAACAGGCGCCTTTTTTGTAAAACAGATGCCAGCTAAAGCTTTAGTGGCTGAAGATCTGGAGACATGGGCTACTGCCAATGGTTTTGCAGCATCTCCATTGATTAACGATATCAAAGCCCGTATCGGCCAGGACTAATTATAGCCTTCGTACTTGAAGCCCTAGCTTTGTTGCCTGCGCTCTTCGCCCCAGTCACATAGGACAACTATGCTCCTGGGGTCTCAATCGCTTGCCGCCTCGCTACAACTCCAATTACTTTGGCTATATACCCTGCGGCTTGAAGCGTTCGGGCGGGGATAAACCCAGCCCCTAGGTTACCTGTGCTGAAAAGGGTAAAGTGTTTTGAAACGGTCCATTAATGGGCCGTTTTTTTATCCTTGTCGAAAGCTTCCCGTCTTTTATGATAAATCATACCTAAGACCCAGAGTATCAACGGGATAAAGCCTGTTAGTAGCAGCAGAATTTTGTAGAAATCCCCTCCTACTGCGGCCATATGTAGCGGATAAATAAGTTGGCTCAGTTGTTTACCCTGCCCCATCTCCTTGGCTTTTTGCACAGATAAAACATTGGAACTAGCCGGATCAACTTTAATCAGAGTGCGGCCATTGGGATGCCACTCTGCGTTCAGCTGAGCACGGATGGATAGTTCCTGTTCTGCTTTTTTTCGAAAGCTAGCTAAACGTAAAACCCCTTCAGGTAATTGTTGTTGTGCTGCTGGCAACCATAACGCCCACTGACTTTGAGTGACAGCATAAGTAGACATTTCAGCTTGAGCTGTTTTTACTTCAACATCATGAAACAACCAGCTTAAAGCTTGTTGTACTTGCTGGTTATACACCATAGCTGTACCGGTCAGGCCGGTCAGTAACAGCAAGGGCGCTGTCCAGAACGCGATCACAAAATGCCATTGCCTGGACCAGCGGATAGCAGGAGCAGACAAAGGTAAACGCCACAAGCGCCAGCCCCAATGTCTGGGCCAGCTCTGCCATAGGCCTGATCCAATCAGCAGCAGTGCCAACAACCCCAGCACACCAATAATTTTTTCGCCCAACTCAGCACTGAATAAATGCAGATGGAATTGATAAAACCAACCGATAAAATCCTGATAGGGGCTGCGACTGAGCAACAACTGACCCGAAGCAGACCAGTATTCCAGAGTGCCATCCAGACGAGCGAGTTCCAGCCATGGACGTTCAGGGTTGGCAAGCCGGACAAAGTTGTAGTCGGTCTGGGGCAAAGCATCTAATACCTTACCCCAGATGGCTAAATCGGTGACCAGAGGCTGCTGCAGTTGCGGATACAGCCATTGCAGCAAGGTATTTTTGTAGAGTAAAACAGCGCCTGTCAGGCTGGCGGGTACCAGCCATAAGGCTAAGATCAGGCCAAAAACCCGGTGTAACTTTTTGGCCACTCTCATACGTTAAAACCCTTAAAACGCCATCTGCCAATTCAGATTTAAAGTACGGCCTAAACCCGCAAAATAACTGCTATTGGCGGGAGTAGTTTGTGAATAATAGGTAATGTACTGTTTATCCAGCGCATTCTCCAGACCCAAAGTCCAGCTACCCCAATTGTTTGTGTCATAACGCCCGGATAGATCCAGCGTATGGTAGCCATCAAAAGAGGAGCCGTCGTTGTAGTCGACATCAAACAACTGACTGAGTTGTACTCTGCTGCTCAACTGCATCGGCCATTGTTGTAACCAGTACAGGTTTAACCGTTCAGGGGCAATATTAATACCACCCAAATCTTTATCGACCTGACCATCACTGTTACTGTCATAACGACCATCTGTGCGGGCATAGGTAAAACCTAAAGTGCTGTTGTCATTCAGGTTGTATTCGCCTTCAGCTTCAAACCCTGATATTTCAGTTTGCTCACGCATCACGCTGTAAATGCCATCGGCGTCGGCTTGTAAACGGGAGCCTAAATCGGAGTCTGACTGGAAATAACTCAGCTGCAAACGGTATTTATCTTCTGTTAATTCAATACCAACTTCAGCGTTATCTGAGACCACAGGCTGTAAGTTCAGAAACTGAGCGACAGACTGGTTTGGTTTATTAATAGCACGCAAAACACGGCCCACATCCGGCATGCTAAAACCTTCGCTATAGCTGGCGTACACACGGACACTGTCAGACCACTGATGCACCACACCAAAGTTTTTCAGCAGTTCATTAAAGCTGGGCTCGCCACCAGTGACAAAACTGCTGTTGGATGAAGCCAGCGTCGTAAAGTCGGCGACAGATAACTGGCCGTATTCATAACGGGCGCCAGCACTGAAAGTCCAGTTTTTGATCTGGTTATAACGCAGCTGCACAAAAGGAGCGTAGTTAGTGAATTCAGTTTCAGGCACCCAGTTTCTGTTGGTCATTACCAGTTCCTGATAAGTGCTGTCCTGCAACCAATCCAGACCAGTGCTTAAATCAATGCCTGTATCTGCTAAATCAGCACGGAAATACGTTAGACGACTGCCCACTTTTTCTGAGATATTTTGGGATTGATCAAAAATAGCTGCACCTAATGCAGGGTCCTGGAACGCTGCCGCCCTGCTGCCACCAAACATAGAGGCAAAATCCTGCGCGAATAACTGCAGGTTCAGCTGACCACCAGCTATATCCTGATGCTGATAATCCAGAGACGCTGAAGTCACTTTATTTTGTGACGGCTTGCCTTCAGTGACTCCACGAGCTGAAGTGGTTGGAATACCTGCGGATGCATTACCATTGACTGTAACGTAGTTATTATTACCTTTTAAATCAAAGTGATTGATCATCAGCTGCAGGCTTTGAACTTCAGTCATCTGCCACTTACTTTTGATAAATAAGTCGACCATATCGGAGTCCATGGTATCACCCTGAGTGGTATCCACTCCAATAGGGTTGCCATTACCATCCAGATACAGACCGGTTTTGTTAAAGGCAGCGCCAGTGACTAAAGAGACATCATCAAACTGTTCGGAAAACAAATAACTGGCTTTATAACTTTGGGTATCGGAGCCACCAGCTGTTGGCACTGAACCGGATAAACTAACCTGGTGCTTATGCTCGCCCGGTGATTTAGTGATGATATTAATAATGCCACCACTAGCGCCCATGCCCTGAATAGCGTTAGCGCCACGTATGATTTCAATACGCTCAATCATGGAGGGGTCTATGGTATTGCCATCACGCGAACCATTACGTAAAGGCGTGGATTGCGGCACACCGTCAATCATATAAAGAGGTTCACGACCACGCAGGGTTTCGCCATTGGCTGTTAATTTTTGTCGGCTTGGTGAAAAACTGGGTAACAAATTACCCAAAATTTGCGATAAGTCCTGAGTTACAGCCAACTGAGATTTTAACTCTTCCTGATCGATCACCGTAATAGTGGCAGGGACTGTACTGACGGGGTAAGAAGAGCGGGTTGCTGACACACTGATAGTTTCAATTTCAGTGGCGGTTTCTGCAGCCAGCAACGGCAGTGGTAAGGCCAAAGCCAAAGCTAATCCGGATAATTTCATAACTTCACCTGCGCTAACAAAAATGGTTCGCATTTATAAATGCGAACCATTCTTATGTCAAGTCAGATAAGACGGCTGCCTTGCCTTAGTTTGAATTTGCGCTCAGAGCCAAACCGGAAAACCTGATGAAGTCCTCTGCCGTGTTAATTCCAGACATGGCTGAACCATCCTGCATTTGAGCAAAAGTAGGAGCTTGTTGAAACTCAAAGCTGAGTTTTAAGCGATCTGGTTGCTGCAAAAAGCTCAACAAAGGTTCACGGATCAGAGCCGGAATTTGTGAGTTTTGTTCTATAGCTGCAGTCAGTTGTTGTTGGGTGCTGGCATAATCTGTGGTGAGTTGGGCTAAGGCCAGTTGATCAAACAATTGCTGTAAAAAGGCGTTGTTTTCTATTTCAAAGGAGCCATTTTCTACCCCTATACCCCCAACCTTTTTCATTAAATCAGATATGTACTCAGGTTGCTCAGCCTGTTGCTGCTGTTGTTCCGGCGTCAGCTTTTGCAGATGTTCAGCAAAAAGCCATAAATCGGTGACACCTGTTAACCCGAAATGGTAATTCAGGCTAAAACGTTGATCGACCTGCAATTCCTGTCTAAATGTCAGTTCACCTGTGCTGGCTTTATAGTGGTACTGATAACTTAGCTCTATAGGTAAAGCAGCAAGATAGTCAGCTAAAGCCGCAGGCAGCGGAGTCAAAGCCTGAGGCGACAACTTTAAATTTGTTAAGTGCGCAGCACCTTCGTCAGCTAAGCCCTCCAGTTGTATACCTGTCAGTTCGACCTGCCCTATAGTGAGCAAATCACCCATACCGGCAATACCAATATGCAAGTCCTGAATTGTATAGGTTGAGGTCATCACATTAGCGGACAATGTACTGTAGCTCAGTTGAACAGGCGGCATATCCCCTTGCTCAGCAAGCTCCAGGTACTGCTGATTACTACGTTCAATATGTCCTGCCATCAGCTTTTCTGCATGCTGGTTTGCATACAAAAAACCCGCCACAGCACTGGCAGACACAAGTAATGCAACGCCAAACCAAACTTTTTTTCCCATAGTTGCTTTTCCTTTAAGCTGGTTAACGGCGCCATACTAGCATGCGTCAAGCAGAAAACACCTGCCTGAACCTGTAATTCACGGCTAAAGCCTGTTAATTTAAAGCCTTTCCTCTCTGTTTTTGGTGCGGTATGGAGCTCTATTTCCACTGGTTTGATTTATTAGGTATTGCTGTGTTTGCAATCTCCGGCACTCTTGCAGCCTGGCGCAAACAAATGGATGGTTTTGGTGTCATAGTGCTGGCAACAGTCACTGCTATAGGTGGCGGCACTTTACGCGATTTAATCCTCGACTCTCCGGTGATCTGGTTAAGCAACAACAGTTATTTTTTAGCCATATTTATTGCGGCGGGTTTAACCATTCTGGCCGTTCGTAACAGATTGGTGATCCCAAACAATACCTTGCAAATTGCTGATGCTATTGGCCTGGCATTTTTTGTCATTATGGGCACGCAAAAGGCTCTAGACCACGGTACCTCAGGTTTTGTCGCCATTATGATGGGCACTATGAGTGGAGTCTGTGGCGGCATGATCCGTGACGTGTTATGCCGTGAAATTCCTATGGTGTTTCGTGGCGAGTTGTACGCTATTACCTGTATTTTTGGCGGCCTGGTGTACGTGCAGTTACTGGGCTTTGGCGTCGCACAAATGCCCGCCATGCTGGCAGGAATGATTGCCTTATTGAGCTTGCGTTTAGCCGCAATTCGCTGGCATCTGACCATTCCTGTGTTTGGTAAAAAAGCTGACGACCTGCGTTAGCTTCAGACAAGCTGCAGGCCGTCTGTAGTTTTTTATTTACAGAAAAACTTCAGCTTTTACTGCTCAGGCTTGAAATTAATTAGGAAGCTAACTAAAATATGATTAGCTTCCTAATTATTAACGAGCAAATTATGAGTTTCCAAAGTTTAGGCCTGCAAGTTCACCTGCTGTCACGTCAATGGCGTTGTTTATTGGATAAACAACTGGCCTGTCAGGGGCTAACCCAAAGCTCAGGCATAGCACTGGTGTACATAGCTGAAAATCAAGGTTTTAGCCAAACCGAACTGGCCCGCTTGTTAGCAGTAGAAACCCCGTCTTTAGTACCTGTACTAGACCAACTGGAAAAACAAGGGCTGATTGAACGCCGCCCATCAGAGCAGGACAGACGCCAGAAGGCGTTGTATTTGTTGCCGGCGGCAACAGACTTAGTGGCCGCTATTAATCAACAACGCCGTGCTTTGCAGCAGCAATTACTGGGTAATTTAACACCGCAGCAGCAACAGGATCTTCCACAATTGCTGAGTCTGGTATTGCAACAAGCCGCTGTGCTTTTGCAGGATCAAAAAGCCGGAGACTTATCATGAGCGCTGAACAACTGTTTAACCGTTGGATCAAATGGACCTTAGTGTTGTTTGCACTGGTGTTTGGTTACTACCTGGCTGCCGATTTGTATATGCCTGTCACCACAGACAGTTTAGTGCAACGTTACGTGGTGCAAGTTGCCCCCCAGGTTCCTGGCCGTGTGGTGTCTGTTGCGGTACAGAATAATCAGCAGGTAAAAAAAGGCGATTTGTTATTTGAATTAGACCCGGCTGACTACCAGCTCAAACTTGAACTGGCCCAATTGCAACTGGAACAAAGCCAGCAAAACAACCGCCAGTTAAGTGCAGCTTTGCAAAGTGCTGCGGCCCGTGTTGATCAGGCGCGTTTTGCCTTGCAGGAAGTGCAGCGGGAAGATCAGCGTTATCAGCAACTGTACAACCAAAAGCTCATCCCACGTCAGCAACTGGATCAAAGCCAGACTGCTGTACTCAAAGCCAAAGCTGAACTACAGGCCAGCACCGCAGATTTAGCAGAACGTGAAGCAGAACTGGGTATTCCGACTCAGGAGCTGGTGCAAATTAAACAGGCCCGCAATCAGCTGGCAGTAGCCCAACTAGAGCTGGACAGAACCAAGGTCTATGCCGATGTCGATGGCATAGTCACAGATTTACAACTAGAAGTTGGCACTAATCTGGCCAGTCATCAGGCCACTGTTGCTCTGGTCTCCACTCAACAAAGTTGGGTCAGCGCTTTGTTTCGTGAAAAAAGTCTGCTGCATGTGCAACAAGGTACTGAAGCACTGATCACTTTTGACGCTTTACCAGGCGAAGTATTCAGCGCTTCGGTGCGGGATATAGATGCAGGTGTTGCCAATGGCCAGAGCACACCAGATGGACGTTTAGCCACAGCCGATAGCAGCAGCCGCTGGGTCCGTGATGCGCAGCGTTTAAAAGTGAATCTGGCAATGCAACAGCAAATGCCGTCCGCTTTAGTAGTGGGTTCACGAGCTACAGTGCAACTGGTGCCACAAGACAACAGCCTGTTGGCCGCTTTGGCGAAAAGCCAAATTCAGCTGATTAGCTTGCTGCACTATGTTTACTAAAGTGACGTTTACTAACGCAGTCTTTACTAAAACTTTTAGGTCAGGTTATGTTTGCACCCACTCCCTTAAATAAAGTACTGCGATTGGCCTTTGGTGCCAGCCTCGGCTTACTGCTGGCTAAGCTAACCAACTCGGATCAATGGGGTGTATTTTTTACCATCAGCCCAGTGTTGTTATTAGGTTTAATTCCCCGGCTGACGCCTTTTGTTGTACTGCAATATGTGTCGGCTAACCTGCTGGCTGGTTCTATGGTGTTGCTGTACAGCTGGCTTGGTTCCTTAAGTGCTGTAATGACGCTGGCAGTTTTTGTCTATTTTTTGTGGTTATTCCGTTTGATGGCCAAAGGCGCGCTTTTTGTCTTTGCTGCTATTGCCATTATTAACGGCAGCATCTTTTTACATTTCGCCAGTTACCCCAGCATGGATCCGGGTCAGATGCTTGGTAATGCTTTATTGGCTGTGCTGTTTGCGTTGCTGATCAGTGGTGCTGTGATTTGGCTTTTCCCTGTGCCAGAACAGCCCATGCAGATGCCTCCGGCTAAAACTCAGCAGGAGCAGCAGCAACAAAGTCTGGTCGCGGCTACTCTTGCCACTTTGTCTTTTGTTACCTTTCAGCTGTTGGATTTACAGGATTCGCTCTCTGCTCAGGCCAGCAGTATTCTGATCCTGCTGCCTATGAGTTTCACTGGTATAGTGCAGGCAGGCATCAAACGAGCTTCAGGGGTATTGTTGGGTTCAGCTTATGCGATAGCGGCTCAGTTGGTGTTGTATGACAACTACCAGCATTTACCCTTAACCATGCTGGCATTCTTTTTTGGCATGCTGATTTTTGCCAGAGCGCAGCAACTGGAAGGGCCTGGCTCCGGAGTAGCTTTTGGTGGCATGACCACTATGGCTATCATTTTTGGTCAGTATTTAAAAGCGGATCAGGACTTGATGTACAGCTCGTTGTACCGCATCAGTTCAGTCAGTGTTGCTGTAGTTTTAACTTTGGTATTAGCCACAGTCTTGTATTTGCAGCTGGATCGCCGCAACCTTAAAATCAACGCCAATAAAAAAGCCCCGCTTGTCAGTGACTAGCAGGGCTCTTCTAATCGGCTTCGCTTAGGCTTAATCGGCTTTTTCGTCCGATATAGCTTTATGCAGTTTCACTACATTGCGACCTTTACGCATGCGGATATTGATCATCTCAACAGCCACAGAGAATGCCATAGCGAAATAGATGTAACCTTTTGGCACATGCACATCAAAACCTTCGATCATTAAGGTCACACCAACCAGGATCAGGAAGGATAAAGCCAGCACTTTAATGGATGGATGGGCATCGACAAAATCACCAATAGACTTAGCAGCAAACATCATCACCAGTACTGCAGCTATGATGGCAATAGCCATAATTTCAATTTGATTGACCAGACCCACAGCAGTGATAACTGAATCTAACGAGAAGACGATATCCAGAATAGCAATTTGGATCAGTACCATAAACAGGTTGTTCGCGACCACTTTAGGACCAGCACTTTCTTCTTCCATACCTTCGAGGCTATGGTGAATTTCCTGAGTCGACTTCGCCAGCAGGAACAAACCACCACCTATTAAGATCACATCACGGCCTGAAATGTCATTACCCAGTACAGTAAACCAGGTTTCAGTTAAACCCATCACCCAGGAAATAGAGAATAACAACGCCAGACGGGCAAACATGGCCAAGCCTAAACCCATACGGCGGGCAAAAGCGCGCTGATGTTCAGGTAAACGACCCACCAAAATAGATAAGAAGATAATATTGTCTATACCTAAGACAATTTCCAAGGCTGCCAGAGTACCTAATGCAATCCAGGCCTCCGGACTCGCGATCCATTCAAACATATAAAATTCCCATGATTTTAGTTAACTGCGGCTAGTGTAGCGGCTTTATTGGCGAATTTCAGCTGTAACCTTTTGCCGACCTGACAACTTTGGCAGTTATTTTTTGTATTTCATATTGGCTCGCACGACTCCGGCGTCTTTGTGAATACTAGCTATTTGGCCACATTACGTCGTTCAGGAGGCAGGTAACCAGGGATCAGCGACAGATCAACCTCATCGATTTGCCCAGGGGTTAAAAATTGCTCTGCGTACTGCAGATACACCTTTTGATCGATAAAAATATCAAACAGATCAGGGTCTATATGCTGGTTTTCTTTCATTCGCCCCATAATGACCAGACATTCGCTTAAAGGTTTACCCTCTTTATAAGGTCGGTCGGACGCCGTTAAGGCTTCAAAAATATCTGCGATTGCCATCATGCGTGCTGGCACTGACATTTGTTCTTTCGTCAGGCCTTTGGGATAACCAGTGCCATCCATTTTCTCATGATGGCCACATGCAAACTCCGGCACCCTTTGTAAATGTTTGGGGAAAGTTAAAGACTCCAGCATATCGACGGTAATATCCATATGACGGTTAATAATTTGTCTTTCCTCCGGAGTTAAAGTGCCACGGGCTATACTCAGGTTATAAATTTCATTGTCAGATAACAGATTTTGTAGCTGGCCCGCGATGTGGATTTGCTGCTGGCGACCAAAATCAGCAACACGCTGCTGATCGTTTTTATCCATAAACTCGCCACCTATATTGGCTTTGCGCAAAAACTCACGCTGCGCATCAAAAACTGCCAGTCCTTGTGCCAGTTGCTGTTGCAACACTGCCACTTGAACCTGATCCTGCTGATGAGACGCAAGATACAAAGGGCCAGCAAGACTTAGTTCGAAATCCCGTTTGGCAATTTCTATTTTGGCGTCAACCAGTTCTATTCGATCATAAATGGTTTGCAGTTTACTGGCTTTATCCATCACATGTTCTGGTGTGGCAATTTTGCCACAGTCATGCAACCAGCCCGCCACACTTAACTCATGCCGGTCAGCTTCCGTCAGAATAAAATCAGCTAAAGGTCCAGTAGCGTGACGGTGCACCGCATTGGCCAACATCATGGTCAGCTCAGGGACTCTCTTACAATGTCCGGCTGTGTAAGGCGATTTTTCATCTATAGCTTTTGCGATAAGCCGGGCTATGCCTTGAAACAACTCCTCCATGTTTTCAATCAGTTGCTTATTGGTCAGAGCTACGGCAGCCAACGAAGCCAAGGATCGGACTAGCTCCATTTGCTGAGCGGAAAATGCACTGACTTTGCCATCCACAGTGGCATTGATCAGTTGTAATACGCCGTTCAGTTCGCCTTCGTGGTTTTTCATCGGCACAGTCAACACAGACTGAGTATGATAACCCGTACGCTGATCCATGCTGCGCGCAGCGCTCAGGTCGTATTGCTGACACGCATAAGCATCCGGAATATGGATCATCTCACCTTCAGCGGCAGCAATAGCCACTATAGCGTGTTGATTCACCTGACCATCTGTATAGATAGGGATGGAGGGGAAAGAGATAGGCACACCAGAGCTGCCGCCCATATACATATGCAGCGAGTTGTTGATTAAAGTCTCAAATTTTAGACTCTTGTCAGCCGTCACCGAATAAATAGTGCCACCGTCTGCCTGAGTTAAGGTTTGAGCACTGGTTAAAATACGCTCCAGCAGACGGGTTGTATCCCGCTCTACCGATAACGAAATGCCTATGTCTATCAAATGTCGCAATACTGAGGGTTCAGTCATCATTTTTCACTGCCATGACTACTTTTCTGCATGAGTATAGACTCCATCCCAATCTGCACCAGTTGAATGTGTGCGGTAATGAGCCAGCCGTTCGAGATACAAGCTGTATAACTTATCGTTATGAAGTTGATGCAACGAGGTCCAGAGTAGTTCAGCATCGGCCCATTGTTGCTGCAAATACAACACAAGCGCTTGTTCATGCTGCCGCAAGGCGGCAGCAAAAGCAGGATTAGTCAGTAAGTCGGGATCCACAGGTTCATAAATAATGACGGCTGCAGTTTTCCCTTTTACTTTCACTTTATCGATAGTGCGAAAAGTCATGTCAGGGCATTGTTGTGCTGTCGTTTGACTGACCAAAAACCGCACGCCGTAATATTTAGTCAGGCTTTCCAGCCGGGATCCCAGATTTACTGCATCCCCAAGCACAGTATAAGCACGGCGGTATTCCGATCCCATGTCACCCACGTTCATTTCGCCTGTATTGACCCCGACCCCAATATCGATAGCGGGCAAGCCATCCAAAACAAAACTTTTGCTAAGTTCATCGGTGATTTTTAACATAGAGAAACCAGCCTTCACAGCAAGTTCTGCATGATCTTTCACATCCAGAGGCGCATTCCAGAATGCCATCACCATATCGCCAACGTATTTATCTATGGTGCCCTGATGCTGAAAAATAGTTTTGGTAATAGGCGAAAAGTAGCGGTTTAACAAGGATTTCAGCTCGCTAGCCGTCAGTTTTTCCGACAAGTTGGTAAAACCACGGATATCAGAAAATAACACCGACATCTCTTTTCTTTTACCGTCCAGACTGACACTCTCAGGGTGATTCAGCATTTCATCTATATGAGCCGGAGGCACGTACTGGTCAAAAATAGCCTTAATCCGCGCCTTTTGTTGCGAGGCACCAAAAAAGCCATAGATTAAATTTAACAAGGTCAGACCTAAAATCAGCAGCAGGCTGGATGTCAATGGCAAATCAAGCTTTAGCACTTGCCAGCTATATAAGTTTCCACCCAAGGTCAGCAGTAACAGGCTACCACCACTGAAAGCTAAACTGACAGGGCCCAAAGCCGGAAACAGAAGGCTCATCAACAAACCCAGCAACAGCAAAAACAAAAACACTAAAGCTTCAGCCCAATCCGGGTGGGAATGGATAAGCTCCGGATAGATTAAACCTTCAAACACATTGGCGTGCACTTCCACTCCGGGGTATTGCACACCAACAGGAGTTGAACGCAAATCGGCATGACCTACTGCAGAAGTTCCGACAAAAACTATCGCATCTTTTAGCAGGGTTTTATCCACAGCCCCATGCAGTACATCCACAGCAGAAATATAAGGGAAGCTGCCGGCTGGCCCGCGATAAGGAATAAGCACCCTGCCATATAAATCTGTATCAATGCGGGTACTGCCCACTGTGACGCCAACTATGGTATTAATTTGCTGCAGTGGTGCAGTCTCTACCGGTAGCTCCTGCGCCAAAGCATATAAACGCGCAGCCTCCAGCGCCAACGACGGATACACTTTGTCCTGATAGCGGATTAACAAAGCGGCCTGGCGGATAAACCCATCGGGATCAGGGGAGGAATTGATAAAACCTGTGCCTGCACTTTGTTGCTGAAGTACAGCCGTATTGGCAACATAACCGGCAAACTGACTGACAGAGCTTTGACTGGCTTCAGAATCCATAGCTACATAGGTTTCAGGCAATTGACCCACAGCCAACTGTTCCTGCTGAAATAAAAACCCCAGTACCACGTCTTTGTTTTGTAGGCTCGAAGCAAACTGCTGATCGGCATCTAACAAAGGCGCTATATGCTTTAACTCTGCGCTAGTCTCCGGGGATAGTTGCTGTGGGCTGGACAATTGCAATACTTGCAGTGCCGGGTTGCGTTCAGACTCAGAAAAAATCACATCAAAAGCCACCACTGAAGCCCCTGCAGCCGTGAGTTGTTCCAGTATTTTCGCCACAGTTTGCCGACTCCATGGCCAGCGACCAAGTTGTTGCAGACTTTTTTCGTCAATATCAACAATCACCACAGGTAACTCTTTCACACTTCGGTACGGCAGCATCAGCTTTAATCTGGTGTCGTACAACAAGCCATCCAATCGCTTTAATACCGATTGGTCTGAATAGACAGCACTAAGCTGAGCCAGCACCAGTAAGGCGCTAAACACCAGGCTGCACAACAAAATCCATTGATGACGACGCCAATACTTCAGCACCACAACTCCATTCCTTCCTGCGCCATCAGTACTTCTGGTTGCTGACCACTAAACTGCTGCGCCAATTGATCTAATTGCCGATCAGTTCTGGCAGGATCATGGCTGAAAATCACTAGTCTTTTCACTTTGGCTTCTTTGGCTAAAACTACGGCCTGACTGACCAACGAATGGCCCCAGCCTAATTTGTATGGCATGTCAGCTTCCAGATACTGGCCATCATGAATTAACAGGTCCACTCCGGTAACAAACTCCAGCCATTGGGCTCTGGAGGTCATGGTTTGTTCTGGTGGGAACAGCTCGTTATCTGTGACATAGGCCAAAGTGTGCCCGTCCGCACTAATATGATAGGCGCTGCCGGAACCGGGATGATTCAACGGACAACGTTGGATATAGAAATCTCCCAACTGCCATTGCTCTTCTGTCATAGGGGTGATACGAATAGTTGACGCCAACTGCTGCGGCGCCACAGGGAAAAACTCTCCTGACATTTGCTTTAGGATAGCGTCATTTTCCCCGTGCAGCGTTTTACCGGGGATAATGCGGATCTGGCGTCCGGCCTGATAAGCTGGTGCAAAAAATGGAAAACCCTGAATATGATCCCAATGGTTATGGCTGAGTAACAGCACCAGTTCGCTAGTTCCTGCCATCAATTCCTGTCCCAGCAAGCGTATCCCTGTGCCTGAATCCAAAATGAGTTGCTGACCACTTTGACTGGTCACCAGCACACAAGGCGTATTGCCGCCATAACGCTGAGTATCGGCTCCGGGCGTCGGGATTGAGCCTCGAGTCCCATAAAATTTAATCTGCATAAGGACTCACTAAATTGGAGTAGATTCATACAGCTGATACTGCCGCATCGTTGCACTATAGCTGCCCCCGCTGTAGTTACTCCAACCCAAAGTCACTTTGCTGCTGGTTAACTCCATAAATAAATCGGCGGAAAAAGTTAGGCCATTAAACAGATAGGCTCCGGCAGTGACAGAACCCAGCTCAAAAGCAGGATCCCATCGGCCAACCTGATTACCACTACCGTCCAGCAAGACACGACCAACCCAGGCGTATGCGCCATAAGTACCGGCCATCAGTAGTCGCCCTGAACTATCCAGATAGATATCTCTGATTTCCAGGTCAACAGGCGTCAGATCACTAAAACTGTTATACAATCTTGGGGTACCCGCATTGAATGACGCATCTGTCAGACCATTGGATTGCAGACGATACAGGTAATGTTCATCCGCAGCCTCAGAAGTGGTCGCGCCAGCCATCACCAGATTACCTGCGGCATCAAAATCCAGGGCATTAAAATATTCCGCATAGGCAAATGCGTCACTGGAGTTATCGACCAGATTAATCAGACTAAAGCCCTGACCTGCTTCACCAAACGCATTAGCCGCACTATTTGTTACATTCATCAAGAGCCCGTTGTCACTAAAACGTGCGACATAAAGTTTAGGATCCGTTGATAGTTTGTATTGGCCGGCTATCACCAGACTGTCATCCACAGGATCCAGTTTCATCCGGCTTAATCGCTCTTCTTCCAAACCAGCGCTGTCTATTTCACTGAATACAGTAAAACCCGAAGCCGCAGTACCAAAACTGCCTGAATCTAAAGTGCCATCTATATTGAGCTGCAATACGGCGATATCCACATTACCAGCGGCCTGGCTATATTCAGCACCCACCAGCAGATGACCATCTGATCTTAATTGCAGTTGCATGGCTTCAGACCCGGTGTAGCTGCCAACAGCAGAGGGGGTTAATTCAAAAACGCCGCCTGCAAAAGTGGTATCCACTGAACCGTCCAGATTTAATCTGCTGACAAAACCTGTGTCATCACCATTAGCATCCACGGCAGAGCCGGCCAGATAAAACTGATTTGGATTCGCCTCGACCAGAGTGTTGATCTCCAGCTCACTCAGATTGCCATCGCCCAGCAGTACTAGCCCATGATTGCCAAAATTGTGATCTAAGGCACCAGTGGAGGTCAAACGCCCGACAAAGGCCTGACGATAGTCAAAGTTCTGAACCGATTCGCTGTAGCCATAAAACAGCGTTTTATTCACCTGAGCGCCAAGCAATAAACGCACACTGCCAACCAGAGTGTCATTACTGAATCCGGCACTAAACCAGCGGTGACCGCCATTGGAATACGAGGGATCCGGATCCAGTGTTGTCACATTGTATTTGCCCAGCCAGTTAAAGCTAACAGAAGCTGGATCCTCAAAGTCCGGATGACTGAAGTGGTTCAGCAACCATAAGCCTGTAGCATCGCTTTGCAAATCGATCGCCTTTAACTGCCCATTCACCACAACAAATTGGTCTAATTCCAGGTCACCTGCCAGATCGTAATGGCTGATGGACACCAGATCATGGCTACTTGCTGCTGTGCTGGTTAAAATATAAAAACCCGTTGCATCCTGGGTAATGGCCTGATAACGCAGCGGATCACCTAAACTGCCATCGACCTGAATAAAACCTGCACCACCAAACCCAGGATCTAAACTGCCGTTTGCTGATGTCACTTTAAAAAACAAGCCATCCGGACTGGCTGGATCAGCGCCATCAGTCACAGTGCCCACCAGGTACAGATCATCGTTATACAACACTGCGTCATAAGCTTGCGAACTGAGCTGAGAGAAATTGTATTCCTGATAACCACTACAGCCAGGAGTGCAGCCAAAAGTACTGCTGTCTAAATTAAAAGCAGGGTCAAAACGGGCCACTACGATAAAACCAGCAGAAGATTGGCCTACGCCGTAGTAATTATCGTCACTATCCTGACGCACCAGATCAAATTGCTCCAGAGTGCCGACTGTGCCTATCCAGCCATCTATATAACTAAGGTTGCCAAATCGATATAAAAATGCCTGCGTCACTGCCGGATCAGGTACAGGAGGAGCGTCAATCATTGTTCCTGAAACCACATATTTTCCGGCATTATCCAGTATCAGCTCCGTTGCTGTTGCGTTAGCTTCACATTGGGGCACAGCACACATGATATATCCTGAGCCGCCAAAGCTAGTGTCTAAGCCTCCAGAGCTGTTTAGTTTGAATAAGAAAAACCCGGAATCGCCGTCGTCTTCGGTGTAATTTGCAAGAATTACCAGTTCATCCGAACCTATCAGCACAGCTGCCACAGCCTGCTCTGTGGTATTAGATAAAATCTGATTTCTGAATACCCCTCTGTCGGCATAGCTGTTATCTATACTGCCATCGGCAGTCAGCCGGCTGACAAAAACCTGGGGTCCATAGGATGAAGTGACTGTACCTAATACAAGACTGCGGCCATCATTTAACGGAATGATCTGCACCGGCTCATTCTCATCACCGCTAAGCATCATTTGTAATGATAAATTGGCTCCACCAGCAAAAGAGTTATCAGAAATGACGACTGTATCAGTTGTGGTTTCTGCCAGAACCGTAATCTGTACTGTGGCAGTATCGCTAAAAGCCAGATCATTATTTTCTATCACTTTCACCACCAGACTATAGGATGGTGTTGTCAGCGCATTTAATAACGCTTCATTAGCAACGTTGATCACACCACCTGCTGTTATTGCAAATACACTGTTCGTATCCCCGGATAAAATTTCATAGCTGTAACTACCTGGATCCGGATCAGACACACTCATTGTGACAACGGACTGCATATCCACATAAGCATCTGTAATAGTCACTGAGACGTTTTGCAATTCAGGCGCATCATTGACCGGAGCAATCACCAAAGTGACT
>JAHIWM010000175.1 GCA_018815765.1 Gammaproteobacteria bacterium | reverse complement strand
TGCCACTATGTCAGCGCCTGCTTCGGCGTGAGACAACGCCTGTTTCACCAGGATATCTGTGGTGATGTCATTGAGTACATAACCGTCGTCGTCAATAATGCCGTCCTGACCGTGAGTGGTAAAAGGGTCTAAGGCGACATCAGTGATCACACCCAGTTCAGGCACATGTTGTTTTAACATACGAACAGCACGTTGCGCCAAAGCGTCCGGGTTGTAAGCTTCTTCAGCTAACAGGGATTTTTTCTCTGCTGATGTAACAGGAAATATTGCAATGGCCGGAATACCTAAAGCGACCAGCTCTTTTGCTTCTTCGAGCAATAAATCCAGCGATAAGCGTTCAATACCAGGCATCGACGGAATAGCCTGACGCTGATTTTCGCCTTCAACAATAAACATCGGATAAATTAAGTCGTCCACCGTCAGGCGGTTTTCCGCCATTAAACGACGGCTAAAATCAGATTGGCGCATGCGGCGTAAGCGGCTGGCAGGAAAATATTCATTAAACTGACTCATCTGGAGTCTCCTGTGTTGGGATCACTGGCTCAAGGTCGAGCATATGACCTTGTTTCGACCTTCATTTTTCGCCTGATAAAGTGCAATGTCTGCGGCTTGAATATAATCCACACTAATGCTGCTGATTTCAGCCACAGCAGCGTAACAACCAATGCTGGCACTGATCGACAATTCAAGTTCTTCATGTTGGACAGGTGAGGCTGTCAGGCAAAGGCGGAGTTGTTCAGCCAGCTGCATTGCCCCTTCTATATCGGTATTTGGCAGAATAATGGCAAACTCTTCACCGCCATAACGACACAAGTGATCTGTGCTACGTTTTAGTTCCTGCTGCAGGCGACTGGCGACCTCTTTGATGACTAAATCTCCGACCAAATGACCATGGTTGTCATTGATGGATTTAAAGTGATCGATGTCGATCATGAGTAAACCTAAAGTGCTGCGTTCACGACGGCTGCGTTTAATTTCAGCATTCATTTTCTGATCAAAAAAAGCTCTGTTACGTATACCTGTTAAAGCGTCCCTGGTATTTTGTTGTTCCAGCTGTTTATTTTTATCGGCCAGTTCAGTCAGGGTAATTTGCAGTTCAAGGGTACGCTGCTGGATACTGTCTTCCAATTGATCCGCAACGTTCAATTGCCACTTTTTTTGTTGTAAGCAAAACAACAACCAGGCCAGCAAGGCCGTCAGCAAAATGCCTGCCACTGCGCCACAAAGTAACGCTGGCCATTGCTGCAGCAATAAATCGATAGTCATGGCATAAAGTCCTTTGGCAAATTAAACAACGAACAGCTGTTTTTCCAGGTTGTTTGCATAATGCTCTCTGTCGACTGCCTTGTCAGCTGCGCGATGTAACTCGCTATTTCAGGCAGGTACATAGGTTCGTTGCGTCTGCTTTTGGGCTTTTGTTGTAAAGTTCGCGGCAACAGATAAGGAGCATCAGTTTCGATGAGTAATCTATCCATTGGTAAATAGTCTAATGCCTGAACCAACTGCTCATGACGTCTTTCATCACACAGCCAACCCGTAATACCTATATATAAACCAAGATCCAGATAAGCCTGCATTTGAAACTTGTCGCCAGTAAAACAATGCGTTACACCATGCTGTATTTTATGATCTTTTAATAGAGCCAATTGAGTTGGAAAAGCATCCCGTTCGTGCAAATAAACCGCTTTGCCAGTACTTTTAGCAAGATCGAGTTGCTGTTCGAATACCTTGATCTGAGTCTGTCGTGGCGAAAAATCCCGGTTAAAATCGAGTCCGCATTCCCCGACAGCAACTACACTGTTGTGCAGCAATAAGCTTTTAAGTTGCTGCATATCGTCTGCTGTTACTAAGCCTGCATAATGTGGATGAACACCTGCTGTACAGAAGAAGTTGGTTTGCCGGCTGCATTCAATTTGATTCTGTCGGGTTTCAGTGAGATCACTGCTAATCAGTAACATGCCTTCAACGCCAGCAGCTTTGGCCCGATCAATCACATCTTGTCGGTCTAAATCAAACTGGGTACTGAAGAGGTTGACTCCGACATCAAACACCACAATTATTCCTGTAACCTGGCAACCTTGGTTTGGCGCTCTGAGCCTTTTTTAGTTAAAAGAAAGGAGTTAAATGAACCTCTGCGGATCACCACAGCCTCGCCTTTACGGAGCACGAAACCATCACTGGTTATTTGGCGCCATTTTTGACCGTTGTCCAGTGTGACAGTCCAAAATCCACGTTTTGACTGCTCAATGTTCACTACAGTAGAGTCAATGCTGGGCACAGTTCTTTCGGCGATTTTATGCTCAATACCAAAGCTGTCATTTGTCGTAGCGACCGTGACCGGACTACTTGTGACCGGACTACTTACAGTCGGAGCTATTTCTGTGTTTTGAATTTCGTTTGTCACAACAGCTTCAGCCACTGGTTTGGAAGTTTTCTGCCCAATGTTGTCATAGCAGGTTAAGCGTTGCAGGTCATTCTGTAGGGTACGGCATTGTGTGAGCTGATCCGACAATTCTGTAGCGTTGGCGGCGGAAACTAAAAGGCCTGCGACCACAATTATAATTTTACTTTTCATGCACATTTTCCTTAAAGGGGATCCGTTTGCTCTGACTCAGTTGGAACATAAAAACGGCTAAGCCATACACCTAATTCATATAACAAGCACATAGGCACAGCCAACAATACCTGTGATAACACGTCAGGCGGAGTTAAAAGCATGCCGATGACAAAAGCAAATACAACAAAATAAGGGCGTTTTTCACTTAATTGCTGACGGGTTACTGCACCTGTCCATACTAATAACAATACAGCGACCGGAATTTCAAAAGATAAACCAAAAGCGAAAAAAAGTTTTAAAACAAAATCGAGATAACTACTGATATCTGTCGCTATCGTCACTCCTTCGGGAGCAACACTGGTAAAGAAACCAAAGACGATAGGAAAAACAACGTAGTACGCAAAGGCGATGCCGCAGTAAAACAACACAGTGCTGGAGATTATTAGCGGTGCAACCAGATGCTTTTCTTTTTTATATAAAGCAGGGGCCACAAATAACCAGATTTGCCACAACATATAAGGCACCGCCAGACAAAGTGCGACAATAAAAGTTAGTTTAAAAGGAGCAAAAAAGGGGGCAGCCACGTCTGTCGCAATCATGGATGCACCTGCGGGCAATACAGCCATTAAAGGCGAAGCCATCAGATGGTAAATATCGGCGGCAAAATAGGCCAGACAGATAAACACCAAAAGCACAGCCATGACTGTATTTAACAGCCGACGGCGCAACTCAATCAGGTGCCCTAGCAGGCTGTTAGGGTTTGTGGTTTTTGTCATCTGCTACTACTGGATCAGGTGATATGGGCGAAGGAGAAGCCGCTGGCTCTGCCGGCAGTGTTTGTGATTCAGCTGGTTTGCTGATCGCAGGATAAGGATTGGTCACATCAGCTGCAGCCTGACGTAACTCCGTCATTGCCTGCATTTCTTCAGTGGTCAGGTTTAACAAGCCTTTTTCTTCGGCCTGCTTTAACTTATCGTGCAGTTCTTGTACACGCAGCTCGTCATTGAGTTCAGCCTGCATTTGCTGACCAAATTGTTTAACGCTGCGAACAAAGCCGCTGACACTGCGAATAGCGCCAGGTAATCGCTCCGGGCCTAATACCAGCAGAGCAACTATGGCTATGACCACTAATTCCCAAAAGCTCATTTAGCGTTGTTCAGGAGTTTTTGGTTGTTCAGCGCTAACTGGTGCAGCTTCTTTTGTTTCAGCTTTAAGTTGTGGCTGCTGTGGAGATTGAGCTACCGGAGCTGCTGGTTCTACAGTTTCTTCAGGATCTTTCACTGAGTTACGGAAACCTTTAATTGCAGAACCCAAATCTGTGCCTATACCACGCAGACGCTTTGTGCCAAACAGCAGGACAATAATCACCAGGATGATCAATAACTGCCAAATACTAATGCCACCAAAACCCATGTTATTCTCCTTCGATTTTCGAAATTTTCAAACGAACCCGATGATTCGTCAGTTAATTTTTAACGCAAAAACCAGCGCTACCAGTGCAAGTCCCGCCGCTGTTATAGACCAGCCAGATGTCAGTAATAAGACAGCTGCTAATAAACTGCAACCTGCCAGCACTGCATTGGCCAGTTTTTTAGTCTGGTTATGCTGCTGTGCCTGTACTTGCTGCAATTTAGCTAACAAGTGTGCTTGTTGTTTGGGGCCATGCTGCAAGTAGTGATGCAACAAACCCGGCATTTCCGGCATTTTTTCCGCCCAAAATGGTAAATTCGCTTTAATCTCGCGCCATAAGGCCGCTGGACCCATCTGCTGTTTGACCCAGTTTTCCAAAAATGGTTTGGCGGTTTGCCATAAATCCAATTGTGGATATAACTGACGACCTAAGCCTTCAATATACAGCAGGGTCTTTTGCAACAATACCAGTTGTGGTTGAACCTGCATATTAAAACGACGGGCCGTGTTAAACAGATTAAACAGCACCTGGCCAAAAGAAATATCCTGCAGCGGTTTCTGGAAAATAGGCTCGCAGACTGTGCGTATGGCACTTTCAAATTCTTCGACACTGGTATCAGCCGGAACCCAGCCTGAATCGACATGCAACTGCGCGACTTTTAAGTAATCGCGGTTAAAGAAGGCGACAAAGTTTTCTGCCAGATATCGTTTATCTTCTTTGTTTAAAGTGCCAACAATACCGCAGTCTATGCCGATGTATTTTGGATTGTCCGGGGTTTCAAAGGACACAAAGATATTGCCGGGATGCATATCGGCATGGAAAAAACTGTCGCGAAACACTTGGGTAAAAAATACTTCTACGCCACGTTTAGCCAGTAATTCCAGGTTGGTGCCCTGAGCCCGCAGTGCCGGCAGATCGGAGACTGGAATACCATAAATCCGTTCCATCACCATCACGCCCAATCTGCTGTGGTCGGCGTAAACATAAGGGATATAGAGTGAGTCTGAGCCTTCAAAATTACGTTTTAACTGAATGGCATTGGCTGCTTCACGTTGCAAATCCAGTTCATCCAGAATAGTTTTGCGATACTCTGCTACCACTTCTTTTGGACGTAATCTTTTTCCATCCGGCAGATAACGAGCCACTAAATCAGCCAAAGCGTCCATTAGCTCTAAATCGGCCAGAATTTGCGGCCTGATATCGGGCCGAATCACTTTAATGACCACATCAGCTAAACTGCCGTCTGCTTGTTTTAGCTGAGCACTGTGCACCTGAGCAATAGAGGCGGAAGCCAGAGGCATTTCATCAAACTGCTCGAATAAGTCGTCAATGTGCTGCAAACCCAGTTGCTGAATAATCAGCTGTCTGGCCTGATCGCCCGGAAAGGCTTCTACCTTGTCCTGTAATTTGGCTAACTCATCGACCCATTGCTCAGGAAATAAATCTCGGCGGGTGGATAACATCTGGCCAAACTTGACCCAAACCGGGCCCAGTTGCTGTAAAGCTAAACGCAAACGGGCACCTTCAGTTTTATCCGGGTGCTGATTTTTTAACCAGAAGGCAGAGCCGCGTGCAGCGCGGAAATACCAGGGTTGCCACTGCTGCGGGATCAGTTGCTCCAATCCGTATTGCAGCAAAGTTTTTAAGATGTGGTAAAAACGACGCAGACCCAAAATTACTCCTGCCTGAAGGCGTGATGGCGACTTAATAGATCCAGTCGGGCTTGCAATTGGCTAACGTCACGGCTGAACTGGTTCATTTCTGCTTGTGTAGGGCTCAATGCCAATTCGTCCTGAGCCAGCTCAATACTGGCTTGTTCCAGTTGTTGCAACTGTGTCTGGATATAGAGCTGCAGTTGTTTAATCGCAATCGCGACTTTATGAGCCAAGGCATCACCTAACCAACCGGATAATTGTTGCTCCCAGTCAGGGTTCAACTGCTGTAACAAAAAACTGAATTGCTGGGCAACTTGCAGATCGCCGTCAATTTGCAGTTTATCCTGCTTAATTAAGCGGGTCAGTTGGCTGGGGTCGTTGAGCTTTTGTAAAGTAGCGAGGTCAGTCACAATCACACAATCCACTTTTTCATTGTGCTGATTCAGTAGCAAAGTCTCTGCTGTAGCTGACAGTACAAAACGCCATGGCAATTCCTGCAATTGTAAAGCAAGCTGCTTACCCTGAACTTTTTGTAATAAAGCTGGGGATGCCGGATCCATAGCCACGACTTTATGCAGCACTTTTTCTAAAGTAGCGCAAATCAGTTGTGGCACTAAGCTCAACATCAGAATTTATAACCTTTATGTAATGCCACTATACCGCCGGTCAGGTTATGGTAACTGACATGTTCAAAACCCGCAGTTTCCATCATCTGTTTTAATGTGTCCTGGTCCGGATGCATACGGATAGATTCAGCCAGATACTGGTAGCTTTCTTTATCATTCGCCACTAAACCGCCAATCGCAGGCAGCAACTTAAATGAATACAGGTCATAGACTTTACTCAGCCACTCGTATTCAGGTTTGGAAAATTCCAATACCAGTAAACGGCCACCTGGTTTTAATACTCTGTACATAGAGCGTAACGCGGCGTCTTTGTCGGTCACATTACGCAGGCCAAAACCTATGCTGATGATATCAAAGCTGTTATCGGCAAAAGGTAAGGCTTCGGCATTGGCTTGTACATAGTCAATATTATTCACCAAACCTAAATCACGCAGTTTGTCGCGACCTACATTCAGCATAGATTCGTTGATGTCGGCCAGAATCACTTTGCCAGTCGGGCCTACTCTTTTGGAAAACAATGCTGTGATATCACCAGTTCCACCGGCTAAATCCAATACCTGATGGCCAGGGCGTACGCCGCTGCAGTCAATGGTAAATCTTTTCCACAGCCGGTGAATACCCAAAGACATTACATCATTCATCAGGTCATATTTGGCCGCAACAGAATGAAAGACATTAGCCACAAGCGAAACTTTTTCAGTCTGCTTTACGGTTTTAAAGCCAAAATGAGTGCTATCAGGTTGCTGGTCAGTCATAAAAAAGCCTTTGGCTGTTCGAGGAGAACTAAAGTGGCGCTAGTGTAAAAGATTCGGCGGCTTACGCCAACTTATCCTGCAGTTTTATAAAGCCCATACTGTTTTACCGGAAGTCAAAAAAGCTTTCGGCATAACAGTGGCCGTTCAGCATAATTTGCAGGTGATGCTGGCCCGGATAATGTTTGCGTGTGGTTAAGTCAATGAAGGACTGACGCCGTTCAAACTCCATAGTTTGACCTGTCCATACTTTGTTGCTTAGCTGAAACACTTTGTAATTTAACTGACCGGATTTTTTCCGGTAACCAATTTTGTATTCCAGCCTTATTTTTGCTTCCAGTTCCAGTGGCCCAGACAACTCGATACCAAAATGCAGAGGTTCTGAGGCAGATACTTTTGCATTCATCATCTCTAACCGAACTTGCAACGGCAGCTGCTGCAAACCATATAAAGCCAAAGCCCGTGGATGTGCCTGTTTCAGTAATCCCCGTAACGCATGTTTAATTATCCAGTCTGTGACTGCATGCTGACCAAACCAGCTCTGTGCTATATCCAAGACCAGTTCAGGATGATCTTTACTGATGTCATTTAAATGATTTGCTACGCTGCGTTGTACATAAGGTTCAGTATCAGTTTTAAGCTGTTCCAGAATAGGCAATAAAGGCGTCGGGTCTTTTTTATAGGCTTTTAACGCCATGCCCCATGGCAGGCGAGGCCGTGAACCTTCACTGGCCAAACGGCGCAAATGCAGATTGTCAGAGTTGGCCCATAGTCTCATTTGGGTCAAAGTCAATTCAGGATAACGCTGAAAAAAAGGCCGGATGGCAAACTCGCCAGTAGAGAAACAGGTGAAATGAGCCAAAGCGCTAAAAGAGGTTTGTGGATCGTCCAGGCCATACACCTCGACATAATCGGCAAACACAAAACCATGCAGCCCAGAGAAATGCCCGCTGACTGGGATCAGAACTGTGATGGCATCAGCATAAGGTAAATTCAGGCTGCTGTGTAAGGTGTGGCTGATCTGACGAACTCTGGCTTTGAGTTCCAACAGGTCCCAGTCAGGCCCTTGCGTTTGCTGAAGAAATTTTTGTGTGTCAAATGCAGGATAGTGATGCAGACATAACGCTGCCAGTTGCTGCAGAAACGTTATGTTAAACAAGTCTTTCAGCAAGCTGGCCATAACTTAGTTAGCCAGCATAAGCTCTGTTGCCACCTGATTGCGGCCGCGGACTTTAGCTTCCAGCAATACTTTGCTGCTGCGGGATAAAAACTGATGCCAGTTTTCCGCTGTATTGTAGATAGTGACGCCCAGAGAAATGGTCACTTTAGGTAAAGTCTTTTTGCTTTTGGCTGAGACAAACCGCAGTTTTTCTACACCTTTGCGCACTTGTTCCGCTATTTCGCCTGCAGTACGTAAATCAACATCAGGTAATAAAATCAGAAATTCTTCGCCACCAGAACGCACAGGCAAACCACTTTCCTGTACATAACTGGCGATTTTGCGGGCGACTTTGCTCAAAATTACATCGCCAACCCCGGTACCATAATCCTGATTAAACTGGGAGAAATGATCTAAATTCACGGCGATAGCTGCAATGCGACGGCCCGGATTTTCACTAAACCATAAATCCAGATGCTCCTGCATCGCCAGCCTGTTGTACAAACCAGTTAAAGGATCCAGTTGCCGTTCTTTTTTCAGATGCTCAAGTTCAGAGCGCAAGGCATGACATTGCTCATTAGAGAAATCGAGCTGATCTTTGAGTTTTTGCTGGCTGGCTTTAATAGCGTAAGTGGCACTGATGACTTTATTGACACTTTCACGGCTACGATTGGCGTTGTTTGGGTCAAAACCTAGCAGCGCCTGATCCAGCACATCTAAATAATGTTGCACAGCTTCACTGGCGATATCTGTGGTGCCGGATAACTTACCCAACATAGTGGTGACTTGTTGACTCAGTTCTTCCTGACGTTGGTGTTGCGGGCTTAACCATTGGCTATAAAGTTCGGCCAGAACAAAGTCATCAAAGGTACTCTGAACTGCCAGCTTTTGTTCTATGGCCTGGCATAATCCGTCATTATGACCGTTGATATACTCATAGATCACTGTGTAATTGACCGGGTGGGCTGCCAAACGATGCCGCTGCAAAAAAGCCGCGGTCAACGCTGCCTTTTCACCTGCTTGCTCGATTGAGTCCTGATATTTCATGCCAAACACAACTCCACTAAATACTACTGCTAATTTAGCCTTCAAAACGTAATGTTACGCGAAACTTACGTTGAGGCAAACAGACTGATGTTGTTAAGCTGACATATCTGTTAGAAAAAGTCTGCATCTCCTGCTTTATTAATGACTTATTTTTTAAGTTTTTTTTCTGATCGCCTAAAAAAGCACTGATTCCCGCTCAAAAAACAACTTTTTTAGCCCTTCCCACCCGAATATTGCGGCCAGTATCCAAAAAGCATAGCTCGCCGCACTGGCTGTCAGAGTTGAACAGAGTAGAATCAGCAAAAACCCTAGGGGAGAAAAAGATGCGCCAGAAATTTGTGCTTTTCTGTTTGGTTGTATTGCTAGCAGCTTGCAGTAGTCAGTCTGTTAAACCAAAAGGCTTTGACGACTTTGCCAATCAGCTTTGGCAGGCGGAAAAAGACTTAAATAACCGCAGTAAAACTACTTTACCTGATATGTCAGCAGCAACGCTTGCGACCCAGACCAAACAACGGCAGCGATGGCTGGATCAGCTACAACAAATTGATGTCTCGACTTTGACCGAACAACAACAAATCAATCATGCCATTCTTGCCTACAGCCTCAAAGACGCGATTTCAGAGTATCAGTACGGGGCTCATCTGATCCCTTTAACCTCTGAGTCAGGTTTTCATAGTGATTTGGCTTTTATGGTGTCGGGGACTGAGTTTAAGAGCAAACAAGATTATCTGGATTATCTGAGCAAGTTAAAAACGATCCCTGTTTATATGCAGCAGCAAACAGAGTGGATGAAACAAGGCTTAGCGACAGGGATGACTCAACCTAAAGCTGTGCTGGTTGGATTTGATCAAAGTATCCTGGCTTTTATCAGTAAGACGCCAGAACAGAATGTGTTTTACCGGCCTTTTCAGCAAAAGCCTGAGTTTGTAGATGCAGACAGCTGGGTTGTTATGCAATCAGAGGCAAAACAGATCGTCGATCAACAACTGAATCCGGCTTACCAAGAGTTTTACCAGTTTATGCTGCAGCAGTATTTACCGGGTGCACGCGATAGTATTGCTGCCAGTGACTGGCCTAAAGGTCGTGAGTATTATCAGAACCGGCTGGAGCATTACACTACATTAGAGCTGACACCAGAGCAGGTGCATCAGACTGGTTTAGAGGAAGTCGCGCGTATTCGTGCAGAAATGCAAAACATCATCACACAAGTTGGATTTAAAGGTAGTTTTGCTGAATTCATCCAGTTTTTGCGCACCGATCCACAGTTTTACGTCAAAACTCCTGATGATTTATTAAAAGAAGCCTCTTTTATTGCAAAGAAAATTGATGCTGAATTACCTAAATTTTTCAAAACCTTGCCTCGTACGCCTTACGGCGTCGCACCTGTACCTGCAGAAATAGCGCCTAAATACACCACGGGCCGATATGCTGGCACCAACAGAGATGACAGGGCTGGTTTTTATTGGGTCAATACTTATGCGCTGGACCGTCGTCCTTTGTATGAGATGGAAGCCTTGACGTTACACGAAGCAGTTCCTGGCCATCATTTACAAATTTCTTTGGCGCGTGAACAGGCATCATTACCTGAATATCGTCGTAATTTTTACACTTCAGCTTTTGGTGAAGGCTGGGGTCTGTATTCTGAATATCTGGGTGTTGAAATGGGGTTTTATCAGAACCCGTATAGCAACTTTGGCCGTCTAACCTATGAAATGTGGCGAGCTGCCCGTTTGGTGGTGGATACAGGTATGCATACTATGGGCTGGAGCCGTCAGCAAGCCATAGATTTTCTTGCCAGCAATACAGCTTTATCCATGCACAATGTGACCACAGAAATTGACCGTTATATCAGCTGGCCTGCTCAGGCTTTGTCTTACAAACTGGGTGAACTGACCATTAAAAAATTGCGTAAAGAAGCTGAACAGCAGTTGGGCAACGAGTTTGATGTACGCGAATTCCATGATGTGGTGCTGCGTAACGGCAGTGTGCCTTTATCTATTCTGGAACAGCAAGTGGCCAACTATATTCAGCAGAAAAAGCAGCTTTAAAACTTTCTGATCCGGGTGCAATTTTTTGCTGTGATTCTGTCATAGGATTCTGCCCCCGGCTCTGGTAAAGTGCGGCTGTTTTCGGCTGTACTTATGCAGTAAAAGGGAGTGAAATTTTGATGTGGATGTTGTTATTACTGCTGGCAGTGGCGCCTATAGTGTTTTTGGCTTTGAAGCTGGATCAACTGGGCAAAATACAAAACAGATTAAAAGTGCAACTGCATTTTGCGGAGCAGCAGTCTATGCAGTTAGAGCATCTGGCCTTTTGGTTAGCTGAGGAACAGAGTCAGCAGTTGTTGGCGAAAGTGCATCAGGCAGGTCGCTCTCATACGAAGCCGCCAGTCTGGTATTTGC
The DNA here is from genome assembly GCA_018815765.1 of Gammaproteobacteria bacterium. Lineage (GTDB taxonomy): Bacteria > Pseudomonadota > Gammaproteobacteria > Enterobacterales > Alteromonadaceae > Pararheinheimera. The sequence goes on along the minus strand of JAHIWM010000175.1, from coordinate 30,381 downwards.
ATACGGAACTCTTGTGCAAAGCTATTCCTGTTTTATGTAAAGAGCAGGCCAATCACAATACTTTACCTCGCCAGGCCGTCGCCAAATTTTTGAAGCAGCAAAATCAGCTCACTTTCAACGAAATGGAGAATTTCATCCGTCATCATCCGGTACTGACCGAGTTCTGGCAAAGCAATACACTGACGTCCTATTTGAAGTTATGTCAGCGTGCTGTTGAGATGTTGCAGGATTATCAGCCTGTGCATGCGGACCGTTTGGCTGGCTGATCATGTTGTGGATACAGGTTAATCGCGCAGAAAAACCTTTGGTGCGGTGTTAATTTGACCATCTTCATCAATGCTGGCCATTTTCGGACCAGCCTTCAGCACTGCAACCCGTTGTTGCTCCTGTTGCCGTACAAAAGACAATTCATAGCCAAAACGTTGTAATTCAGACACGGAAAACTTCTGCGCCATGCTAAGCATTTCCCAGAAATAATTTAAATCCCGGGCCTCACGTCGTCTTTCCTGCTTCATCTATGTTCCCCTTGTCTTGACTCATTTTTATTATGTGTTGCCATTCTGCTGAACTTACCGGCATCACAGATAATCTGTTGCCTTTTTTCACCAGTGGTAATTGCTCTAGCTTAGTTGACTGTTTGAGTTTGTCGAGCGACAAAAGCTGGGAGAATTTCTCTACAAATTTAAGGTCTACTGCTGTCCAGGGGGCTTTGGCTTCGTTTGATTTTGCGTCGAAATAAGGGCTTAACGAATTAAACTGGCTAGGATCCGGGTAACTGCTTCGTACCACCTCGGCTACACCTGCAATACCAATGTCTTTGCAGCTGGAGTGGTAAATAAACACCAGATCACCTGTTGTTACCTGGTCCCGTAAAAAATTGCGAGCCTGATAGTTGCGAACACCTTCCCAGACGATGGCTTTATCCGGGGCTTTAGCAAAGTCGTCGATGCTGCATTCTGCGGGTTCTGTTTTAAAAAGCCAGTAGTTCATTTGTTCTGATCTCGCCTTATTAACATAAAGTTACATATTTTAACTTTTTATCTCAAATTTATGCTTCTATTATAATCAGGTTTGTTGAAATCCATTTTTATGGATAGTAATGTACTTGTCGGACATTTTTTAAACAAGGAGTTGGAAAGTGAATAAAAACCTACTGATGATTATCGCCGCAACATTAACCCTTACAGCTTGCGCCAGCGCAACAAAGCAGGACGTTGTGCAACAACGCGTTGAAAGTGCTGAAGTAAAGAGTGAAACACAAGCTCAGGTTACTAAGGTTGACATGAGCGAAAAGGTATGTGAATACACCCGTGCTACCGGTACTATGCTTAAAACTAAACGTTGCCGTACCAGAGCGCAGATCGAAGTTGACCGCGAAACGGCGAAAGACACAATGAAAGCTATCCATACCAGTGATGTTAGTTTGAGAGAAACAACCCGCCAATAACGTGGAAAACACACGGCCGTTTATGGATAAGATCTTTACCGATATGGCATAGCTGAGCCACAATGCTTTCTTGCATTCACGCAGGAGCTCATGATGAGTCAGGTTTTGTCAGATTTATTATCCCTTTTAAAACTGGAAACAATCGAACAAGGTTTATACAGAGGTCAAAGTCAGGATCTGGGGTTTAAAGCTGTGTTTGGTGGCCAAGTGATGGGGCAGGCGCTATCAGCCTGCAAAGAAACAGTGGAAGCCGACCGTAAGGTGCATTCGTTCCACTCTTATTTTTTGCGGCCAGGCGATGCCAGTAAACCTATAGTGTACGAAGTCGAAAATATTCGTGATGGCAAAAGCTTCAGTACCAGACGTGTCAGTGCTATCCAGTTCGGTAAACCTATCTTTTATATGACGGCTTCTTTTCAGGCTGAAGAGCAAGGTTTTGAGCATCAGGAACTGATGCCTCGTGTGCCCGCGCCTGAAGATCTGGTCTCTGACTTAGAGTTTTATCGCGAACATGCGCATTTAATTCCGGAATCTCTGCGCAGTAAATTTATCTGTGAAAAGCCAATAGAAATGCGTCCTGTCGCTTTCCATAACCCTTTTAATCCGCAGGTGAGCCAGGCTAAACGTTATGTCTGGTTTAAAGCCAATGGTGTAATGCCGGACGATTTGCGGGTGCATAAATACTTGCTGGCTTATGCATCAGACTTTAACTTCCTGCCGACTGCTTTGCAGCCTCATGGTAAGTCTTTTATGGCGCCTAATATGCAAGTCGCTACTATAGACCACGCCATGTGGTTCCATCATGATTTCCGTTTTGACGACTGGCTGTTGTATGCCGTAGACAGCCCCAGTGCATCAGGTGCCCGTGGTCTGGTTCGTGGTCAGTTTTTTAATCGGGATGGTGTGTTAGTGGCGTCCACTATGCAAGAAGGTGTGATCCGTAGTTACGACAAAGCGCGCTGATTTGTCAGCCAATGAATAAAAAACCACCTTCTGGTGGTTTTTTCGTGGGGAAAAAGCTGTGTTTCAGACTTTCTTTTTCAGACTCTCTTTTTCACTATGCTCAGCACAGTCTGCAGTACATCAGCTCTTAATAAACCGTTTACTGTTTGCTGCAGTGGCAACAAAATAGCCGTAGCCTCCAGCTCGTTTTGTTCATTGCTATGGCAATAACCTGCTTCGCGTAATGCATTTATCAAGGTAGCAAACAACTGCTTGTCATGGTATTCAGGGGAGCTGATACCATGCAATGTGCTTAAACGCTGCGCCAGTTCATGGCTTTGTTGCTCTAAGTCAGCACGGGTCAGCGGGCTGTGCAATTGCAGCAGGTTCAGCACCACAGCATAACGTTGCAGCACGTCCTGAGCGTTGTGTGCCAGCAGCTCCAGCATGAAATGACCAGCTTGTTGTATTGGTGCCGCTTGCAAATGCTGGCCTTGAGCTTCGATTAGCTGGTGTTTTTGCAGCTGCTCTAACACTCGCTCTATATAGTCGTTGAAGTGATCCAATTGCAAAAACAACTCATGCTGCAACAAGGGGTGTACCAACTGACAGATATTCATCAGCTGTACTTTGCTTAGCCGTGGATGCTCCAATAACGCCGTAGCCAAAATAGCTGGCAACATAAATAAATGGCAGACGTTATTGCGGTAGTAACTTAATAAAATCGCATTTTCAGGCGTTAGCTGAATAATTTGACCAAAGCTGTCTTGTGACACTTCGACTTTCTTCAGGCTAATTGCATGGTCAATCCATTGGCTGACAGAACCTTCGGGCAAAGTCACACCGGGATGATAAGGCGCATCATGTTGTAGGTTACGGTAAAACTCCAGCTGAGTGCTGAGCTCTTGTCGTGTCAGCGAATGCTGGCGTGTTGCCAGTAAACAGGTGGCGATCAGGTTGATACTGTTCAGCGCTGCCGCCTGATTAATCCGCTGCATAATTTCTGTCGCCAGTGTGGCTACTGCAGGATTTAACCAGGCAGGTTTTTGTGTATCTGCTGTTTCCATCGATGCACGCCAGTCAGGAGCCTGTTGGTTTAAAAAGGCATTCAGTGAGATAGGCTGACCGAAGTTCACATAGCCATAACCATAATCCCGCAGCTTACGGGCAGCGCTGAATACGCCCCCTATAGATTCTTTTTTCTTGCTGGAGCCTTTGAGTTCAGTCAGGTAAGTGTTTACTTCCATCACATGCTCATAGCCTAAGTAAACAGGCACTAAACTGATAGGTCTGTCTATGCCACGCAATACGGCTTGTACCGTCATCGCCAGCATACCTGTTTTAGGCTGCAACAAACGGCCAGTGCGGCTGCGGCCGCCTTCGGAGTAGTATTTTACCGGATAACCTTTGCTAAATAGTTTGCTCAGGTATTCACGAAATACAGCAGAATACAGCTTTTCACCGCTGAAACTACGGCGGATAAAGAAAGCGCCACCACGGCGGAATAAAGTACCAACAGGCCAGAAATTCAGGTTAATACCGGCAGCTATATGAGGCGGAGCTAAACCCTGATGGTAGATGACGTAGCTGAGTAACAGATAATCCATATGACTGCGATGGCAGGGCACATAAACAATTTCGTGGCCTTTTTGTACTAAATCAGTCAGCACCTGGCCATTATTAATTTTTAAGCCTGAATACAGCTTTTTCCATAACCAGCCAAGGAAACGATCGCCCACTCTTAAGGTGGATTCGCGGTAATCAGCTGCTATTTCTTCCAGCAACTTTAAGGCTTCGGCACGAGCTTCTCTAATGCTGATTTTTTTACTTTGAGCTTCTTCTTCAATGGCTTTTTTTAAAGCATCTGAAGCGAGTAAAGAGTTAAATAAGGCGGCTCTGTCCGGTAATTTTGGACCAGTTGCAGCCAAACGTTGGCGATAGAAATGGAAACGCGCCACCCGCAATAATTTATGGGCTGTGTCTTCGTTGACTGTGGCATTTTCAATAATCTGACGCACAGACACAGCTTTACTGAAACGCACCAGGGTATGACGACCTGAAATCAATACAATAAACAGTTTCGCCAGCCAGCTTGGAGATTCGGATTCGCCCAGCATCGACTTTACGCTGTCTTCTTTACCTGGAGCCCGGCCCCACAGTACTGAAACTGGAATAAGTTGAGCTGAAAAGTTTGGATCCCGCTGATGCGCCTGTAATAAGGCTAAACCCTGTTGCAAAGCATCGGTGGACGCTCGACTGCCCCAAAGCACACGAGGTTGCTCAAGAAAAATAGTACGGGATAAGCTGGTGTTGCCCAGTTGCACCGGATCCATAGGATCTGGCAGGCCCAGCTTGTGACAGACGCGGGCTAAAGTGGCTAAATCGCTTGAAGAGGCGGTTCTGCTGATATAGAACACTGGCTGCTTGGGGTCCAATGCCAGATTTTCCGCTACAGGTTCTGGCACTATCTTGCATCTGACCAAAGGTTTAAGTGGCCAATACAACAGCTGTGCTAACCATGTCATTGGTTTTAACATATCAAATCCGTACTTATAAACAGCCGTTAGAATAGCATGGAAGGTCTTACCAGCAAAATTGGGTATACGACTTGGCAGATGATAAAAGGCTGTATATACTCACAGTATCCACTGTATAGGTATTCAGCATTATGCGTCCATTAACACCACGACAAGCCGAAATTTTGCAACTGCTTAAAGATTATCAGGCCGCTTCAGGTATGCCGCCGACCCGTGCTGAAATTGCTACTCAGTTGGGATTTAAGTCTGCCAATGCTGCGGAAGAGCATTTAAAAGCATTGGCGAAAAAAGGTTTTATCGAAATGATGCCGGGCACGTCCCGTGGTATCCGTTTGATTGAAGATGATGCAGCCAATGATGTGGAAGAAGAAGAGCCAGGCTTGCCGCTGATTGGCAAAGTTGCTGCTGGTCAGCCTATTCTGGCCGCAGAACATATTCAACAGCGTTACCAGCTCGATGCCAGTTTATTTAAACCTAATGCCGACTTTTTATTAAAAGTGCAGGGCATGAGTATGAAAGACATTGGTATTCTGGATGGTGACTTATTGGCTGTGCATAAAACTACAGAAGCCCGTCAGGGTCAGATTGTGGTGGCCAGAGTGGAAGATGAAGTGACAGTAAAGCGTTTTCGCCGTGAAGGTCAGATGGTTTACCTGCATCCGGAAAACGGCGATTTTGACGTGATTAAGGTGGACTTAAGCCAACAGCATTTTGCCATTGAAGGCCTCGCCGTTGGCGTGATCCGCACTAGCAGCTGGTAAAAAATCTACCTGACTCAATAGTTTGTAATACATGAAGCACTGGTACGACCATTTGGTTTTATCGGTGCTTTTTCATTTTTCGGGTTTACTTCTGTCTGTTCCTTGACTAATTGTTATATGCAACTGATAACAAAACAAAAAATCAGTGCACCGATTTATGCAAGTTAAATCGGGACAATAATAATAATGGCAGTTGCGGACCAAAGACGAAGTAGGGTGTGTGTCTTTAAATCTGCAATTTGCTTTGTGCAAAGACAGAGGAGAAGTCACGTGGCGAAAACCAGTTATCTGTGTTGGTCGCTGCTAACCTTTTTGCTTGCGTTTTCGACGCAGTCTGCAGAAATGCCTTTGAACATGACTCAAGGGGTTACAGAAATCAGTCAGCAGGTTTACGACCTGCATATGAAGATTTTTTACATTTGCTGTGCAATAGGGATAGCGGTTTTTGGGGTGATGTTTTGGTCTATCATTCATCATCGTAAGTCGAAGGGCGTCGCGCCTGCTCAATTTCATGAAAGCACCAAAGTAGAGCTGCTTTGGACTGCTTTGCCTGTTGTTATTCTTATCTTAATGGCGATCCCCGCCACCCAAACCCTGATAGCGATGGAAGACACCTCCGAAGCTGACGTGACAGTTCTGGTCACTGGTTCACAATGGAAGTGGCACTACAAATATATGGACCACAAAGTAGAGTATTACTCTTTGTTGGCCACACCTCGTAAACAAATCGAAAATAAACTAAAAAAGGGCGAAAACTACCTGTTAGAGGTGGACAGGCCTTTGGTGATCCCTACAGGTAAAAAAGTGCGCTTTTTAGTCACTTCAGATGATGTGATCCACTCCTGGTGGGTGCCGGCTTTTGCCGTGAAAAAAGATGCAAACCCTGGTTTTATTAATGAAGCCTGGACCAAAGTCGATCATCCCGGTATTTACCGCGGTCAGTGTGCTGAGTTGTGCGGTAAAGATCACGGCTTTATGCCTGTGGTCGTCATTGCCAAAGATCAGGCTGATTTTGATCTGTGGATAGCGCAGGAAGCCGCTACTCAGGCTGCTGCCAAAGCTGAAGAACTCAAGCTGTTGTCGATGAATATGAGCAAAGAAGAGTTAATGGCTTTGGGTGAAAAAACCTATATGGGCTACTGCGCTGCTTGCCATCAACCCACAGGCATGGGCATTCCCGGCGTTTTTCCTGCGCTTAAAGGCAGCAAAATGGCGCTGGAAGATTTACCTGCTCATATCGATATAGTGCTGAACGGTAAAACAGGCACAGCTATGCAGGCTTTTGCCAAGCAACTGACATTAAGCGAAATTGCGGCTGTAGTGACCTATGAGCGCAATGCCTGGGATAACAATACAGGGGATGTGGTGCAAGCTGCCGACATCGCCAAAGCACAAAAACCTTAGGGGGCGCAGATGAGTACTGTTACTACAGATCCACATGCTCATGCTGAGCATGAACATCATGGGCCAGCCAAAGGACTAAAACGCTGGCTTTATACCACCAACCACAAAGATATAGGCACTTTGTATCTGCTGTTTGCACTGACGATGTTTTTTATCGGTGGTGCTATGGCGATGGTGATCCGCGCTGAGTTATTCCAGCCTGGTTTACAGATAGTAGAACCTGACTTTTTTAACCAGATGACCACAGTGCATGGCCTGATTATGGTGTTTGGTGCTGTAATGCCTGCTTTTACCGGTCTGGCCAACTGGCTGGTGCCTATGATGATAGGTGCACCAGACATGGCCTTGCCACGGATGAACAACTGGAGCTTCTGGATCTTACCTTTTGCCTTCAGCATCCTGCTGGCGTCTTTGTTTATGGAAGGCGGCGGCCCTGGTTTTGGCTGGACTTTCTACGCACCACTGTCAACCACCTACAGCAGTGACAGCACAGCACTTTTTGTGTTCTCAGTTCATATCATGGGGATATCATCCATTATGGGCGCCATCAATGTGATAGTGACCATTATGAACCTGCGCGCTCCAGGCATGACTTATATGAAAATGCCATTGTTTGTCTGGACCTGGTTTATTACGGCTTACCTGCTGATTGCTGTCATGCCTGTACTGGCCGGTGCTGTCACTATGGTGCTGACCGATAAGTACTTTGGTACCAGCTTCTTCGATGCGGCGGGTGGCGGCGACCCTGTGTTATTCCAGCATATTTTCTGGTTTTTTGGGCACCCCGAAGTCTACATCATGATTTTACCTGCCTTTGGTATTGTCTCGAGCATAGTGCCTACTTTTGCCCGTAAACCTTTGTTTGGTTATGCCTCTATGGTGTACGCCACCTCCAGTATTGCGCTGCTGTCCTTTTTAGTTTGGGCGCATCATATGTTCACTACGGGTATGCCGGTGTTTGCAGAGCTGTTTTTTATGTACTGCACCATGCTGATTGCTGTGCCGACCGGGGTGAAAGTATTTAACTGGGTAGCCACTATGTGGCGAGGTGCTATGACCTTTGAAGTGCCTATGATGTTTGCATTAGCCTTTATTGTGCTGTTCACCATAGGGGGCTTCTCTGGTTTGATGCTGGCTATTACGCCTGCTGACTTCCAGTACCATGATACTTACTTTGTAGTGGCGCATTTCCACTATGTGTTAGTCACAGGGGCCATCTTCTCCATTATGGCGGCTGCCTATTATTGGCTGCCGAAGTGGACAGGCCATATGTACGACGAAACTTTAGGTCAGTGGCATTTCTGGTGTTCACTGATTTCCGTCAACGTGCTGTTTTTCCCTATGCATTTTGTTGGCTTAGCCGGTATGCCACGACGGATCCCGGATTACGCTCTGCAATTTGCCGACTTTAATGCACTGATCAGCATTGGTGGTTTTGCTTTTGGTTTATCTCAGCTGCTGTTTGTCTGGCTGGTGGTGAAATGCATTAAAGGCGGTGAAAAGGCCACAGATCAGGTATGGGAAGGCGCAGAAGGCTTGGAATGGACTATTCCTTCGCCTGCGCCTTATCACAGCTTTACTACACCACCTGAAATCAAATAGGGGGCGCTATGGCACTAAAGCATCAACCTATAGTGGTGAAATTATGTCTGCTGACTGCAGCCATGTTTGGTTTTGGTTATGCCTTAGTGCCTTTGTACGACGTGTTTTGTGATTTAACCGGCCTGAACGGTAAAACCTCCACCATGGCGGCGACAGCTGAAGCTGCTATACCGGACAAAAAACGCGAAGTGCTGGTAGAGTTTATTGCCCGTCCGAATAACAACATGCCTTGGGTATTTGAGCCTGTGGTGCATAAACTTCGGGTGCATCCGGGCGAAATCCACCGTATTGATTATCTGGCGCACAATGTCACAGGCCGGGCTATGACAGCTCAGGCAGTACCTTCGGTGTCGCCTGGTCAGGCCGCTTTGTATTTTAATAAAATGGAATGTTTCTGTTTTACCCAACAACATCTGACGGCAGGTCAGCAGTTATTAATGCCGTTGCAATTTTATGTCGATCCCGCACTACCGGAACAGTTCAGCACCATCACTTTGTCCTACACTTTGTATGAAGTAGACGCTGCCACCCCGGTCACTGCGCAGACAGCAACAGGGGATAACAATGAGTGAAAAATACGAACATTATTACGTACCAGACCAAAGCCCGTGGCCGATAGTAGGCGCAGTCGCGCTTTTTATGATGGCTTTTGGCGCCGGTCATTTTGTTAATGACGTGACCAAAGATCAGTCGGGTTATGGCGGTTATTTATTGCTGGCTGGTGTCGCCACTTTAATTTTTATGCTGGTAGGCTGGTTCAGAAATGTGATTGATGAGTCTATGCATGGTTTGTATAGCAAGCAACTGGACAGGTCTTACCGTCAGGGTATGAGTTGGTTTATTTTCTCCGAGGTGATGTTTTTTGCCGCGTTTTTTGGTGCTTTGTTTTATGCCCGCATCATCGCTATTCCATGGCTGGATGGCGCTAGTAATAATGCCAGTACAGCTGCTGTATTGTGGCCAGCCTTTGAAGCGGCCTGGCCTTTACTGAAAACTCCTGGTGGCACTGAAACTCAGTCTATGCCATGGCAAGGATTACCCCTTTATAACACTCTGATTTTATTAGCATCCTCTGTCACTTTGCAGTTTGCTCACATAGGTTTGGAGCAAAACAAAAGAGGTCAGCTTAAGCTGATGTTAGGACTTACTATCCTGTTAGGCGCTTGTTTCCTTTACCTGCAAGGTGTTGAGTATATACATGCCTATCAGGATCTGGGTCTAAAGCTGGACTCTGGTATTTATGGCAATACCTTCTTTTTACTGACGGGTTTCCATGGTTTGCATGTGACTTTAGGGGCTTTATTTCTGCTTATTGTTTTCCTGCGGATTGTGCTGAAAAACCATTTTACCGCTCATAAGCATTTTGCTTTTCAGGCAGCCGCCTGGTATTGGCATTTTGTCGATGTGGTTTGGTTGTGTTTATTTATTTTTGTCTACGTGCTTTAAAGCTCTAGCGGGTTTTAGCGACCCGCTTTATTCAATAGGGCCTGTGGTGTGGGGTAATCAAACCAAATTGAAGAGCAAGGATCACAAACAATAAAACAATGGCTGACCACCAGACGCGTCGGCCTAAAAATTTCGACATGCTGGGCTGATTATCATCGTTTTTCAGCATCAGAAATAAGGCACGAAACAAATTAAAAACAATAAAGAGCAGTAGTGCAATGAGTAAAAGTTTAATCCACATAAAACCTCGCAAAGGCTGGTTGTAAGATGCAAGCTCAGCCTTTTGCCCATCTATCCCGACACTGGCTGTTGGCTGTATTCACTCTGGCCGCTTTTGCGCTTTTGATCAAGTTGAGTTACTGGCAATGGCAACGTGCCGAGCAAAAGCAAACTCAGCTGGATCAGTTGCATACTGCAGAGCAGCAAGGGCCAGTGCAGTGGAGAGATTTAGCGTCAATACCAGCAGATCAACAAGATGGTCTGATGCTGCAAGGCAAAGCAGTCTGGCTAAAACCTGCAGTTTGGTTGCTGGATAATCAGCTTATTCAGGGCAAAGCAGGCTACGACGTGGTGATCCCTGTGCTGGTATCTAACCAGGGACCGGCAGTATTAGTCAATTTAGGTTGGGTGCAGGCGCCGCCCAGCCGTGATGTGCTGCCAGAACTTAGTATTCCTGAATCATTTGAATTAATGGCGTTGCTGCGCACTGAACTCAAAGGTTTTCGCCTTGGCCAGAATTTAGAAGACACAGGCTTGTGGCCACAACGTATGCAGCAGGTGGAACCTGCAGAACTTTCACAAGTACTGGGGCAGGAGTTGTACGCTGGGCTTTTATACCAACAACAATCCCCTTATCTGTACCACTATAAAGCTGTGGTGATGCCGCCGGAGAAACACCGGGCTTATGCGCTGCAATGGTTATTACTGGCTGTTGCTGTGGTCGTCATCGGCTGGTTTATGTCAAAGAAGGAGCTTTAAATGGCGAAGAAGAAGTTTTTGTTGCTGTTTTTGTTGTGTTCTTTATTACCTTTAGCCTTTGCTCAGGCATTTTTATCTTTGGGTTGGTTTGGTGGCGCCACCACCAACAAAGGCCAGTGGCTAAGCGAAGAAATTGTGCTGTTACCCAAAGCCGCTGGTGATGTGCACTGGCGGCTGGTCTATGTCAGCGACAAAGCAGACTGTGACGCGCTTTGTCAGAATGCACATTACGGTATGCAGCAGGTGTATACAGCTTTGGGTCGTAAACAGCAGCATTTAGAGTTATGGCAATCCGGTGGCACTCAATCGCAAAAATTGTTGTGGCAGGCTAACCCCTTGGGTGCTGATGCGTTACAACAAAAGCTGGTGCTGGTGGATTTAAATGGTTTGGCGCTGATGACCTATCCGGTCAGCGAAGACAAAACTCAGATAGTGCAAACCGGCAAAGCCATTCTGACTGATTTAAATAAATTATTGAAATACGACAGGGGGTTGTAATGATTACCCTGAAACGTCTGGTCAGTGGCTCCATTGTGTTAGCTATGCTGGTGATTTTATTAGGCGCTTATACCCGATTAACTGATGCAGGTTTAGGCTGCCCTGACTGGCCTGGTTGTTATGGTTTTTTAAAGGTGCCAGAACAGGCGCATCATATTGAGCAAGCTGAAGCTTTATATCCGGAGCGGCCCGTCGAAAGCCATAAAGCCTGGAATGAGATGATCCATAGGTATTTTGCCGGCACTTTAGGCCTGCTTATTCTTGCCATTTTCTTGTTTAGCCTGAAACAAAAACGCCTGTTGTTACCTTCTTTGTTACTGGGGCTGGTAGTTTTTCAGGCCGCTTTAGGCATGTGGACTGTGACTTTAGCTTTGCATCCAGTAGTGGTGATGGGGCATTTGCTGGGGGGCTTTAGCTTGCTGTCGTTATTGGCGCTGTATTGGTGGCAATTACAACCAGCGCCTTTGATTGCAGTAAAACAAAGCCTGAAGCTGCTGTTTTGGCCAGTTTTGCTGGTGCTGGCAGCACAAATAGCCTTGGGGGGCTGGACTGCTGCCAACTATGCCGCCTTAGCCTGCATTCAGTTGCCAGTTTGTGAAGCAGGCTGGACCAGCCAGCTTAATTTTGACGAGGCATTTTCGCTGCATCTGGGCTACGACAATTACGAATACGGCGTGATGAGCCAAAGCGCCCGGGCTACTGTGCATGTGATGCATCGCGTTGGGGCTGTAATTACTTTGTTGGTTGTTGCTGCTTATGCCATCGCCTTATGGCGCAATAGTTCGGGCCTGATTAAAAACCTGGCTGTCGCTGTGCTGGTGCTGTTATTAGTGCAATTTAGTTTGGGGCTTGCCAACGTGGTGCTGCATTTGCCTTTGGCCAATGCGGTGGCGCATAACTTTGTGGCGGCCAATTTAGTCATGTGTCTGGTGGTGATTGGTTATCAGTTGCACAGAAACAAGGAGTCTGCTTATGCTTAAAGTTTTGGCGTTACCCCACCACTATTCTCAACAGTGGCGCGACTATTACCAATTGACCAAACCTAAAGTCGTGGCGCTGTTGGTGCTGACGGCCTGGGTCGGCATGATGCTGGCGCAGCCTGGTTTACCGAAATTAGGCCTGATGATAGCCGCCACTTTAGGTATAGGCTTATTGTCCGCTGCTGCTGCAGCTATGAACCATATAGTGGATCAGCGTATTGATGCGCAAATGGCCCGTACTTATAACAGGCCTGTGGCCCGGGGTCGCTTATCAACAGCGCAAGCCGTTAAGTTTTCAGTGTTGTTGGCTGGCGCTGGTTTTCTGTTGTTATTTATTGCAGTGAATCCACTGACAGCCTGGCTGACTTTAGCCAGTTTGTTTGGTTATGCCGTGGTCTACACCATGTTTTTAAAACGGGCGACACCACAGAATATTGTCATCGGGGGCTTAGCCGGTGCCATGCCACCGCTGCTAGGCTGGACTGCCATGACGGCCGAAGTACATGCGCATGCGCTGTTGTTAGTGATGATTATCTTCACTTGGACCCCACCACATTTTTGGGCTTTGGCTATTCACCGCCGGGATGATTATGCCAAAGTAAATATGCCGATGCTGCCTGTCACTCATGGCATTGAATTTACCAAAAGTGCCATTTTCCTTTATACCCTGGTGCTGTTTTTGGTGTGTTTGCTGCCTTATCTGGTCGGGATGACAGGGGCTGTGTATCTGATCGGCAGCACAATACTGAACTTGGGTTTTATCTGGTATGCCTGGCAATTAAAGTTTAATGCTAAACCTGAAACCGCCATGGCAACTTTTAAGTTTTCGATTTGGCATCTGATGGTATTATTCCTGGTGTTGTTGCTGGACCATTATTGGTTTATATCAGCGCTTTAATAAAACATCAGGGGACGTTATGCAGAAGTGGTTATGGGTTGTCGTTGCGGTAGGGGCTTTGGCTGCAGGTTTGTGGTTGTCAGCCAGTTTTAAATCTGCTCCCGCCGAGCCTGTGGCCGCTTTGGTCTACCCAACTCCAAGAGCTTTGACTGAATTTAATTTGCTGGATGAGCAAAAACAGCCAGTGGGCCTGAAGGATTTACAAGGGCACTGGACGCTGATTTTTGTCGGTTATACCCATTGCCCTGATATTTGCCCTATGACGATGGCAAAGTTAGCTGGCATGTATCAGGACTTAGTCAAGTTGACACCAGATCCATTAGAGATTTGGTTTGTTTCTGTTGACCCAAAACGGGATACACCAGAGCAACTAGCCCAGTACATCACCTATTTTAAGCAAGCCCCTATTAAAGCCAGAACTGCCGATCATAAAGACTTATTCCCTTTTATTCGTCAACTGGGTTTGATGTATGCCATTAATGATGGCGCAGAAGACCGTTACACTGTCGACCACAGTGCCAGCATAGCGCTGCTGAACCCTCAGGGCGCCGTAGTGGCTATGTTTAAACCTGAAATGAAACCAGGTGCTGTGCCGCTGATTAATAACCAGCAGTTCTTGGCGGATTATCCTTTGGTGATAGCGGCGACGGCTCCATAACAGTTGATGCATTGCCCGTCGGGCGAATGCATCCTACGTTTTGTAGGTTGCAATCGCCGAAGGCATTGCAACGTTGTGTAATCGCAGAACCTACGTCACTTTACAATCCTAAGCTTTACAAACTCTTACCAAAGGCCCTATGGTGGAGCTGTATGCATAACAAGCAGTTATGATGCAAAATCCACCACAGAAGCAGAGCCTTATGAAAAAATTTCTATCCAGCGTCTTAGTCCCACCGCTGATTTTAGCTGCGGCATTTATCTTTAATGTCAGTGCCGAAGATTTTAGTCAGTATGGTCCAAAAGAATTTAGCACCAGCAATAAATGGACAGCGATAGTAGCCGCCTATGAGCCGGAAATTAAGGCTATTGACGAGGCGTTTGCAGGGCTTAAATACGCAAAAATAGAAAAAACACTGACCATCCGCGGCGTAAAGTATCAATTAGGCCACTACAAAGGTGAACCCATAGTCATTTTTACCACTGGTGTCAGTGTGCCAAACGCCGCCATGACAATGCAAATGGCGCTGGATTATTTCCCTATCGAACGGGTTGTGATGATGGGTATTGCTGGTGCTGTTAATCCACAATTCCAGCCTGGTGATATCGCTATTCCTGAACGCTGGTACTTTCATGATGAATCCGTTTATGTGAACCCTGATCCGGCCAAAGCCGGCAAATTTATTCTGCCCGATTATTATGAACAGGCATTGGCCAGCTACCAAGAGCGTAAAAAGCAGGACCCGCATTCACCAGCTTATGAAAACTTTGGGTATATCTTTCCTGAAGAAATGGCCGTGATTAAACAAGGCTGGGACAGCCCGCAGCAAATGCCTTATTTCACCGCCACTCCAGAGTTAGTTGAGCTGACTAAAAAAGCCGTCGCCACCATAGATCCAATCAAAATGCCTTCTGGGCATCCAATTCAAATCAAAGTGGGTGGTAACGGTGTCACAGGCTCGGTGTTTTTAGACAATGCCCAGTACCGCCAATGGCTGCAAAAAGTATTTCAGGCAGAGGTCACTGAAATGGAATCGGCCGCAGTGGCTCAGGTTTGTTTTGTTAACGAAGTCGATTGGATAGTGATCCGCTCCGTCAGTGATTTAGCAGGCGGCCAACAGGGCAAAAATGCCGAAAATGTATTTGACGCCATAGCCTCAGGCACAGGTACCAAATTGCTGTTGGGGTTATTGGATCAAATTGTGTTGGTGAAGCCGTAGGTTGCAATCGCTAGGCATTACTACTTATGGCTTTATATGCTGAGTTTTTAATCCGGATACAATTTATCATTTCCCCCACCAGCCCAATCTGCAGAATATACGCCTTGCTTAACCAGCAAATGGAAGGTTGAGTAAGGCCAATCTGATACTTGCTCTACCCAGCCATGCTTCACCGGATTAAAATGCACATAGTCCATATGAGCGTTGAAATCGGCTTGATCGCGGATAAGGTGTTCCCAGTATCTGCGTTGCCATATACCGCGCTCTCCTCGTTTTTGTCTACTGGAACAACGAGACTCTGTATCAGGCAAAGCTCTGGAAAATATCAACTTAATTAGCCGCCAGCGTAGAGCAAAATTCGCATCACCCTCTGGCAACTCAATAATGCAATGCATATGCTCCGTCAGCAGATGGTTATTGTGTCTTTGCTGCAGGTTTACAGTGAAAAAGTAGGTGCCGCCTTTACACCACAAGCGCCGATAGTCCATAAAGCAAAAGCAAAGTTGGGGAATTAAGTTATAGGTGTAGATTGGAACAATCGGAGATGCAAGATGCATTGCCCGTCGGGCGAATGCATCCTACGTTTTGTAGGTTGCAATCGCCGAAGGCATTGCAACGCTGTGCAATCGCGAGGCATTGCAACGCTGTGTAATCGAAAGCATGACACAACCTTAGATTAATCCATCACCCAAGGCTGGGAATACCAGTAGAAATAGCCTTTTTTCGTCAACGAAGGTGCTGTGCAGTTATAACGTTTATGGCTGGTTTTTAGCTTTTGGCCTGCTTTAGCGCTAAAGGTATCGGGTTTTAGCCAGGTGACTTTAATGGGCTCGCCATTGCTAAAGCAGTTTAGCTGGCTGGTTTTAAAATCTGAGCTATCGATTTGCAAAGTTAAAGTAGGTGGATTCGGGCCTTTGACCGGATCGGCAGCCAGATACTTGGTCACAGGCAAAGCCAGAGTTTTCAGTTTAGGTGTGAAGTGTTTTAACTCCGCATACTGGCTGGATGAAGGGTAACGTGGCAAGCGGGTCATCAGGCTGTTCAGGCCGACAGCACCGGATTGCTGGCCTATGCCAATAAAGCCCAGCTCTTTGACCATCTGTTCCAGCTCGACACTAAATTCGCCATAAGGGTAAGCCAGCCATTTATGCTTGATGCCTAATTGCTGCTCCAGTTGAGTTTGTGCCAGCAAAATATCGGTTTTCACACGTTTGAGCCACTGCGCTTTGCTTTCACCTTTATTGGGCACCGCCAGATGATCGTGGTAGGAGCTGTGGTTAGCAATAATAACGCCGTCTTTTTGCAGCTGTTTGATTTGTTGCCAGCTCATCACAGGGCCTTCTTTACGGTCTATTAAAGCCGGGCTTAAAAACACCGTATAAGGAAAATCAAATTCCTGCAAAATCGGGTGGGCCTGCAGATAGATATTGTCAAAACCATCGTCAAAAGTGATGACCACTGCATTATCGGCTGGTTCTTTGCCTTGTTGCAGCTGTGCTAACAAAGTATCTAAACCTATCACCTGATACTGATGATCTTTTAAATACTGCAAATGAACACGAAATTCTTCCGGCGTGACACTGGTAGATCGAGGCGTTTGAGTGCTGACATGATGGTACTGCAAAATAATAGCGGCATGGCTTTGAAAACTGATTTGAAAACTCAGCAAGGCAAATAAACAGATCAGCAGTTTCATCCCGGAATTCCTTTTAACATCAATATAATAAAGGCCACATCAAGTGGCCTTTGTCGCTTATACAAACAACAGCTTAGTAGTAAGAATGCTCACCACGCTGGTGATCGGTGACATCACGGACTGCAGTTAATTCACCGGCAAAACGTTGCAACAGTTCTTTTTCGATACCTTCTTTTAAGGTTAAATCGACTTGTGAACAACCGTTACAGCCACCGCCAAATTGTAGTACAGCAATACCATCGTCCGTCAGTTCTACCACTGAGACACGGCCTCCATGGTTGGCTAATTGAGGGTTAATTTCCGCATCTATGACGTATTGCACTTTTTCCTTCAACGAAGCGTCGTCGTTCACCTTACGTACTTTGGCGTTTGGCGCTTTTAACGTCAACTGAGAACCCATCTGATCGGTAACAAAATCGATTTCGGCATCGACTAAAAATGGCTTGCTTTCAGCATCCACTATCGCCATAAAGCCTTCAAATGGCAGCTCTAAATCTGTGCTTTCTACCGCGTCGGCAGGGCAGTAGGACACGCCACATTCCGCAGAAACAGTGCCCGGGTTGACCACGAAGACACGGATATGAGTGCCGGCGGCCTGTTTTTCCAGCAGCTTACGAAAATGGCTCTGCGCCTGTTCTGAAATGGTGATCATCGGTAGTACCTGACTAAATTACTAGGTTAATGGCTATGATACTCTGACTTCTTGTGCCTTGCCAGCCCCGCTTGTCGGGCCGGACTTTTTATTGCTAAGGTAGCGGCCAGAAAGGGAGAATAACAATGTACAAAATAACAACTATCATCAGTGCTTTAGTATTGGGGTTAAGCAGCCAGTTCTCAATGGCAGCGCCACAAAGCCCGGAACAATTTTTTGGTTACCCTGTGGGCGAATGGCATTTACGCCATGATCAAATTCAAATGTATTTCCAACAACTCTCTGCAGGCTCAGATAAAGCTCAGCTGGAGATCATTGGCCACACTCATGAACAGAAACCTTTATTGCAGTTGATCATCTCATCCCCCGAAAACTTAAAAAAACTGGAACAAATCCGCTTACAACATATAGCCCAGCTGTCGACAGGCACTGAACTAGCCGAAGACTTACCGCTGGTGGTTTGGTTGGGTTACGGCGTACATGGTAATGAGTCTAGTGGCCCTAATGCATCGGTGCAGGTCGCTCATCATTTACTGACCAGTACCGACGCCGAAGTGCAAAACTGGCTAAAAAATACCATTATTCTGATCCAGCCGAGTTTAAATCCTGATGGGCTAGAGCGTTTTGCCACCTGGGCCAATATGCACAAAGGCAAATCACCTGTTGCCGACCCACAAAGCCGTGAGCACATTGAACCCTGGCCTAATGGTCGTCCTAACCATTATTGGTTTGACTTAAACCGCGATTGGCTGCCGTTAGAACATCCGGAAAGCCGTGCCCGTATTGCTCAGTTTTATAAATGGCGCCCTGTTGTGGTAGGCGATTTTCATGAAATGGGCCCAAACAGTACCTTCTTTTTTCAGCCTGGTATTCCAACCCGTACTTACCCTTTAACACCAACCGCCAATCAACAACTGACGGCTAAAATTGCCGATTACCATGCTGCAGCTTTAGATAAAAAAAGTCGTTTGTATTACACCGAAGAAAGCTTTGACGATTTTTATGTAGGTAAAGGCTCTACTTACCCTGACGTCAACGCCAGCGTGGGTATTTTATTTGAGCAGGCCAGCAGCCGTGGTCATTTGCAGGACAGCATTAACGGGCCTTTACCTTTTAGCAAAACTGTGGAAAATCAGTATATTACTTCGCTGTCGACCCTTCGCGGTTCAGTGGCGCAGAAAAATGCGCTGCAAAGTTATCAAAAGGCTTTTGTACTGGAGTCAGAGCGTCTCGCCGCCGATGATGCGACTCAGGGCTATGTGATTGCTGAGGCTGCAGATAAAACCCGCTTAGAGGCACTGCTGGCTTTATTAAAACAACATCAGATCAAAGCTTACCCCATCAATGAAAGGTGGCAGCATAAAGGCCAGACTTACCAAAAAGGTCAGGCTTATTATATTCCACTGCAACAGCCACAGTATCTGTTGTTAAAAGCCGCTTTCAGCACTCAGACCAACTTTCAGGACAATACCTTTTACGACGTATCGGCCTGGACTTTACCTTATGCCTTTAATATTGAATTCAGTGCTGTAGGCCGTAAGCCTTCAGGAGTTGGTGAAGAGCAATGGTCACCGCAGCCTGAATCAGTGTTGATGCCATCGGCCGGTGCTTATGCCTATGCCTTTGACTGGGCCGATCAAAAGGCACCTTTGCTCACTCAGGCGCTGTTAGATCAAGGTGTGGTATTACGCGCTGCCAGCAAGCCTTTTTTTGCTAAAACTGCTGACGGAGAACAAGCTTTTAGTGCTGGAGCTATCATCATTGCCGCTGGTTTGCAGCAGCACAACAACTGGTTTGAACGTTTAGGCAAAGCACAACAAGAGGCCGGTTTAGCCATTACTGCCCTCACTTCGGGTTTAACCGCCAAGGGCCAGGATTTAGGCAGTAATGGTTTTGTACCTGTAACTAAACCAAATGTGCTCTTGGTGGCAGGCCCTGATGTCAATTCCACTGAGGCCGGCGAAGTTTGGTTTAATCTGGAAAAACTGGCGGGCCTATCGCCAAGTTTGATCGAGCCTCAGCGTTTAGGCCGGGTCGATTTGTCCCGCTACACACACATTATTTTACCGGACGGCAGTTACAATAGCTTGCAACAAAAAGAGCAGCAACAGCTGAATGACTGGGCGAAAAAAGGCGGTGTGTTGTGGGGCCATAAAGGTGGTGCAGCATTTCTGGTGCGCTCCGGTTTGCTGAAAACTAAAGCCTGGAACTCAGCAGACATGAGTATGCTGATTGTTGATCAAGGTTTAAGTTATGCCGATAAAGAAAGTCTGGCCGGTCAGCGCCGTATTGCCGGTGCTATTTACCAGACTCAACTGGATTTAAGTCATCCTTTAACTTTTGGTCTGTCGACTAAAAACCTGCCAGTCTTTAAAAATGGCACCTTCTTATTAGCCCCCGGTGAAGAGCCATTTATCAATGTGGCTCTGTATACAGATAAACCTCAACTGGCGGGTTATACCGCACCTGAATACGTCAGCCGTATCGCTGAAGGTGCGGCAGTCGTTGCGCATAATCACGGCGAAGGCCGTGTGATTGGCATGACAGATAATCCGGTGTTCCGCGGCTATTTTGTCGGCTCCAGCCGCTTACTGATCAATGCGCTGTATTTTGGCAAAATGTTCAGCGCCGAATCCTCTGATGGTGAAGGCGAAGAAGCCAACGAAGAAGAAGCGCATTAAAAAGCCCGGGTGATGGCCAGAGTCCAGACGCTGACGGTCTGGACTCCTTTGGCCTTGAGCAAAGAGCTCAGATAATCCAGAGTGGCCCCCGTAGTGATCACGTCGTCCACCAAAGTCACGTGAGCAGGCAGGGGACGTTCTTTCAGCTGAATTTTTCCTTTCAGATTCGCCAGCCGCTCTTTGCGGTTCAGCCCAATTTGATGGGGTATTAAATCCGGGCTTTGAAACAAACTGACACAAGGTTTTTGCCAGGCAGCAGAGAGCTGCAGTGCCAGTAGTTTTGCCTGATTAAATCCTCTTTCCTGCAACCTTTTGTTGGATACTGGCGTATAGCTGATGCAGTCCGGCAATGGCCCGCCTTGTTGCTGATAAAGCACCGCATGCTGGTAAATCAACTGACATAACAACTCACCTGCAGCATGCTGGTGCTGAAATTTCCACTGGCTGATCCAGTGCCGGTAAGGTTGTTTGTACCAACTTAAGCTGTAAAGGCTGTCAAATTTGGTGCGGGTTAACCCTTGCGCTACTTGCGGCAACAGCAACGCATTGTGCTCAACCCAGCTTAAATCCAGGCTGGGTAAATGAGCATGGCAAAAATCACAAAGCTGGGCCTGCGGCTGCTGAACCTGCATCTGACACCAGAGGCAGCAGTTCGGCGCCAGCTTATGCACCAGTTGCTGCAACAAAGTCGCTTGCATCTGCATCCCTGCTTTGATAAAAGGCCAGACATAACAGCAAGTATGGCCGAGCGGATGAGCGAACAAATAAAATTTAGCCAAAACCCACTAGTGTTATTGCATGGCTGGGGTTTAAACCATCAGGTCTGGTCGCAGCTGGTGTTGGCCTTGCCATCCGGGTTAGATATTCATACGCCGGATTTGCCTGGTTTTGGTTTATCCCCTTGTCCAGTTTCTTATGATATCGATAGCGTCTTGGCCCAACTGGCTAAACAAATTCCTGCTCAAAGCACAGTGCTGGGGTGGTCTTTAGGTGGTTTACTGGCCATAGCTTTAGCCAGCCGTTATCCCGATAAAGTGAAAAAACTGGGTTTAATTGCCAGTTCACCCTGTTTTATGGCGAAAGAGAACTGGCCTGGTATGGAAAGCAGGGTAATGCAGCAATTCGCTGGGCAATTGCAGCAGGATTTGGCTTTAACAGTGGAGCGTTTTCTGGCGATTCAGGCGATGGGCAGCAGCACTGCGCGTCAGGATATTAAACTATTAAAACAAGCCGTCTTGAGTTTAGCTTTACCTTCAGCCACTGCTTTACAAGGTGGACTAGAGTTGTTGGCGACCTTGGATTTACGGCAAGAATTTGCCGCTCTGACGCAGCCGGTTTTTAACATTTTAGGGCGGTTGGACTCTTTAGTTCCTGTCGCTATAGCGCCTTTATTACAAAACTTAAGCCCGGGTCTGCATGTCGAGATACTGCAAAAAGCATCGCATGCACCTTTTATTTCTCATCAGCAGGAGTTTATTTCCCTGTTACTGCCACACTTATCCGCTTAAATCTTAACTAAATTAGAAAAAACTGCATTTTGGTGGCAAATAATTGCCGTCAGGCTTTCGTTTTTCTGGAAAATGGCTAATAATTATCCAGTTAAATTACTCTGTTCAATTAGTCAACGAGGTCATGATGGAAATCAGTTCAGCCTTTACGAGCGGTTTTCAGGGCTTTCAGCGTGCATCTGACGCTGTGACTGAAGCGACCATAAATATAAATCAGCAAACTGCTCAAAGCAGTAATCAGCGTGCACTGGAAACTCCGGTTGAGCCAAGTACTGGTCCATCGATAGAGCAAAGTCTGGTGACGTTAAGTAATGGACAAATTAACGCTGAAGCCAATATGAAGACGGTAAAAACTGCCGACGAAATGTTGGGTTCTATTATTGATTTAAGGGTGTAAATAGCTTTTATGTTATTAACTTCGAATTACCCAAATGTGCCATTGCACACTGGTAATCCGGCCATGGATATGGCCCGGCGTGATAACTTGCGCCGTGAAGTTATTGAACCTGTTGCCGCCATGGAGCGTTCCGCTGCTGAAAAAGGCCTGATGGCCGATGAAAAAAGTCGCAACGGCAACACTTCTACCCCAACTACTTATGAAGATGTAAAAACTAAAGGTCTGGAATACCGCCAGGCTGTCGTTGAAAAAGACCCGCAATCTGGTTCAGAGCAAGAAAAACAAAGCGCTTCTGGCGAGGAAAAAGACGACCCTCAGCAGCAAAAAGAAGAGCAGGCAGAACAACAACGTATTGCAGAATTAAAAGCTCGTGATCAGGAAGTTAAAGTTCACGAGCAGGCGCATGCCGCCATAGGCGGTCAGTATGCTGGTGCTCCGAGTTACGAATACGAAACAGGCCCTGACGGTCAGCAATACGCTGTAGGCGGTGAAGTTCGTATTGATGTGTCTGAAGTGCCGAATGATCCACGCGCTACTATTCAAAAAATGCAGCAAGTCAAAGCAGCGGCTTTGGCACCTGCTGAACCTTCAAATGCAGATCGTTCCGTAGCAGCTCAGGCCAGTCGCACTTTAATGGAAGCTCAGGCTGAATTAGCAGCTGAAATTGGACAAATGGCAACAGCCAGACCAGAGCAGGCATCGCAAAGTTCAGCATCCTCTGAGGCTGAATGGGAACCCTATGAAGCGCTTGTGAATAATGAAGCCAATGATTTTATACCTGCAGATTTTAAATCATTGCAACGTGACCCTTTAATGTCGCTGCGCTCTGATGTGATCTCAGGTTTTTACGCTAAAGCGACTCAGCCTGCAGAGCGGCCTTTATTGCAAATGGCATAATCTAAAACATAAAAAATAAAGGCCGGGAATTCCCGGCCTTTATTTTTTCTAAAACGCGAATTACTTCTTCATTTTGGCAAAGGCCTGAGCGAAGGCGTCACCCATAGCTGCATTAGGCGTTTCAACAGTTTTTGCAGCTTTCGCCGGTCTACTCTGATTTGCGCCAGAACCTGAAGAACGTGGCGCATCTTTTCCTGCACCACCAGGACCTTTCACTGCAGGTTGCTCATCCATGCGCATCGTCAGGGCAATACGTTTACGGTCCAGTTCTACTTCCAGCACTTTCACTTTGACGATATCGCCTGCTTTGACCACCTGATGTGGGTCGGATACAAACTTGTCGGTTAAAGAAGAAATATGCACTAAGCCGTCCTGATGCACACCTATATCAACAAAAGCACCAAAATTGGTGACGTTGGTGACTACGCCTTCCAGTAACATACCTGGCTTTAAGTCGGCCATAGTTTCGACGCCATCTTTAAATACAGCGGTTTTAAACTCAGGGCGAGGATCACGACCCGGTTTATCCAGCTCTTTAATCACGTCTTCTACTGTAGGCAAACCAAAATGTTCATCCACAAAATCAGCAGGATTCAGGCTTTTTAAGAAAGCGCTGTTGCCAAGCAGTTGCTCGATTGGCTGAGCAAATTTAGCCAGAATTTTTTCCACTAAAGGATAAGCTTCAGGGTGAACAGAAGAGGAATCCAATGGATCTGAACCTTTGTTGATCCGCAGGAAACCAGCCGCCTGTTCATAGGCTTTAGGGCCTAAACGCGCTACTTTGAGCAAGTCTTTGCGTTGTTGGAAACGACCATGAGTATCGCGGTAGACCACAATGTTTTGCGCCAGGGTTTTATTTAAACCAGCAACACGGGACAACAAAGGCACAGAGGCCATATTTAAATCGACACCTACGGCGTTTACACAGTCTTCGACTACGGCGTCCAGAGACTTCGCTAACAAGCTTTGGTTAACGTCATGTTGATACTGGCCCACACCTATAGCTTTAGGCTCAACTTTAACCAGTTCAGCCAACGGATCTTGTAAACGACGGCCGATAGAGACAGCGCCCCGTAAGGATACATCCAGATCCGGGAATTCCTGTGAGGCCAGTTCAGAAGCTGAATACACCGAAGCACCTGCTTCTGACACCATGATTTTGCTGATATTTTGCTCTGGCAGCAGCTTAATCACATCGGCCGCTAACTTGTCGGTTTCGCGCGAAGCTGTACCGTTACCAATAGCAATCAGCTCAATTTTATGTTGTTTAGCTAAAGCCGCTAAAGTGCGAACCGATTTGTCCCAGTGATTTTGTGGTGCATGCGGGAATATAGTGGTTTGATCCACCAGCTTGCCGGTTTCATCAATAGCCGTGACTTTTACGCCTGTACGTAAACCAGGGTCCAGTGCCAGGGTGGCACGCATACCAGCAGGAGCTGCCATCAGTAAGTCTTTTAAGTTACGGGCAAACACCTTAATGGCTTCTTCTTCGGCTTGCTCACGTAATTCGCCTAATAAATCGTTTTCTAAATGCAGGTGTAACTTCACTTTCCAGGTCCACTGCACAGCGGTGCGCAGGAAGTCGTCTGCTGCCCGGCCTTGCTGGCGCACATCAAAGTGATTGGCAATCATTTGTTCACACACAGCATGAGCTGAAGTATCGTCGGCGTCTGGTTGCAACTGCAGGTTTAAAATACCTTCGTTACGGCCACGGAACATAGCCAAAGCGCGGTGTGACGGCACAGATTTAAAGGATTCTTTGTGCTCAAAATAATCGCGGAATTTAGCGCCTTCCTGCTCTTTACCAGCAACCATGCTGCTTTTTAACACAGCGTTCTGGCTTAAATGACGACGTAATTTCGCCAGCAAAGCAGCATCTTCAGCAAAACGTTCCATCAAAATGTATTTCACACCATCAAGCACAGCTTTGGCATCAGCAAAACCAGCTTCGACATTGAAGTAGCTCTCCGCTTGTTGCTCCGGTACTAAGGTCGGATCGTTAAATAAAGCGTCTGCTAAAGGCTCTAAACCTGCTTCAATAGCAATCTGGCCTTTGGTGCGGCGTTTGGCTTTGTAAGGTAAATACAAATCTTCTAAACGGGTCTTATTGTCAGCGGCCAATAATTCCTGCTTCAGTTCCGGCGTCAGTTTGCCTTGTTCATCTATGGTTTTGATAATGACCTGGCGTCTATCTTCCAGCTCACGTAAGTAAGTTAAACGTACATCCAGATTACGCAGCTGGGTATCATCCAGGCCACCTGTCACTTCTTTACGATAACGGGCGATAAAAGGCACAGTAGCGCCTTCATCCATCAGCTGAATAGCTGCAGCAACCTGCTCTGGGCGTGCTGAAATTTCCAGAGCAATTTGTTTAATGATCATAGACATAACTTAAAGCTTCCTTAGCATCTGGCGACCTTACATCAAGTAAAAGCCAGACTGGTTCTTATCAACTGCGGCAATTGTCCACTGTTAAGGCTAAAAAATCCAATAGCAAAACGCTGAAGCGTCGCTACTCTGCACTAGATGGCTAGCTCAGCCAGCCCAGTACTTTACGTTTCCAGTCGGCATAAGGGGCAAAGCGAACCGGAGGTTCAGGCCAGAGTGGACGTTTTAGTACAGACTTCAGATGACTGAACTGCTCAAAGCCTGCTTTGCCTGAATACTGTCCCATGCCACTCGGACCTACGCCACCAAAAGGAAGTTCAGACACCGCCATAAACATCAGCACATCGTTAATACACTGACTGCCACTGCTTATTTGTTCTACCCACTGCTGCTGTTGCGAGCTGTTATTACTAAACAAATAGGCCGACAGTGGCTTATCGCGCTTTTGCACAAAACGTACAGCGGCATCAAAACTACTGATAGGAAGCAGAGGTAACACAGGGCCAAAAATTTCTTCTGTCATCAGGCGGCTATCAAGCGGCGGGTCCAACACCAACGTAGGGCTGAAATACAGCTGCTCTGCATCCACAGCGCCACCACAATAAACATCAATGCCATCAAGGTAACTGTGCACACGCTGTAAATGACGCTGGTTGATCATGCGGCCATAATCCGGGCTGAGTTTAGGATCGCTGCCATACATCTGTAGTAACTGCGCCTTAATTTCGTCAGCCAGAGCCTGGGCTATATCTTTATGCGCCAGAATATAATCCGGTGCTATACAGGTTTGTCCGGCGTTCAGCCACTTGCCCCAGGCAATGCGCTGGGCTGTCAGTTTTAAATCGGCACTGCTATCGACATAAACAGGGCTTTTGCCACCTAACTCCAAAGTGACAGGCGTTAAATGTTCAGCGGCGGCGCGCAGCACAATTTTGCCGACCTGACCATTGCCCGTGTACATAATATGATCAAAAGGCAGCTTCAACAGCTCTGTGGTCTCAGCCACGCCTCCTTCTACTACTATCACTGCCTCTTTATCCAGAAACAAGGGGAGCAGACGGGCCATTATTGCTGATGTAGCAGGAGCTAATTCAGAGGGTTTTACCACAGCACAGTTACCAGCCGATAACACCGCAACTAAAGGTGCCAATGCCAGCTGCAGTGGGTAGTTCCAGGCGCTGATAATAAGCACAGAACCATAAGGCTCAGGCTGAATAAAGGCCATAGAAGGAAAGGTCCGAAGCCCGGTGCCAACCCTGCGAGGTCTGGCCCAGCTGTTTAGCTTTTTCAGGCAATGTTTAATGTCGGTATGCAGGTAGTTGATTTCGCTGAGCATAGCTTCAAAGGCTGGTTTTCCTAAGTCCTGTTGTAAGGCTTGTAATAGCTCGCTTTCATGCGTACTCAGTAATAACTGAAGTTGTTTTAGTTGCTGCTTACGCCAGCTCAGATCTTTGGTCACGCCGCTGGCAAAATACTGCTGTTGTTGACTCACTACTTGCTGATACATAACACACCTTAGCTTTTTTGCTGGGGATACCAGATTCTGTTAATCCACCATTCTTTCATGCCGGTGGGAGTGGGCACTTGTACTTCATCATCTACTTGTTTTTTTATTAAAGCACGGGCCATAGGCGCATCTATCGAAATGTAATCATTGCGGCCATAAATTTCATCAGGCCCGACAATCCGAAACGTCAGCTGTTCGCCTTCGTTATTTTCAATTTCTACCCAGGCGCCAAAAAATACCCTGCCATCCTGTTGCGGTGCATAATCTACTACTTTAATTACTTCCAAACGCTTTCTTAAGTATCTGATTCGTCTGTCAATTTCTCGTAAAAGCTGTTTATTGTACTTGTAGTCCGCATTCTCTGATCTATCGCCCAGGCTGGCCGCCCATGCGACTTTAGCCGTGGTATCCGGGCGTTTTTCCCGCCATAAATGGTTTAATTCCTGTTGCAAGGCTTCATAACCTTCACGGGTGACTAACTCTGTTTTACTCATGTTTTCCGATGATTGATTTGAAAAAGAAAGACCCCTGTTCTGGTCTGACTTTATAACCATTTCACAGCGAAGTGGAAAGAGAAGGTCATAAATTTCACCAGATAACTCAGAGGCTTAAAAAATCCTATTTTCTTTTGTGACGAAATAAAAAAATAAAATATTTTTCAAATCAATTGCTTATGTATTATTTGAAAAATAATTCAAAAAAATTACTTGCTGTCATTTAGATGTAATAAAAATATGCTATGCGAATTCCATGAGGCCAACTATAGTGAAATTGTGCTTAACAAAGGAGGCCAACAATGAAAGCAAAATTAACAGGTCTGATAGTCCTTGCTACGGCTCTTGTGATGACAGGGTGCAGCTCAGCGCCAGATTACGCTTATGTGATTGATCAAAAGACCTTAGAGAAACAGGAAAACTCCACGCGACTGAGTGCTCATACCGGTCATGTGGTTTGGATGAATCCGCCGCTGCGTAAAGTAGAGAAGGTGCAACCTGAATAATTCCCGACTGACAAACTTTGTAACAACTGAACCCGGCGCATGCCCTCCATGCTCCGGGTTTTTCGTTTATAGTGCTATTCACTTTGCGGAGGGATTTGTATGCTCGGACAAGAAACAACAAAAATTTTAGTCGTAGACGATGACATGAGATTACGTTCTTTATTAGAACGTTATCTGGTGGAGCAAGGTTATATTGTCCGTACCTCCGCCAACTTTGAGCAAATGCAGCGTTTAATGGAGCGCGAAAACTTCCATCTGGTGGTGCTGGATCTGATGCTGCCAGGCGAAGATGGTTTATCTATTTGCCGCAAGCTGCGTCAACAGGAAAATGAAATTCCTATCATTATGCTGACCGCCAAAGGCGACGAAGTGGACCGTATTATTGGTCTGGAAATGGGCGCTGACGATTACCTGCCTAAACCTTTTAACCCTCGTGAATTATTAGCCCGTATCCGCGCCGTATTGCGCCGTAAATCAAAAGAGCTACCTGGTGCGCCTGCAGTGGAAGAAAGCCAGGTCAAGTTTGGTCCTTTTGTGTTTAATCTGGCGACCCGCGAAATGCGCAAAGGCGATGAGCTGATGCCTTTAACCAGCGGTGAATTTGCGGTACTGAAAGTTCTAGTCACTCATGCCCGTGAGCCTTTGTCGCGTGACAAGCTGATGAATATGGCCCGTGGCCGTGATTATTCAGCCATGGAGCGCAGTATCGACGTACAGGTATCCCGCTTGCGCCGTATGCTGGAAGACGACCCGACTAACCCACGTTATATTCAAACCGTCTGGGGTTTGGGTTATGTCTTTGTGCCTGATGGTGCCGTCAGCTAAATGCGTTTGTTTCCGCGCAGCGCTTTTGGTCAGACGGTCTTTCTGATTGGCATTCTATTGCTGATTAATCAGTTGGTGTCGTATTTATCCGTGGTTTATTACGTGATTAAACCCAGCTATCAGCAAATTAACCATCTGATTGCCAAACAAATTAAAGTGGTTTTTATCGACGTGGAGCACAGTGATGTGCTGTTGTCAGAAGAGCTGACCAAAAGATTCCAGCAAGCTACAGGCATTGAGGTGTATACCGATGCCACCGCGCCTTTAAATGGCTTAAATGATGCCAGCTATTACCCCTATTTTTCCGACGAAATGTCGAAGGAATTGGGGGGGCCTGCCGAAGTCCGTATTGCACAGCAAAACAGCTATGCTTTTTGGGTGAAACCGCCGCAAGCGCCACAGTATTGGGTGAAAGTGCCTTTAACTGGCCTGGATGAAACCGACTTTTCACCGCTGAAGATTTATGTTTTTGTCATAGGTTTTTTAAGTGTGGCGGGCGGCTGGTTATTTGCGCGCCAGCTCAACAGACCTTTGCAAGGCTTGCAACAAGCCGCACTGAAAGTAGGGCGCGGCGAAATGCCAGATCCTTTGCCTGAGCATGGTTCGACTGAAATAGTGGCAGTGACTCAGGCCTTTAACCGTATGGCTAAGGGCATCAGTCAACTGGAAAAAGACCGGGCTTTGTTAATGGCCGGTGTGTCGCACGATTTGCGCACTCCTTTAACCCGCATTCGCCTGGCCAGTGAAATGGTCAGTGAACAGGACAGCTGGATTAAAGATGGTATTGTCAGTGATATCGAAGATATGAATGCCATTATCGATCAGTTTATTGACTACATTCGCCATCACAAAGAAGAAGCGCTGGATGAAGAAGATTTAAACCTGTTGGTGCAGGAACAAATTAGTGCCGACAGACTACAGAAACGTGAAATTAATGCCAGCCTCTGCGAGCCTTTACCACTGGTGCCGCTGCGTCGTATTGCGATCAAACGTGTGCTGAATAATCTGATTGAAAATGCACTGAAATATTCTGATGGTGCTATTGAAGTGACCACAGGCGTGGAGCGCGCCAGCCGTAAGGTCTATGTGCAGGTGCGGGATCATGGTCCTGGTATTCCTGAGCATGAAATGCAGCGTATGTTTGAGCCTTTTGCGCAGGGTGATACAGCCCGTGGCAGTGGTGGTTCAGGTTTAGGTTTGGCTATTATTAAAAAGATTGTTGATATGCACCATGGCCAAATCAGTATGCATAACCATGCGTACGGCGGCTTGGTGGTCACTGTGTATTTTCCGTTGAATCAGACCAAAATACCTGGTTAAAACAGAATAAAAAAAGGCTCCGATAGGAGCCTTTTTCATCAAATCAACAGCTTAAACTACTTTTGGACCTGCATTGCGGATGGCATCAGATACATCGTATTTCTTAAAGTTGTTAGCAAATTCAGTCGCTAGTTTGCTGG
>JAHIWM010000174.1 GCA_018815765.1 Gammaproteobacteria bacterium | reverse complement strand
TGGTCTGTCCATAGCTATGTTGGAACAGTAAACGTAAATCCCCTAATAAAAACAACAGCATGAACAATCCGGCTATGAGCAACACGGGTATAAAAAAGAGCGCAATCTTACCAAATTTGAACATAATGCGACGCATCAGCTCCAAATCTGTGATCGTTGTTACTTTCCATAACGGCAAGAGTGATCCCATCCATATGCTCATTGCTATCACATGGATTAAAAGCGACAGATGCTCATACCATTGAGAGCCAACAAGATGACCTGTAAACCAAAAAGAGAGCACAACAACAAAAGTTCCTGTGGAGATCAAGAGCAGATGTGTTGAGTCTTTTATTTTATCCTTAGCCCCAGCAAAGCAACCAGCAAATCCAGTCAAAGCCAGGCCCCATGACCAACCCAACGTACTGTTAAGCAGCATAGTCAAGGTTTCCCAGTCAAAGAGACTGCTGATACTTAATCCTCCAAACATAAACAGTTGGCTCATGCAGGACATCACAATACTGCTCATACCAATCACCGAGCCCCAACGGATATAGCTAATTAGCCATGCCACAATACCCACGTGGTTTTCACTCAGGTTTCGAAGAAACAAGGCACCAAGCACTGAAGCTGTTGCGCCATAGAACATCACTTTTGACAGCCAGGAAAATAACTCGATTATATCCATACATAAATCCTAAAGAGGGAGGATACCTCCCTCCTCTATTACGAAACTAATTTGACCAATGGATATGTGTGATTAGCCATTCATCGTCTTGCTTGTTCAATGTGATGGTTTCCATACCTTCGTGATCGACCGTCTTGCCTTTATGCGTGCCAGTGACCTTTGACCGCGATAACGATACAGCGCTGTTTCCGGAGACCTTGACATGATGCTCAAGCGTTTTAATCGACATCTCTTTAAGGTATGCCATATCTGCAGACATATGATGCTGTTCATACTCCGCTTCAGAACGTTCAACACCACCACCTTCAAAAATCATCACATTGTCAGCTAACAATCGTTTTACAGTGGCCTTGTCTCCATCTTTCAATGCTTTATGAAACTGTAAAACGGCTTTAGCAGCGTCAAGCTCCATTCCTGTCAATAAAACCGGTTTGTCATCTTGCGCAGCAACGTGAGCCGTTGCACTGGCCGTTGGATCCACGACAAACCGGAAGTTCCCATCAATTTTATGTCCGTCATCTCCCATTGCCATCCACCCCACGCTATAAGAGGTGTTTGGTAATGGTGTTCCGACTCCAATGTCAAACCGGGATTGTTTCGTTGAAGACCGCGCAAAATCAGTGGGGATCGTATTCCCGGCTGCATCCGTCAGTGTAAAAGCCATCAAGCGGATTGAAGCACCAAATTCAACGCTAATCTGACGTACATCCGGAACAGTTTGTCCATCAGCCGGCACTGAAGATTTCAGACTGGTATGGGCAAACGCTGTCGCTGAGAACAACCCGACACATACTATTGTGAATAGTCTGAGCTGACGTTGTATATTGAGAAGAGTAAGCATCTAGTGATTTCCTTAGTGACCTTTGTGTTGCATTTTTTCAAGTGAAGTCACAACGAGAGCCGTACCCTTTTTTTCTGCTTTGAACTGCACCATATCGCCTTCATTTAAACCGTTGAATAGTGTTTTGTCCTCGATTTGGAACACCATCGTCATACCTGGCATTCCAAGGTTTTTTATCGCCTCGTGCTTCAGGGTGATTTTTCCATTGTCTGGATCGAGCTTGCGGATAGTCGCCATCGTCATTTGTGATGCTTCGGCTGTAACCTCAGCCTGATGTGCATCATGTGCATGCTCTTCTTGTGCAATGGCAGGAACAGTTGTTGTTGTCATAAAAGCTAGAGCTAAAAGTTTTAAATTGATAGTTTTCATAAATCACCTTTCTTTGTTAGTTGTGGCCACTATGGGCTTTTGGTTTGCGAACTTTCATTTCTACGGTACTTTGTGGGCTTTGCTTCAAAGGCATCAGGTTCCCGCCGTGTTCTGTCGAACGTTCAGGGTGACCCACATCTCCAGTCCATTCTCGGGCTACGGTTCCTTCTGGATGTTTGAACCAACCCGGATCTTTGTAATCATTGGGAGCCTGATCTTCACGCACTTTAAGTACGCTAAACATGCCTCCCATTTCAACTGAACCAAAAGGACCATCTCCTGTCATCATCGGCAATGTATTGTCAGGTAAAGGCATAGCCATTTCGGTCATGTCAGCCATGCCGCGTTCGCCCATCACCATATAATCAGGCACCAAAGTATGGATTTTTTTACTTAATCCACTGTGATCAACGCCTATCATTGTAGGAACGTCATGGCCCATGGCGTTCATGGTGTGATGTGACTTATGACAATGAAACGCCCAGTCGCCCACCTCATCAGCAAGGAATTCAATCTGACGCATTTGCCCAACCGCAATATCAGTCGTGACCTCAGGCCAGCGGCTACCTGGTGGGGTTGGACCACCATCTGTACCCGTGACAGTGAACTCGTGTCCGTGAATATGAATTGGGTGATTGGTCATCGTCAGATTGCCCACACGGATCCGCACTTTGTCGTTTTTACGAACAACCAGAGGATCAATACCAGGGAAGGTCCGACTGTTCCAGGTCCACAAATTAAAATCCAGCATGGTCATTATTTTTGGTGTGTAGCTACCAGGTTCAATGTCATAAGCATTCAGCAAAAACACGAAGTCTCTGTCCACTTCAGCGATATGTGGATGAGCTTCTTTCGGATGGGTGATCCAAAATCCCATCATTCCCATCGCCATCTGCACCATTTCATCCGCATGCGGGTGATACATAAATGTGCCTGGGCGACGGGCTACAAATTCATAAACGTAGGTTTTTCCTGATGGAATGGCAGGCTGATTTAATCCGGCAACCCCATCCATACCGTTTGGCAGCCTTTGTCCATGCCAATGTATAGACGTATGTTCAGGTAACTTGTTCGTCACAAAGATCCGGACTCTGTCCCCTTCAACGACTTCAATTGTCGGGCCAGGAGACTGACCATTGTAGCCCCATAAGTGTGCTTTCATTCCTGGAGCCAGCTCCCGCACCACAGGCTCTGCGACCAAATGAAACTCTTTCACTCCGTTATTCATTCTCCATGGCAAAGTCCAGCCATTGAGTGTAACCACAGGGTTATATGGTCTTCCGCTTGAAGGCATCAACGGTGGCATGGTATCTGGCGATGTTTGATTGACAACCTCAGGTACACCCGCAAGAGCTGAGCGACTGACGGAGGCAATACCAACGCCAGCGGCAATAGCACCCAAGCCTTTGAGTAAATCACGACGAGAATACATAAGAACTCCTTAATGGTCTGCGCTTTCGGCGTTGGCCGCGGCTTTAGTTTGGTCAGTGTTGTCAACAACGGCTGGAGTGCCAATCAAGGCCAGATCTAACTGGGATTTAGCCACCCAAAAGTCTTTTGTTGCATTTACATAGCCAGTGACTGCTGAAATTTGAGTCCGGGCATCTGCAATAAGCTCAAATACACTGATAAACATACCGTTGTAACGCAGCTGATTTTCTTCAGCGATTTGTTTCTGGATCGGCAATACAGTGTTTTTGTAGTGTGCTGCAACATCATACGTTGAGCGGTAGTGTAGATAGTTTTCTCTTATTTCTGAGCGGGCGTTTACCCCCGTAGCTGCAGCTTCATTAAAAGCTTGCCAATACTCTGCTTCGACTTTTCTGGTTCGATAGTTCCCCCAATCAAAAATAGGTAACTCCAGTGACGCGCTGTAACTTCTTTCACTACTGTCTTTTGTGTTACCACCGACATCAAGATCGAACGCATTGATAAAACGAGTGGCTTTGGTTA
This sequence comes from Gammaproteobacteria bacterium, assembly GCA_018815765.1. Taxonomy (GTDB): domain Bacteria; phylum Pseudomonadota; class Gammaproteobacteria; order Enterobacterales; family Alteromonadaceae; genus Pararheinheimera. Next base: position 17,856 of record JAHIWM010000174.1, on the reverse strand, counting down.
ACCCCGCATTGTTGGCAATCATCTGCAGCTTCATTTTGGCCAGTTTTACATCCAGCCGTCGTTCCAAGGCGTTTGCCTCGATTGCATCGATTTGTTTGATCTCTGCCGGAAGTTCAGGTAAGCGCTCTGGTAGCTGAACGGTTTGAGAGCTGCTCCACAATCCCAACAAACGGTTCAATTGTTCGGTACTTGAGTAAACAGCTTGTTGGGCCATCACTAAGTTTAAGGTGGCGTCACTCAGCTGTCCTTGCTCACGCAAGTAATCCAGTTTGCTGAAATTGCCTACAGCGGTCATTCGTTTCGCGAGTTCCGCGCTGGCTTGCGTCGTGGTATGCACTTTTTCTATATAGCGTAATACCTCGCGGGCAGCGACTGCATTCCAGTACGCAATTTTCGTGTCGTTGATCATGCTTGCGATTTCTTGTGCAGTCTTTAATCTTTCCTGCAAAAAGCGCTGATTTTCAATCTCACGAACTTTTGGTAACGTCAAAAGAGATAACAGATTGAGACCAAATTCCAACTCAGTGGAATACGATCCATCTGAAGTGCTGCGTGTAAGCGTTATGCCAGGATTCGGCAGTTGTGTCGCCTGCTGCAATTCAACAGCGGAGATCCCCAAGGTGAAAAGTGCCGCTTGTATCGACTTGTTGTTGAGGGTCGCAATTTCGACTGCGGTGTCTAAAGTCAGAGGCTGCAGCAATAGAGCATTGACCCTCTTGTCGACACTTCGTTGTTGCTCATCGCCTTGAATAAGCGTTAAAGGTGTAGGTGCTATGCTGGCAATTTCGTTTTGAATTGCATCAACGCTATTTCCTGGATCAACCGCACAGCCTGACAGGATAAACACTATGCTTACGGCGAGGAACGATGCTTTTAGCGATGGAAGCTTTATTGTATTGACCTTGTTTGTATGCACTCGCATTACTTGTGCCCCTCATGGTTTTTCGATGTTGGCTTTTGGTCTGCTTTATGCGGGTCCTCGCCATCTGAACTTGCTTCAGTGGCATAAAACATCCAGCCGCCAATTTCTCCGACACGCTGATTTGTCTGTTTCCAGGGCGATACCGCAGGGGATTTGACTTGAATGGCATCGACCGGTACGTAAATGATGGCCAAGCCCTGCGCATCAGATCGCAATGACTCAGGCACAGGTAGCTCTTCAGCCTCTAGGCTTGATAACAGCGATAATGCAGATAGCGCGAACAGAGTTGGGGATTTCCCCCAACACATAAATCGTTTAGTTGTCATACCAAAGTTCTCTTCAAACTGAAATTAAAACAGTTTAGCCGAGCAGCTAACAATGAAGTTCAAAGTTGCCTGTGGATAACTCGGCTAATGTCGTTAGTCGTGAAGATTAAGCAAATTTAGGTGGTCGTTCCTGAGCCGGAACAATGGCGCTGGAATGGAAATAAGTGTATTGAAGAACTTTGTCATGAGTATCACTGACTGATACTTCGGGGGTGGCGGGAAAGGCAACACAGTGGATAGTACAGCAGTCATCACATGCCTGACAAACGCTGGCTAAATCCGTATCAAAGAGGGCATTTGTATCCGAAACCTGTGAAGCATTCGCATGACCATGTTCCGTAGTCACACCTTGATGATGTGTCATCATACTTTCTTCAACATTTGCAGGAACCGTCTGGCAATGCACCATAGCATAAAGGCCCGTTCCCTTCAGAAGAAACAGACTTAACAATGCAATGATGACCCAAGTTTGACGAAGCATGAAAATACTCTAGGTTGATTCCTTACTAAGATAAAGCTGTTTGCATAAAAGTTCAACCTATCTTCACCCACTTCGTTTAAATGTGAACAAAATGGGCTATGGTTCTGTCCATCAACATCGCTGCGTCGCAATGCCTGAACAGAGTAATAGCATAGTAGCGTCTATGTAGCTGTCAGAGGATATTCATGTAAAATGTGACTATTGCAAAGGCGCTAAAAAACCAGCCTCTGATTTAATCTGAGGCTGGACGCTACTATCATTGGGAGTTGTGTGTCTTAGACTTTTACATGCGGTCCTCGACGAGGCCGATACATCAGGTAATAAGCTGCTGGGATCACAAACATCGACAGCAGCGGCGCAGAAATCATTCCGCCGACCATAGGGGCCGCAATCCGCTGCATAATCTCACTGCCAGTGCCAGCTCCCCATAGAATGGGTAGAAGACCAGCCAGGATCACAGCAACAGTCATGGCTTTGGGCCGCACACGTAACACTGCACCTTCACGAATGGCGTCCAGCAAATCAGCTTCGCTGGTTTGATCTTGGTCAGTTCTTGCCCGCCACGCCTGTTTAAGGTAAAGCAGCATGATCACTCCAAATTCGGCTGCCACTCCGGCGAGGGCGATAAAACCCACTACGCCAGCAACAGAAAGATTATGGCCAAGGCCGAACAACAACCAGATCCCGCCGACCAGTGCAAAGGGCAAGGTTGCCATCAATAGCAAAGCCTCAGCAAAATGCTTAAAGGTCAGGTAAAGCAGGATAAAAATGATCAGCAAAGTGAAGGGCACAACCAGCTTTAGCTTCTCTGTGGCTCGTTCAAGAAATTCGAATTGTCCTGACCAAGACACCGAGTAACCTGGTGGTAATTTGACCTGCTCAGCCACAGCCTGCTGCATCTCCAGTACCGCGCTGCCCAGGTCGCGACCACGCAGGTCCACATACACAAAGCCAGCCAAACGGGCGTTCTCACTACGCAGCATAGGTGGCCCATCCTCGATACGAATGTCTGCTACATCACTAAGTATCAGTTGCTGCCCTTTAGGTGTAACAATAGGCAAACTGCGTAACAGCGCTAGTGAATCCCGGACCTCACGTGGGTAACGAAGGTTGATGGGGTAACGCTGCAGCCCTTCAATAGTTTCGCCAATGTTCATCCCGCCCACAGCACTGGCGACAATCAACTGGACGTCAGCGATATTCAGTCCATAACGAGCCGCCCGCTCGCGCTGGATATCGATATCAACATAACGTCCTCCGGTCAAACGCTCTGCAAAAGCGCTAGTTACTCCGGGTATCTGTTTAACCTTTTGCTCAATCTCTTTTGTCAGTTGATTAATCACCGAAAGATCGCTGCCCAACACCTTCACCCCTACCGGACTTTTGATACCAGTTGCCAGCATATCGATACGGTTACGGATCGGAGGGATCCAGATATTCGTCAGGCCCGGCACCCGCACTGTTCTGTCCAGTTCTTCAATGATTTTTTCCGCCGTCATCCCTGAACGCCATTCGCTTTTGGGCTTAAACTGAATGGTGGTTTCAAACATAACCAGCGGTGCTGGATCCGTTGCAGTATCTGCTCTGCCCGCTTTTCCGTATACACTGGCAACTTCGGGTACTGTTTTGATCAGACGATCGGTTTGCTGCAGTAACTGTGCAGCTTTACTGACGGACAGGCCAGGAAGTGCCGTTGGCATATACAACAGATCACCTTCGTCAAGAGGCGGCATAAATTCAGTGCCAAGATGCTGCAATGGCCATAAACTGGCCACAAAAACCACAAAGGAAAATACAATGGTGCTCCAGGGAAAACGCAATACCACATTGAGTAAAGGGCGGTAAGCAGCGCTTAACCAACGATTAAGCGGATTCTTTTGCTCAGCAGGGATCCGGCCGCGGATCAGGTAGCCCATTAGTACGGGGATCAAAGTGACCGCCAGACCAGCACTGGCTGCCATAGCATAGGTTTTAGTAAAGGCCAGCGGCGAAAAAAGCCGTCCTTCTTGTGCCTCTAATGTAAAAACCGGCACAAAAGACAAGGTAATGATCAATAGAGAAAAAAACAGCGCAGGACCTACCTCTGCAGCTGCATCGACGATAACCCGCCAACGAGTTTCGCCGTGCAGCAACTCCCCACCAGGATGATCCTGATGCCATTTCTCCAGATGTTTATGAGCGTTTTCAATCATTACCACAGCAGCGTCAACCATAGCACCTATGGCAATGGCAATGCCGCCCAATGACATAATGTTGGCATTGACCCCTTGCCAATGCATCACAATAAATGCGGCCAGAATACCTAAAGGCAAAGAGACAATAGCCACCAAAGCCGATCGGAAATGGAATAAAAACAGCGCACAAACGACAGCAACAACAGCAAACTCCTCAAGCAGTTTGAAGCTAAGATTAGCTATGGCTCTTTCAATCAGTCCGGAGCGATCATAAGTCGGCACTATTTCCACACCGGGCGGCAGGCTCTTCTTCAACATCGCCAATTTTGTTTTGACCGCCGCTATGGTGGCTAAGGCGTTTTCACCGGAGCGCATAATAATCACGCCCCCAACGGCTTCGCCCTCACCGTCCAGCTCGCCGATCCCCCTGCGCATCTCTGGCCCTATCTGAACATGGGCAACGTCACCCAGCAAAACCGATACTCCTGCATCCGTTGTTGTCAGTGGAATAGCACGAAAGTCGTCCAATGTTTGCAGGTAGCCTGAGGCTCGTACCATAAACTCGGCCTCGCCCATTTCCAGTACCGATCCACCCGATTCCTGATTAGCCCGGCGGATGGCGTCAATCACTTGTCCTACAGGAATACGATAAGCAGCAAGTTTGTCCGGGTTCAGCACCACCTGATACTGCCGTACCATGCCACCGATGGTGGCGACTTCAGCCACTCCGGGTACTGTCTTTAATTCAAACTTGAGAAACCAGTCTTGCACACTGCGCAGCTGGGCCAGATCCTGCTGACCAGAGCGGTCGATCAGTGCGTACTGGTAAATCCAGCCTACCCCTGTCGCATCAGGACCAAGCGATGAGCTTGCGCCCGGAGGTAACCGGGATTGCACCTGATTGAGATATTCAAGGACCCGTGAACGAGCCCAGTAGAGATCAGTCCCATCTTCGAACAACACATACACATAACTGTCGCCAAAAAACGAATAACCACGCACCACCCGCGCCCCAGGCACTGACAACATAGTGGTCGTTATCGGATAAGTGATCTGGTTTTCAATCAGCTGTGGCGCTTGCCCTGGCCAACTGGTACGGACGATCACCTGAGTGTCCGACAGATCTGGCAAAGCATCCAGCGGCGTACGAAGCAAAGAGATGACACCCCATGCAGCTATTAGCAAGGTGGCGAGCAAAACCAGAATGCGGTTGCTAATCGACCAGTGGATCAAACGGGCAATCATTGCTCACCTCCGTTTGCCTTGTTGTGTTCTGGTTGCCATTGGATGATCAGTGGCGCTTCGTCCTCCGGCAGGAGAAACTCAATCTGTATCTTGCTACCCACCTCAGGTTTGATGGATGAGTGATCAGGAGCCAGCCTGAAATCCATCGTCATGCCAGGCCATTTTAATGCCGGTATTTCCGGATGCGTCAGCGTAAGGGCTTCATCGGCCACTGCTTCCACTAATGCGGTTGTGTGGTAGCTTTGAGCCGCTGGTTTTACTGAACCTTGTTTCTTGTCTAAAGACCAACGGCCTTCAACACCTTTTAAGTTGGCTTCAGAGTCGATAAGGAACTGGCCGGAAAGCACAATTTTTTGGCCTTGCTTTAATCCTGACAAAATTTCAGTCTGACCATTTTGTTCGTGACCAATACGCACTTCGAACGGACGAAAGGCTTCATTTTCAACCCCAATAACAAGGGTTCGTTGACCGGTACGTACCAGCGCCTCTGACGGCACGACCAACACAGTGCGGGCTGATCCGCCGCTGAGTTTCATCTGCATAAACATGCCTGGCACCAACAATTCGTGCGGGTTATCCAGCACCATCCGGGCTTTACGTGTGCGGGTCGTTGGATTGATCTCGGGCAATAAGGCTTGCACCTGACCACGGAACAATTCTGCTGGTAACGCAGCAGTGTGTGCCTCAACTTCTGAGCCAACCCTCACCTGAGCGGTCAGACTTTCCGGTATTTCAGCTTCAACCCACAGACTCGAAAGACTGTTGATGCGCATAAGCGGCGTCCCCATAGTGACTGTGGATCCGTCACGAACCATCAATTCCGTGATAACACCACTGGCCGGAGCGCTGAGCGTGATACGGGCATGAACCTGCCTTGTGCTTTTTACCAGGCGGATCTGAGTTTCGGTCATACCCGCCTGACGCATGCGCAGCAAGGCAGCTTGAGTAAGCCTCTCCAGCCCCTCTGTTTTCAAAGCCAGAGTGGTCAGGTAATCCTCCTGCGCTGCTATCCAGTCCGGTACATAGAGCTCCAGCAATGGCTGTCCCTTGCGAACCGGATCTAATGCTGTGCGGACATGTAGCTTCTCTACAAAGCCGGTTGCACGAGCCTGCACCGCAAACTGGCTACGGTCATTCCACGCCACTGTGCCTACAGCTGATAGTTCAGTAGTCCATTGAGCCCACATCACTTCACCAGTCCGCACGCCCAGATTCTGTTGAATACGCGAGCTGACGGAGACTGTACTGTTGTCTGAGCTTTCGGCTCCAGCGTAAGTCGGTACTAACATCATATCCATAAAGGGAGATTTTCCCGGCGCCTCAAACTTGTTCCCCGGAACCATAGGATCGTGGTAATAGAGAATTTTTCGCTCTGTGACGGGATCTATATCTCCGGCCTTAAGCCCTGCTTCAATATGGCGCTTCGAGGCAACCTCACCTTCAGAGATCCCCCAGCTTGAGGGGTCAACGACTTGGGTTGTTGCTGTTTTTTTGGCTTCTGCGGACCCGGCATTTAATGCATGCGTCTCTCCATTGCTGAAACCTAATTGATAGAAACTTAGTCCCCCGGCCATGAGCCCGGCTGTTATCACTACGATGAGCAGGATAGTTTTGTTGGTCATGGCAAAGTCTCCTCAGCTGAGTGATTAGACGGATGGTATGAGTTGGCTGGTCTGCTGGGGTCGCGGGGAATAAGAAATTCCAGTTCAGCCCACCAGGCAGCCGTCTGTTTTTCAAGACCTAGCTTGTCCAACTGGGTGTCGATCAGCATTCGCTGAGCTTCAAGTACTTCTGCCAAAGATGACTTGCCGCCACGAAATGCAGCAATTAAAGCGTCAACGCGCTGGGTTGCCAACGGGATCAACCTCGTGTTGTAGTTCTCCAGGCGGGTCAGGTTGCTGCGCCAGTTGACAAGGAGTCTTTGAGTCTCAAAAAGGTGCTCACGCCGCAATTCTTCGCGCTCAAAACGCACTTGTTCAACTTGCGCAAGTCTGGCTGCAACTTCTCTGTCTTGCTTGTTCGCCTGATCCCACTGCAGAGGGATGGACACGCCAAGCGATACCATATCGCCAAACTGACTGCCTCTCTTGCTGTACATAAGAGACCAGCTCCAATCAGCATCTTTTTCCAGCTCAGCCAGGTCGACATCCGCCAGCGCAATACGCTCACGGGCATTCATCACGGCGACATCCGGATGCAAATCAATGTCATCTGCTAACTGGTGTGCTACAAGACGAGTACTGTCAATGCGGGGCGGGGGGGCAAGTGGGCCTGAAGCCGCGTCACCAATCCAACGTTGCAAAAGTGCCTCAATAATGCTGAGTTCCGCCCTCGCCTCCAGCATTCGGTTATCGATTTGTGCAACTGCAGAGTGCGCCGCCAGGACGTCAGCCTGACTATGACGACCAGCACTATAAGAGGATTCAATAGCCTCACTCACCCCTTTGGCTTCGTCACACTGACGTTGCAACAGTTCGAGCATTTGCTCTTGATAATAGCGAGCTAACCAGGCCTTGGCTGTTTGGGTGAGTAGCCATGCTTTAAGTAATGATTGCTCAGAGGATGCTGCCTCAGCTTCGCGTTCATAACGAACACTGCGCGCCTGACGTTTATCAGCTGCTGTAAAAGTCTGCATCAAGCTGACTGAACGCATGGTCATGAAATCCTCTGCCAGACTGTAGCGCATGGCTCCTTCGACAGGTAGATTGTCTACAGACAAACGCAGCACAGGAGCAGGCAGCCGGGATGCGGAAAGGGCCATCTCACGTGCAGCTCGTTTCACTGAATCCTGAGCCTGAAGTGTTGCAGAACGGCTTTCAGCAAGCTCCAAAGCAGCTTGCAGAGTCAGTGCTGTTGCAGATGATTGCGCAGCTGCAACATTGGTGAAACAAAGCAACAAGCAAGCACTGATAACGGATCTGTTTGGGCAGAGCCCATAGTGGCGAATTGGAGATAACAGAGACCCCCTGACGCCCGATGTAAAAACTGAATGCATTTACGTAATTCCATCAATGATCTTCGCCCAGGCTCTGCAAGCCCGGTTAAAAAGCTGTTGCCTGTATTGGTCAACAACCACATTCCTGGCTAGATGGGATTACTGAATAGAAGGAGGCCGCCAATGACTGGACGGATTACGACTGGCAGTCATGTTTGTTTTGGCTGATAGAGGGTCGGGGAGCTTCAAAGCTAAAGGATAATCGTAAGATGCAAATAAAATGCAAGCAGTTGCAGTGCTACAGGAGGTATCGGCTTTACAGAGCTTGCCGGTCATAGCAATTGTTTGGGCATCATGACAGCAATCCGCAACGGGGGTAGTCATTTCATCGTTCTCAACGGACGATTCACTGACATTTTTCATCATTGGGCAAGGTTTTGCAGGTGTAAAGGGGGCCGCGAAGCCTTGGCAGGCCACGAAAAAGCAAAGCATAAGAGTGAATATGGTGCGCATTTGATTACTGTAGCAAATACAGAATTTCAATGAAAGTTTCGCATAATTTATTTCAGGAGTGCAGAACAACAAACTGTTGGCAGCCATTAATTGAACAAATTATGAATGAAAAAATTTATATCTAAAAAAACAATAAAAATCAAATAACCATTATAAATCAATAATTTAATAAAAAAAATTTATTGACACCTTATTTTTACATCTATAACATTATTTCAAATATTGAGATTTTGTTATGAGTAATCCAGTTACCGAGCAGACCGATGTAGTCGCTCAAAAAATGCAGAACTTGGAAATACACCCAAAAACTTGCGAGGTATTTGCTGCTTTAAGTTCACTTCGTTGTTTTGATTTTGATCTGATGACGAGACTCCGCCTGAGCAACGGTCCACTGGTTTTATGTGAGAAACCATATACGAAATCGTTATCTGCGGTTGGCCCTCTTGACTCGCTATTAACTAATGAGCAGCTACAATCCGAACAGCAGCAGTCGAGTCTGCTCTCAATCAAAATCAATGAAGAGCAAATAGATACCTATTTGGCAAATGAGGTATTGCGGTTACTACAACATAGATTTTCTGATGAACCCGGTGCTTTGGTCTATAACCTGATGCTCCTGGCTTTTGGTAATAAAAACTCGCAGCCATTACTCAAATCAAACACATTAGCAGTGCAGCTGAACAATCACTGTTCCCTCGGCCCCAATTTAAAATTAAGCGCCCGCGATCTATGTGACTATTTTTGTTCAGGTAAAAATGATAACTCAGATGTCGCCTACAGCCAGTTCAAAAATTATGGTACTAAGAAAAACAAATTTGGAGGTCGAAAATGAGTTTACTCGTTCAGCTTCCCGATTTCACACACTACCAGGGCCACAGCGTTACTAATATTTTGCTCGAAATACTGAGCCACTATTTGTCTGATACCGAAATTGTAGCTATCAGTTTTGTTGACAACAAAACTTACAGATGGAAAACCGCGCAAGAGCTACATCAGCAAATTAGTAATGATAAAAAGACTACGGATAGCCTATATCTATACGTCCTCACCCGACCGTTACCTGACAACAATCCATTATATAAAGCCCTGATGCATATGCTTATTCAGGTAATTTGTAATTGGGATATCTATCAAAACATAATTCCATCATGTGTGAGAGCCGCATTTAACGACCTCAACCAATTTGCAAAAGGGCACAGGAGGATACTTCAGGACCTCAATGACAAAAATGCATCAGCGATCAGCCTGGATGCAGCGTGGCTTAGGAAATCACTCACTACATTTATTGCTAACAACAAAACATCCCGCGGCATCTCAAAAAATCCTAACGGTCTGAAACTTTATGCCATCCTGTTTGATTACTGGATTGGCGAAACTGAATTGGTTACTCGGAATAGAAACACAAAAATAACCACAAATGTAATGCCTGATGCTTTTGGCACATTAAACGCACGTAAACTGCCTACAGGTTTTCAATACAAGGCAGGACTAACAGAGCACTCTGTGAAACTTCTGGTAAATTACTGCCTCTCATCACAAGATCAGGTTGATGACATTTCAGGTATTTATGTCTTAGGTTTACTTGTCGGTGGCATTGGAATCCCTAAAGAATTCATCAACCAACCAGATAAACCTCTATCGCTATTCGACTATAGAGATGGTTTGCTGTACGTAAGCTACCAACTCCACATTGCAAAATCGAACCAAGCTCCAACAGCGCAACAATTCAGTAATGAACAATTTCAGTTGCCCGTCCCTTTCATGTTACCTGCAACTTTCCGCCTTGGAAAAATTCCGACCTATAAAATGCTACAAGAATTTATCAGAGCGTTTAATAAGCGGAATCAGCTGTCAGTTTTCATCACCCAGATCACCGACTATCAATCTAATTTCCTAAAAAAAATAGGCGTTGATAATGCACTGATCACTCTGCTGAGTGGATCTAGCCCCAAAAAGCACAGCGGCATTTACTACACATCTTTAGAGTTGATTGATTTACACCAGCAACGTAGCCCTTATTTTGGTCATCTATCAGAATTAACTGGCCTTAAGTTTTTAAATGCGGTCATACCGCATGATGTAAAAATAGGATCAATGCAATGCTTGCCTGATGAATCCATCCAACTACTGTTTAAAATTTTGAGAAAACACGGCGAAAAATTCGACCTACCATTTAACAATTTCGTGCTGTATACGCTCTGCATGTTGTTTCTATCAACCGGCCACAGACCGGTTAATCAGCCCTTTGAATCAAGGGACTTCTTTGATAACAAGCTTGCTTGGTGCACAATTCTGGATAAAGGCGATGATTCAAAAAGAGTCATTCCGCTACCCAAAATAGCTCAGGAGCAACTCGGCTATTATCTACAGAAACTCCAAAACAGAGCAAAACTCCCAACCATAAATAATAGTGAGCAAGAGCGTGCGATTGCAGCGCTGACAAGCAAAAAAGCGTTGTTTTACTGGATTGACGGCAAAGGCGGGATAGAAGAAGTTAGCGTATCCAGCATTCAGCAGAAAATGCGACACTTTGTTCAATGTTATTTGTCGACAATACATAGACGAGAAGATGAAGAACATCACTTTCTTGCTCTGTTTAACCACGCTAATAGCAATTGGCAGCGTCATCAACTAAGGACCTACTTGTCCAGGCTCATTTCTACTGGCCAGCTGAATGCTGCTGCAGTAGATCATTTTGTTGGCCATCATCAAAATGTGAGCAGCTTATGTGATGGCCTGGGTGATACCGAATTAATAAAAATAACCAACATTATTAACGGCTGGATGACCACGCTGGCTATTAAGCCGAGGTCGTCATGAGCATTCAATCACGCCGCCTAGAACGAAAAAATGACCAGCGAATTATTAATAGCCACGCTCAAAAACTGATAAAAAAAATAGCCCTAGACCAGCTGGACAGCAAAGATATGGCTAAAAAGGTTATCCAAACCATGTTTGAACACCATCAAACACCACAGCAGTTAAGATCGTCTGTGATGACAAGAATGCTGGAAATCTTAGGTCAAAGACCAGGTTTGGAACATTTAATGCCTTTTGATGGGTTAACAAAAGTTGAGCCAAACGATCAATCGCCTGAGTTTTTTAAAACAAAAAATCAGCTTCAAGTTATGCATGATGCAATTTTTTGTGATTCAAACTCAAGACTACTGCAGAAGCCAGCTAACAGTATTTCAGCAAAAGATCTGCTACTCACTATGTTATGTGCATCCGCGATCATGCACTCAGGCATTCATGAAATCGCGCAAATGAACGCATTCTTGGCAGAAATAAAAAAACCATGTCCAGTTCACCGCGCAGAAAACCTGTACTGGATGGCATTAAAAATAACGGATGACCCCGCATATACCAACTCTATCTCTGGCGGCATACCATCAAATGAAACCTTATTGTTTTTGCACCCGATCACGGCACTTTTACTAAACGATTGGGCGGAACAGAGCCACTACATACACCTAACGGCAGATGAGTTTACTTCTACCAGTATTCACGAAAAACTAAGCAATGTACTGGAGCTACTGGGACTTAAAAATCCGCCTTTGAAAAAATGGTTTTCGGTTTCCTTATATGTTCAAGAACATTTTTCAGGGCTGGATCATACTCTCAAGCGTTTGCATTCAGGTGGCATATCAAGTTGTAGTTTGCCTAATAGCGTGTGGAGAGACTTAATTGAAGCACCCGTTGGTAAGAAAAATGGACAAATAAACATAGTAGCCAGACAACTCAGCGTAGATAAGCAAAATTCAAAAACAAAAAGCAACGTCTTTGAAGCGTTGAAGCAAGCTGTTGCGGCTCCTCCTAATCGAAAAGTCACCTCTGAAACTGTCATTCGGAAGTTACAAGAGATAGAAACCGAAACGCTTGCAGAGCGCCATTTAGTAGCTTGGAGCTGCCATAAACTAAAATCAATTTCTCCAAATTCACTGCGTAGGTACATTGGCACATTTTTCTATGCTTTTTTACATTATACCGCAGCAAAAGACCTCTCAAATTTTGACTCTGGCGACTTTGAACTGCTTTATCAGAATATTCTGGCGGACGCACCGAAAAAACAAACCTATTACATTTCAGGGCGGCTGGGAGATTTTCACCAGTATCTAAATCGGTACTTCAACTACCCATCTGCAAAAATTGGTAAAGGTACAAAATTAATACCTCATATAAGAGCGGGCTTTATCAGCGAACCTCTGTTTGTCTCGTTGTGTGAAACCATTGAACAATCGCATTTCAGTCTTAGCGTAAAACAGCAACTCATAAGTCTGGTTATTATTGCCTATCGACTAGGATTAAGGATTAGTGAATTACTCAAATTAAAACTATGTGATATTGAAACCTCGGAGCAGTTGTTAATCGTGATCAGATCAAACGAATATGGCAATAACAAAAGTGTTTACAGCAAAAGACAATTGCCAATAAACATCATGTTAACCGATGGAGAGTATCTGCATTTCAATCACTTTTTAGCAAGAAGACGTGCCAGTGCAGGTGACCATACTCAGCAATTATTATTCCACGCTGAGGGGGATCCATACACACAGCTGGATCAAGGTTTTGTAAGTACCTATATATCTAGCCTATTGAGAATATTAAGCCCCGATACGCGATGGGTGTTTCACCATTTTCGCCATACCGCACTCAGTAGATTATTTTTAGTGCTGCACCATCAAATCCTGTTTAACTCATCAGTGCCATTTCAATTAAATCTGCTGAGTTACAACCAAAAGCAATGCGAACAGATATGCCAAAGTCTTTTTGGAGCAAATATCGCCAACAAATACCAGCTATTAGCCGATTTCGCAGGCCATGAGTCCGCGGAAACAACATTCCAAAACTACATCCATCTAAGCGGGTTTATAACTGGTCTCTACTTTAGGCAGTCAACTCAGCCAATCGACATCTGGCTGATAAAAACACTGACCCGTACATCCGAACGAAAACTTGCACAACTGAAAGATGAGCAAAATCAGGTCCGTCATCTTTTCACTCTGACAAATAAAAAACGAATGACTCGCTGTATAACTTATCAGCCCATGCAAATACCAAAATATTTACAGGTTAAAGAAATTACTGCTGATTTACAGCTGTGTTATCAGTCGTTACTGACACTGGAATCCGGCAAAACGGTCCAGGAAGTAGCTTCATATTACAGGTTGCCTGAAATATTATTACGTCAATGGCACAAGACTGCACAGGATTTAGCTGACCTGAAAAGCAGAAAAAATCAGTCTCGCCATATTAGTAAAGAGCGCCTGGGAGCATTTTTACCAGCCGCATTACATCATCGTGATGATCGACATTTGTTCAGTGAGTTGCTCAGTGTTTATGAAAAAACAACTGAAACGTCAGCACTAGTAGAGCTGGCAGAACTCGTGTTACAACGAACTAATGCAACGCACAATCATATCACTCTGGTCACTGCCGACGAGTTAACGCGGTACATGCCATTATTCAAAGGTACTCTGCCTTTCATCGATATGCTGCAAATTACTGACAATAACGGTGAAGATATCTCATTAAAAGCACTACATTTATCAAAGCACTCACCCTATAAAATCAAAATACTAGCCCGTAGTACCAGTCATGTAGATGGAACAAAAACTCAATTCCAATCAGGCTCACCAGCCTTTAGGCTGTTCTGTTATGTCGTAGTTATTTTTCACAGATGTCGAAGTGCCGCAAACGATGAAGCCAGTGAGTTAGGTCTTTTAGGGTGAATTGCCAGCATAAAAAGCATTAGGGAAAAGTATCTTCATATGCTGTCTGCTCATCTTTAGGTATATCTTTGATTAATGTAGATAATCCTAGTTGACCCAGTGCATCACTCCAACTGGTTCAAGCGAGATGGACACTTCGAACAGTTGATTAATTTCAGCCATCCGCCTCTGATAGATGTTCCGAATATTTGTCATTTTGGCTTGAAATTCATCATTCAGCGTTATAACGCTTTGACTGAGCTGCGCTACTTTATCTTGCAACTTGATGTATTCGGAACTCTCTGGTTGTAGTGACATAAGTTTAATGGATGCTGCATCACGGGCTTTAAGTGCAGCATCTACTTCATGTTTAATCCGTTTTGTCTGTAAATCAAAGGTAACCTGAGCACGCTCTTCCTCATGTGATTTAAGTATCTGATATTGCTGTAGCGCCTCGATCACTGCTGGGTGTTGTGTAGTGATCTTTGGATCTGGAAATGTCGACGACAAAACATGACTGTTAGCTATTTCAATCACTGGCGCCTGCATCAATAGATCCAGCTCAAGTGATAATAGAAATTCATCAGCATCGGTTTTTGCTATGAGCACAACCAAAGAACGAGTTTCATAAAGACTACTTAAATGCACAAGCTGAAGATAAATCTTTCCAGTCCGTCGCAGAACATCATCAAGTTGTCCGGCCACACTGACGTCGAATGCGTCAGGGATAAAACGAACTGTTGCTTCTGTAATTGGGTCATCAGTTGCTTTAGTTAACCATTGATCAAATAACGGATGTCCAGATTTAAATAATTCCTTCGATGCATCGTTGTGGCTCAATTCATACCAAACTGATTGATGACAAAATCTATTGCCCTGAACGCTAATAGGGACTGCATAATGCGTAGCAAAACCACTCACAAATTGTTTTAATTTTTGAAAGTAGACTTGTTGTTCATCGACAAACTGCGAAAAGTCCAGGCGGCTGGCAATTTCTTGGTTTAAATAGGTATGCATCTTTAGTCGCACACTCTGTTCTTG
The DNA here is from genome assembly GCA_018815765.1 of Gammaproteobacteria bacterium. Taxonomy (GTDB): domain Bacteria; phylum Pseudomonadota; class Gammaproteobacteria; order Enterobacterales; family Alteromonadaceae; genus Pararheinheimera. The sequence continues at coordinate 2,508 of JAHIWM010000174.1, read as the reverse complement.
GCCCTGTTGAAGCGGCTTATATTCCTCCCATGCTTTATTAAAGAATCCGGCCAGCTCTGCAGGAGTTCTGCAATTTTTTAACAGCGCCAAATGGGCTTCGTATAAACCTAAAGTACCTGTTTTACCCGCTATTTCATCTGATGCATCAAAAATCTGATTAAATAGACCTAACTTCAAATCGATTAAATTCAGCATATGGCGCTCGGCCATATTGTCAGAGTTTTGCATATTAATGATACTGACGTCATGCAACTGCCCAATACGATGTACCCTACCAATCCGCTGTTCTAAACTTTGTGGATTCCAGGTCAAATCGTAGTTAATAAGCGTGCAGCAGAATTGAAGGTTAAGTCCCTCAGAGGCGGCATCTGTTGCGATCAGAATATTCCCATGCTCTTTAAAATACCAACTGATTGCCTCTCGTATATTAACCTGAGACTTTGCCACTTTGGGATCGCAATGTTTGACGTCACGCCACCAGCGCTCAAATACAGCATTGCTTTTGGCACAATCATTTGAGCCATTCAAGGTCAAAACATGAGACTCGCCGACAAGTGTAATTAACTTCTCAAGGAGCAACTGTTGAGTTTCTTTAAAGCAGGTAAAAATGATAATTTTTTCTGGCCGACCTCGACTTTTTAAATCAGAAAATAACTCGGGTAATCTCTGTATCAACATGTCCAACTTTGGTTCTGGCGTGATCAGTTTCAATGCATCCATGATCTCCTCAGCCAGATCCGTGGCAGCGTCGATATCGACATCATCTTTCAGTGCCAAGGTCATGTGCTGTTGAAGTTCTGCATCAAACTCCTCAGACTCCAAGCTTGTGTGCTCCAACAAATGAGCACTTGGCAGGGCAGACTGACAAAACTTGCTAAAGAAAGCACGCAGAATGCGAGTTGATGATCCCCACAGCCGATAAAGCGTAATTCTAATAAGAGCGAAAATCTCCACCGAATAAAAATTCAGGCAAAAATGATCTATTAGCTCATTCACATACTCTAACTGCTCAGGTGGATCCATACTGGAAACAGCGATTAAATGAACATAGCGATTGCACATCCGCAACTGGCCAGTTTCTATCAAAGGGCCACGTAAGTTTCGTCGACAATAGTATTGAAGCTGAGATTTAATCTGGCCCAGATTGTCCTGTTTAAAATCTACATCACTTAGTAGGTATGGATTGATAAAACTGGTGATAGCAACTATGTCTGCCACCCGATTTTGTATAGGTGTTGCGGTCAACATGAGTTTTGGCGACCCCTCCAGAGCTTGCAGCAAAACTAGATGACGATTAGAGGCTATATTGCCACGCGACCTTTGGTACATATTTCGAAGGCGATGGGCTTCATCCATAACCACAAGGTTCCACCTCATTGCAGAAATATGCTCACTGCAACGAACGGCTGTTTCGTAACTGGTAATGATGATGCTCGGCTGGTTGTTACAGACTTTAAATGCATTCAGGTAGTCAGATTTATCCATCTGCTGCAAAGAACTGCTATCAATCACTCTGCAAGGCAAGTCAAAACAAGCGCTGAGTTTCCCTTCCCATTGTCTCAACAACATCAAAGGTGCAACAACAAGAATGTTTCGTTGCTGCTCAGCCCATAAATGACTAATTACGATCCCTGATTCAATAGTTTTACCAAGACCAACCTCATCGGCCAGTATTACGCCACCACTGGATAAACGTTCTATAGCGAATAACGCTGCAGATATTTGATAGGGATACAACTCAATTTGATACCCGGCGCATGCCAAGGTCAGATCCGCAGCAAGACTCTCTGGGTTTAAGATTTTCAGCGCAAGCCATTTGAGCTGAAGGATGGAAAGATTCATAATTCACACCATATTTTTCGCGAATTATGCACACTAAAAAACAAAACGCAACATACTGATTTAACTATATTTTTATACTTGAAAAATTTAAAAAAGCAAATTATGGGTCTATAGAATTAATAGAGAGTTTTATCCTACAATATCATCAAGAAATACTTTTAAGAATATATCCACAGTAGGTTCTAATTGCGGCAATTTGCCTGCTGAGCATTTCAGCTCTAATTTGTGTTATTCCGAGGTTTCTCAAATGCTTTGGCTCATTGCAAAATATTCAATTACTGCTCTGCTTGTGGTGCTTATTTCCGAGTTGGCAAAACGAAGCGATAAACTGGGTGGGCTGGTTGCAGCTTTGCCAACGGTCACTGTACTGACGCTTATCTGGCTTTATGTGGAGAAGCAGGAGCCTGAACGAATAGCCAATCATGCCTGGTATACGTTTTGGTATGTGTTACCTACGCTACCGATGTTTTTACTGTTTCCCCGGCTTTATCAAAAATTTGGTTTTTGGTCCGCACTGCTGTTGTGTTGCCTGATCACCATGCTGCTGTTTATCGTGCTGTCATGGACTCTCAGTAAATTTAAAATTCAGCTTTGGTAATTCCTCGCCATACTGCAAATAGCAATTATTGCTAAATAGAGTGGGTTCATTTAGACTTGGCTGTCGCA
>JAHIWM010000173.1 GCA_018815765.1 Gammaproteobacteria bacterium | reverse complement strand
GATAATTGTTTTACTTTAGGGGCTCCTTCTTGTTGCTTTTGTGCAGGCTCGGCTCGTACCGAGAAGCCTACGGTGACAAACTGACTCCCGCCTTGAACCTTAGGTTCAAGGGCTGATACTTGACACGGCAATTCGGAGAACCTTTTTATCCTTCGTACTTGAAGCCGCAGCTTTGTTGGCTTCGACGCTCACCCCAATCACATAGGACAACTATGCTCATGGGGACTCGCTTACTTGCCGCCGCCCTGCGACTCCAATTACTTTGGATAAATCCTTCGTTCTTAAAACCGCAGCTTTGCAGTTAACCCTTTCTGTTTTATAGTCCGGTTAATCTTTAAAACTTCAGGTTCAGTGTTTTGACTTCACGCCAAGAGCTTCGTCAGCATATTCGTGCTTTGCGCCGGTCGTTATCTGCAGCACAGCAGCACCAGGCCAGCCTGGATTTAGTGCAACAACTGCTGCCTCGCCCTGAAGTACAACAAGCTCAGCACATAGCGTTATACCTGACCAATGATGGCGAGCTGGACACTACTGCGCTAATTCAGGCCTTATGGCAACAAGGCAAAAGCTTATACCTGCCGTTATTGCATCCTGTCGTACCTGGTTATCTGGTGTTTCAGCTTTATAGTCCTGTTACTTTATTAAAACCCAATCAGTTTGGCATTAGTGAGCCAGAGCTTAATTGCAGCCTGTTATGCCCTGTCGAGCAATTGGATCTGATTTTTACACCCCTTGTTGCTTTTGACTCACAGGGTCAACGTTTGGGCATGGGTGGCGGCTTTTATGACAGAACCTTAAGCCAGCTTAGCTCTGATACAAAAAGCTCTGGCGCGAAAAAACCAGCATTAATCGGCTTAGCCCATGATTGCCAGCAAGTGGATGCAGTGCCAGTCGAAGCCTGGGATATTCCGTTACCAGCCATCTGCACACCAACCAAATTCCGCTGTTTTAGTGAACAATAAGTAAATTCTAAAATTCTTTAAGTTCTTTTTCCTTTTGCCCCTTTTGCCCGATCCCCCTTTTCGGCTACTATCCATCTGTATGGCTAAACGTGGCTCAAAAACTTTCCGGTAGACCTATGACTCAAGATCAGATGAAAAAAAATGCCGCCTGGGCAGCATTGGATTATGTAGCGCCTCAGACTATTGTGGGTGTGGGCACTGGCTCCACCGTCAATCACTTTATTGATGCGCTGGCCACTATCAAAGATCAGATCAAAGGTGCAGTCTCCAGTTCAGTGCAATCCACTGAAAAAATGCGTGCTTTAGGCATTAAAGTACTGGACTTAAACGACGTGGAAAGTTTTGGTGTGTACGTAGACGGCGCAGACGAAATTAACCCGCAAAACCATATGATTAAAGGCGGTGGTGCAGCTCTGACCCGTGAAAAAATTGTCGCAGCTGTAGCCGAAAAGTTTGTCTGTATTGTCGATCAAACCAAACAAGTAAACGTGCTCGGAAAATTCCCTTTACCTGTTGAAGTCATTCCAATGGCCCGTGCTTATGTCACGCGTGAGCTGGAAAAATTAGGTGGTCGTCCGGTGTGGCGTGAAAACGTTGTGACCGACAACGGCAATATTATTTTAGATGTGCATGGCCTTAGCATTACAGAGCCAGAAGAATTAGAACAACAAATAAACAACCTGGTCGGCGTAGTCACCAACGGTATTTTTGCCCGTCGCGCGGCAGATATCGTTCTCGTAGGAACAGCCCAAGGCACATTGGTTTTAAACTGAAATCCAGTGAACTGAATTTAAATTGCAACAAGTTAAAGAGAAGTAAAATGGAAAAATTTTCGCTGCCCAAAGACAAGATCAAGATCCTGTTACTGGAAGGTTTGCACCAAAGTGCGGTGCAGAGCTTTAAGAATCAGGGTTACAGCAACATTGAGTATCTGAAGACCTCTTTGGATGAAGCTGAACTGATTGAAAAAATCCGTGACGTGCATTTTATTGGTATTCGTTCACGCACCCAACTGACCGAAAAAGTGCTGGACGCTGCCACTAAACTGGCCGCTGTTGGCTGCTTCTGTATCGGTACCAATCAGGTGGATCTGGACGCTGCTTTGATGCGTGGTATTCCGGTATTTAACGCCCCCTTTTCAAATACCCGCTCTGTGGCTGAACTGGTATTAGGCCAAATCATTATGCTGCTGCGTGGTATTCCGGAGCGTAATGCGGCGGCGCACCGTGGTGTCTGGCAAAAAACTGCAACTCAGTCTTTTGAAGCCCGTGGTAAAACTTTAGGCATTATAGGTTACGGCCATATTGGTACTCAGCTGAGCATCATGGCGGAAAACATCGGTATGCGTGTGCAGTTTTACGATATCGAAGACAAGCTGGTATTAGGTAATGCCACCCAGGTCGATTTTGGCACTTTGCTGAAAACTTCAGACATAGTCACTTTGCATGTGCCTGAAACGGCTCAGACCAAAAATATGATCGGCGAAGCTGAATTGGATCTGATGAAACAAGGCAGCATTCTGATCAACGCTTCCCGTGGCACTGTGGTCGATATCGACGCTTTAGCCCAGGTGATGAAAGCGAAAAAACTGGCCGGTGCTGCTATTGACGTATTCCCGGTGGAACCCACCAGCAATGATGAAGAATTTTTATCCCCGCTGCGCGAATTCGACAATGTGATCCTGACGCCACATATTGGTGGTTCTACTCAGGAAGCGCAGGAGAATATAGGTTTTGAAGTAGCAGGTAAGATGGTGAAATACAGCGACAACGGTTCTACCTTGTCAGCGGTGAATTTCCCTGAAGTGTCGCTGCCAGAACACAGAGGCCGCTCACGTTTACTGCATATCCACAAAAACCAACCTGGTATGCTGACCAAAATCAACGAAGCCTTTGCTAAACACGGCATCAACATTTCGGGTCAGTATCTGCAAACCAATGCAGAAATTGGTTATGTGGTGATCGACATCGACTCACTGGACCACGAACTGGCCCTAAACGAGTTAAAGTCGATTCCGGGAACTTTGCGCGCCCGAGTATTGCACTAATTAATTTAATTCGGGTCAGAGTAAAATTAAACCCAGGGGTTTAATTTTACTCTGACCCGAATTATTTTTAGAACGAATACACCACTGAAGCTGCTGTTTCAGAGTCTGTGCTTTTCTTATCCACACCTACATCTGAGTCATACTTAATGTTGACGCTTAAACGCAGCGCCAGTTCGTTGTTGATTTGAGCTGTGATGGCGCTACGGCTGGTGTAGCTGGTGTTGTGACCATCTAATGAAATGGCGTATTCCAGAGTTTGTTTAAACTTACTGGTTTCTGAAAAGTGATACTCAAAGTTACCTGCGGCGTACCAAATCATACCTGAGTTACTTTCGCCTTCGGATGGTCTGTCGTATGCCATACCGGGACCAGTTTCGAAGTCTAAATAGTTCTGCCCTTCTTCGTATAACCTATTGGCATAACCCACAGCCACAGAAGACTGCTCGCGGAAGGCACCAAAGCGGTCATTCAAATAAGCGGCACGGCCAAACAAACTGCTGTCTGAGCGGAAAAACTTATAGTTACTTTGAGCTGTAACACCAACACGCTGACCTGTGGTGTTGTCTTCTTTTTCACCTGTAGCGCTGTTGGTTTGAGTATTTCGTTGCAACAAGGTCTGGATATAGTATTTGTTACGGAAATCCTCCAGCTCATGTTTTAATTCAGCATTGGTACGTACTGCTGTCGCCTCAGTGTTACCACGGCTCAACACCACACCAACTTCGATATCACCACCCCAAGGCGGAATGGTAGCCTCTTCTTCGCCATGTTTTTTCTGAAATTCCTGTGCCTGAACAGAGACTGCTGAACACAACAGTAACGCTGACAATGCGACGACTAAACGCATGTTGTATAACCCTTCTTATCAAATGAAAATGATTTTGACAGCTGCAAATGAATGCAGCCTTGCTGACGCAGATTTTGATGCAAGACGGGCGGGGATAACCCCATTCCGACATCGCATTTAACCAGAGATGGGCGACCATAAAGGTCGCCCCTACAGATTTATTGCTCAGAAGCTCTGTTGCTGATGTAGTCCAGAGCCATGCTGATGCGTTTTAACACCCGATCTTTGCCAATCAGTGCCAAAGTTGCGTCCAAAGCTGGCGAGTTACCACCGCCTGTTACAGCCACACGCAAAGGCATACCTACTTTACCCATGCCTAAGCCTAAGCTTTCAGCGGCATCGTTAATGGCTTTGTGTAAAGCTTCCACCGACCAATCATTCAGCTCAGCCAGTTTTGCCTGAACTGCAACCAGAGGTTCTGCGGCTACAGGGCGTAAGTGTTTTTTCGCAGCGTTTTCTTCAAACTCGCTGAAGTCTTCGTAGAAATAACGACTGACTTCGACCAGCTCTTTTAAGGTTTTCACCCGCTCTGCCTGCACTTTCACCAGTTCAGCTAAGGCCGGGCCAGTGCTGATATCCAGCTTCTGATCGGCCACATGCCAGGCTAAATGGCTGGCAACGTACTCTGGTGACAGAGTTTTCATATAGTGCTGGTTTAACCAAACAAGCTTATCGGTGTTAAAAGCTGAAGGCGCACGGTTACAGTCGCTTAAGTCAAACAGCTGAACCAGTTCTTCTTTGCTGAAAATTTCCTGATCGCCATGAGACCAGCCTAAACGCACTAAATAGTTGATCAAAGCTTCTGGCAGGAAACCGTTGTCACGGTATTGCATGACACCTACAGCGCCATGACGCTTGGATAAGCGTTTGCCGTCGTCACCTAAAATCATAGGCACATGAGCGTATTTCGGCAGTTCTGCGCCTAAAGCGGCCAGAATATTCATCTGACGTGGTGTGTTGTTGACATGGTCGTCACCACGAATGACGTGAGTAATGCCCATTTTCCAGTCGTCGACCACAACCGTCAGGTTATAAGTTGGAGTGCCGTCACTACGGGCAATGATTAAATCGTCCAGCTCAGCATTGGCAATTTCAATGCGACCTTTGATTAAATCGTCAATCACCACTACGCCATCCAGCGGGTTTTTAAAACGAATGGTATAAGGCTTGTCTGTTGGGTGGTCGGTACGATCACGCCACATGCCGTTGTATTTTGGTTTTTCACCAGCAGCCATTTGCGCTTCGCGCATCGCATCTACTTCTTCAACAGTACAGAAGCATTTGTAAGCCTTGCCTTCAGCTAACAGTTGAGCAACTACTTCTTTATATAAATCAAAGCGTTTGGTTTGGTAATAAGGGCCGTCGTCATAATCAAGACCTAACCATTCCATACCTTCTAAAATGGCATCCACAGACTCCTGCGATGAACGCTCTAAGTCGGTATCTTCAATACGAAGGATAAAAGTACCGCCGGTTTTACGTGCATGCAGCCAGCTGTATAAAGCTGTGCGGGCGCCACCAACGTGCAGATAACCTGTAGGGCTTGGCGCGAAACGAGTAACTATAGACATAATGAATCCACTGAAGGCCAAAAAATTGGGCGCTATTGTACCAATGCAAGGCTGTGATTGCACGGCCGAAGGTGCTGTGCAGGAAAAGATTTAACTGCTTACTTTTAAAGCATACAGTTCACAAAGCTAAAAATATTATTGACACAAAAACCGAGCCCCCTATAATGACGGCCGACCACACGATGGATGCTTAGCTCAGCCGGGAGAGCATCGCCCTTACAAGGCGGGGGTCACTGGTTCGATCCCAGTAGCATCCACCATCAATTTAGATGAATCGTTGTAGTCAGTTCAGTAGAGAGAGGCATCGCCGCACTTTACAAGAACAGGGTGTCATCGGGTTAATCCCAGTAGCATCCACCATCTTTTTGAAATTCTCCAAGAGATGATTAAATCGTTGTAGTCATGTTGTTATGCCCAGGATGCTTAGCTCAGCTGGGAGAGCATCGCCCTTACAAGGCGAGGGTCACTGGTTCGATCCCAGTAGCATCCACCATCTTTTAAAGAGTGCATCGCCACCCTTTACAAAGAAGAGGCTGCGGCTGGTTAATCCCAGTAGCATCCACCATCTCCTTCTACTCTTAGAAGTGATGTAAAACCGAATACCCCAGGATGCTTAGCTCAGCTGGGAGAGCATCGCCCTTACAAGGCGAGGGTCACTGGTTCGATCCCAGTAGCATCCACCATCTTTT
>JAHIWM010000172.1 GCA_018815765.1 Gammaproteobacteria bacterium | reverse complement strand
GGGTCTGTGCTTTCAACGGTTTCTATTTTTTTAGTGGCCGGATGATAGGCCTTTACTTCAAAGCGATAGAAGTTGCGATCCAGAGTGGCCTTAGTACCGCTGTAACTCCAGATCCCTGTAGCTGTATCTAAAGTCATAGCCTGAGTGGAGGTTAGTGTTTTTGCAGCGTTATAGAGCTTTAATGCCACATTCTGAGCTGTTGGAGCCCAGACTGCGACCTTCACCGCATTAGCTTCGTAGCTAACACCTAAAGTGGCTTCATTGGCGTCAGCCTCACCGCTGGTATACAAATCATCCAGCACTTTAGCCGCTTGTACATAACTGGCCGCAGCGAGTTTATTGTCTGCATCAAAAGCCGATAACACCAGTTGATTTTTTACGACAGACTTCACTTGTTCTTTTGTCATGCTGCTGCGGTATGCAGGCCAGTTAGCTATATGTGGAACCATAGCTTTTTGCTGTTCAGTCAGCTCTGTTTCTTCCAGCAGTACAGTGTCACCGTTTAACTTGTCATCTGCATCAATCGCCAGATTCGCTGTCGCTGAATGGTGTAACTGCACTTTGCTGGCTATAGCGCGGTCTACATTCCAGACAAAAGTATTGGCATCCAGCCAGTGAGCAGAGGAATTTGCGATAGAGACTCCTAAAGCCAGTAAGGGAAATTCAAACACCGAGTTCACACCTGAAAAGGTGAAATTCATCCGGGCAAATTTTTCATCCGATTTAGGACCTAATGGCATCTTCTGATCGCCACCGCCCATTTCTTTACCCGCGTCGTCTGTACCAAGGTGGATCAGGAAGTTACCACAAGCTCCTGCAACACCAGCTACGCCGTCTTTGAGTTCCAATACCCAATAAGCGCCGTAGTTGGGATCAACAGCTGTGTGCACCAGACCATTATCCCATGATGCCGCTAACGAGCTGTCTTTGTAGGCAGAGCAGGCATCATTATTCCAGGTATGTAAGCGATAACCTTCGTAGTTACCGTCTGATCTTTTGTAAAACAATACTGCCTGACCAGCAGCCGGAAAAAACACAGGGGCTGGAGCATTGGGGTCCACCCCAACGATGCAAGTCTCGTTTTTAGCGTCAGGCACTGTAGGCGCTTTGCATTTTATCGGAGGTGGGTCAATACAGGTTGTGCCTGTCGCATTCGGAATTTGTGGCACATTACAGGTCAGCAGTTTAGTACCACCTTCCACTGAATCACCGCCGCCGCCGCATGCAGCCAGTGTCAGCGCAGCCAGCCCTAACAGGGCCAGCTTTAAGCTATTTGTTATCTGAAACATAAGTCGTGCTCCAATCAATTCTTGTTATGAGCACCCGCTCTGAGGCTGGGTGCCGAAGTCGTCACCCGGGTCAGAACGTATAGTTCGCGCCAACAAAATACTGGCGGCCAAAAAACTGGATAGTGCCGGTATTGGCTTCTTCGCCAAAATAACTTTTGGTGGGTTCGTCTGTCAGGTTGTTCACCTGAAACAGCACCCCAAAGTTATCGCTGATCTGGTAAGAAGCCTGATAGTCAATCACGGTTTCACCATCAAAGTTCACGGTCTGAGCTTCGACAGCAACCTGTTCTGACACAAAATTGTCGCGGTAACGACCGCTGATGCGGGTTTCAAAACCTTCGTATTCCCAAAACACTGTGGCAGTCATGACGTTTTTCGATAAACCTGGCAAAGTGATATCTATGGTCTGAGCGCCCAGACTGACCTGCTGCTGGATTTCACTTTCGGTGTAGGAATAGCTACCACTAAAGCCTAAGCCTTGCCAGAAAGACGGCAGGAATTTAAGCACCTGGGTATACGCAATCTCAGCACCGCGGATATAACCGCCTGTATCATTATTTACTGCGGTGGTGTAATTGCCCGGAGTAGTAGCAACCGGAGGTAAACCATCCGGATTACCAGGCTCAGTGCCTGGCACATACTGTGGAATAGGGAAACCTGCTGCAGCGAAATCAAAGTCGGTAATAGTGAAGGTGTTGATAAAAGACTCTATGTCTTTATAAAACACTGCTGCAACAAAAGCACCGTCTGTTTCAGTGAAGTATTTCTCATAAGAAATATCATACTGAGTGGCATAAAAAGGCTTTAAAAACGGACTGTTCGAACTGGAACCATTCACCTGGCCTGTCAGCGCATCAATGGTGTAGCTGGTATTTGACGCTAAACGATCAATAGGCGGGCGTGACATCACTTTAGCGGCCGCAAAGCGGATTTGGTCACTATCAGTAATGGCAAAATTCAGGTTCATCTGCGGCAGATAATCCCTGTAGGTCTGGCCTATAATGCCGGGCTTATAACGGGTGTTCACCAAACCAGCGGCATCCGTAATATTCTGCGCGCCTAAAGTCGCATCACCACCCACGTCGGTCAAATCAGAAGCGTATTGATCGGTTTC
>JAHIWM010000171.1 GCA_018815765.1 Gammaproteobacteria bacterium | reverse complement strand
GATTTGCTGATACTCAAGCCTAAACCTGTGCCGCCAAAATTGCGCACATCTGAGGTGTCGGACTGGCTGAAAGGCCGGAAGATAAAAGCTTTAAATTCTTCGTCTATGCCTTGGCCCTGGTCAATGATCGCAATACGAACCTGCTCATTCAGATGCTGCACCTGAATTTTGACAACGGAGTCTGCAAAAGAAAACTTAGCGGCGTTGGATAATAAATTCGCCAGCACCTGCATCAGGCGATTGCTATCAGCCCATAACCACACATCATCAGGTACAGCACCCAACTCCAACGTCACCTTATGCTGTTCGGCATAACCGGCCATTTGTTCCACAGCGCAGTGCAACAAAGGTTGTAGCTGCACTTTAGCAAAATGGAAATTCATCTGTCCTGCTTCAATTTTTTGCATATCCAGAATGTCGTTAATCAGCCTGATCAGCCGCTGGCTATTTTGTTCAGCCAGTTCCAGCATGGCGCGAATTTTAGGTTCAGGTTCACCCAAGGCATTGCCCAGAATTAAACCCAAAGCACCGTGTATTGAAGTTAAAGGGGTGCGAAGCTCATGACTGACGGTAGAGACAAAACGATTCTTCAGTAAATCCAGCTGATTGCGAGCACTGATATCCTCATACACTGCGATGCCAAAGGTCAAATCACCGTGTTCGTTGTAACCAGGGCGACCCCAGGCCTGCATATGACGGCGAACACCATCACGCTCAATTTCCATATCCTCAGTCTGGCTGGTTTCGCCGGATAAAGCCTTGGTCGCGGGCATCTGCTCTGGCGGATAAATTTTGTCTGTACCAGCAATAAAAGCCAAAGGTTGTTGTGGTGAAGGGCCCAAAAGTTCTTTGGCTGCTTTGTTGTGATAATAGGGCTGCTGGTCTTTTCCCAGTACCACTACACCCATAGGCAAATCATCAATCCATTGCCGGAACTGATGCTGGGTCGTGATTTGTAAGGACGCGGTATAACTGATAAAGGTGCGTACCACCACAAAAAATACAATGCAGTTAACGATGATATAAGTGGCCCATGAAGCCGAATCTGTGACATAACGGCTGATGCTAACCGGAATAGCCAAATAGCCAGACATAAAGCCAAAGGAAGTAGCAATCATGCTCAGAAAAGTGGCCAAAGCTAAAAGCAACGCCACTCTGGCCTGATACAACACATGCGCCACCAGACAACTTAACACCAGCCACCAGATACCCGGCGAAGCAAAACCAAAAGTTAAAGCACCGGGCAGACCAACAGACCAAAACACCATGATCAACAAGGCACCTTTTAAGCGCAGTGGCATTTTATGGCAAATCAAAGCACCAGAAACCAGCAAAATTCCCACTACCACATGCGCTGTATACACAGCTAACCAACCTGTATTGAAGGAGCGTAATACCGACAAAGGGACTGCTATCAGTGCAATAAGCGCAAAGCTACGCCACAACGAGTTGGTAAACTTGTGACGGATGTCGCTGAGCTGTTGCTGCAACTCAGTAGTGGAGGCGCTGTGGGACTGACTCAAAAATCGAGGTCTCTGCAGGTTTGGTAAGTTCACTCTAACCAGCAGCGCCTTAAGGTGCAATCTCTGCTTCGGCTTGAGTGTAAAATAAAGTCTCGGTTGGCCAGAGTCACAGCCCGCTAATTGAGCCGCAGGCTAAAAGTTTTTATCTATTGGTTGCAAGGACTGGTCAATTCAGACTACAACTAAAGAGTGCTTATAACTGATACCAAACGTGCTAGTCTGCTTATCCGGCGCAAATCTTCACCAACCATAACTAAGGAGCTTCAATGCGCTATTTTTGCATCAGTCTGTTGTTGTGGTTCAGCATTGTGACCCATGCTGCTATCCATATGCCTGATCAGTTTATTGTCGATGGTGTACCGCATGACGTCGACAGTAGTCCTTTGGAAAAGCTGTATGCTTCTGATGAAATTCGCCTGAAACTGCAAAACCAGCAGCAATGTGAAGCAGAGCAGCGTGGTTATAAAGGGGTGTGGGAATTAAAAGGTCAGCAGCTGTTTTTAAATACTCTGCTGCAAAGTGACTGCAAAACGACCACCGCCAGCATAGATCCACAGCTGTTATTCAGCGAAAAACAATACCCGCTGAAAGCTAACTGGTTTACCGGTGCTATTAAAGTGCCGCTCACTGACAAAGATTACAAACATTGCCTGACCGACGAAGGCTCAGACGAAACCATAGGTTATGCCTATCTGGCTATGGTGTACGAGTTTATTGCTGGTGAGTTGGTCAAACAGTCCGAGCAGATTGTTACTGAAAACTGGCAAAGACCCCGCAGCAACTGCGCTAATGTGCCAACAGCGCGGGTTTGAGCCTCGATTGTGTTTAGAGAGGTTTTTAGAAAGGTTTTCAGAAACCAAACATATCCGGGGTAGAGCCTATATCCGCTTCCAGGCTCTGATCCGGCTTACCAGCAAGCCGTGCTGCATCACGTCTAATCCTGCGGTTTTCCAGTAATTTCAGAATACGGGAGCGTTCTTCCACGGGTTTGTTATGCCAGTTAAAGCGTTCGTCACGCGAGCGCAAGCAGCCGAGGCAATAACCTCTGCTGTTGTTTTCGCAGACCCCAATACAAGGATTGGGTAAGTCAAACAGCTCTAATTGATCCATTACACCAACAATCAACGCCACTCTGATTAAGATTCTGGCTTATTCTGCATAAAAATGCAGCTTTTGTAATTTTTTTACAAAAATCGGCCAAAAGCAAAAATATCTGTTGACTTAAGATGGTTAGACGGCTATTTCTATAGGCATAAATTTTCGGCACCTAACGTAAAAACACCGCCGAAACAAAAGTTAACCAACTAGAGTTAAAATTAAAAAATGCGTTTAGCTTCTATTCTGAACATTATTGTGGTCCTCGTAGTCGTGGTGATTAGTCACTGCGGGGGCTCGCGTTTGGAATTTTAAGCAGCAAAAAAATTCTCAACAAAACCCCCGCACCGAAAGGTCCGGGGGTTTTGTGTTTTAAGGTCCCCGGAAATTTCGAAACAGGTTTTGTTGTACTGACAACAACATAAAGAATTTAGAGCTCAAAGTAATTGATGTTGCAGCGAGGCCGCAAGCGAAGGAGACCCCAGGAGCATAGTAGTCCTATGTGACTGGGGCGAAGAGCGAAGCAACAAAGCTGCAGCTTCAAGTACGAAGAGCAAAGGGGAAGGATCATGAAAGGCGCAGAACTGGTAATTAAGCTGCTGGAGCAAAAGGGAGTCGAACATATCTTCGGCTATCCTGGCGGAGCTATTATGCCAATCTACGACGCGCTGTATCAGAGCAAAGTCAAACACTACCTGTGCCGTCATGAACAGGGTGGGGCTTTTTCTGCCATAGGTTATGCTCGCAGTTCAGGCAAAGTTGGCGTTTGTATGGCCACTTCTGGCCCTGGTGCGACTAACCTGATCACTTCCTTAGCCGACGCTTTATTAGATTCAGTGCCTTTAGTCGCCATCACAGGTCAGGTATCACAAGCCGTGATGGGCACAGATGCGTTTCAGGAAGTAGACGTTTTAGGCTTAAGCCTGACTGTGACTAAACACAGCTTTATGGTGACAGACGTGACTGAACTGGAACACACCTTAAACGAAGCTTTTGAACTGGCAATGTCAGGTCGCCCAGGCCCTGTGTTGGTCGATATTCCTAAAGACGTGCAACTGGCTGAAGTGCAGTTTAAACCACGTTTAGTTGAAGATACTGCTTCCGCTCAGCAGCAGTTTTTACCAGCTGCGGCTTTAGAGCAGGCTCGCTTATTAATCCAAAACGCCAAGCGCCCTATCGCTTATATAGGTGGTGGTGTGCATATGGCTGATGCGGTGGCGCAGCTGCAAGACTTTTTAGCTACTAGCCCAATGCCTTCGGTGACCACCTTAAAAGCCATGGGTACAGTACCGCCATCTAATGCCTATTACCTGGGCATGTTAGGTATGCACGGTACTCAGGCCGCCAATCATGCGGTGCAGCAATGCGATTTATTAATCTGTTTAGGCGCCCGTTTTGATGACCGTGTTACAGGCAAACTGGCCGCTTTTGCACCGGATGCCAAAGTGATCCATATCGATATAGATCCGGCCGAGCTACACAAATTACGCCGCGCTGAGTGCGCCATGCTGGGGGATTTACGCGAGCTGTTGCCTGCGATGTCAGTACCCACTCACTGTGAAGACTGGTTAAAACATTGTTTGGTTATGAAACAGCAACACGGCTGGCGTTATGATCATCCGGGTGAGCGTATCTTCGCGCCTTTAATGCTGAAACAGTTAAGCGAACGTATGCCGGATAACGCTGTGGTGTGTTGTGATGTAGGCCAACACCAAATGTGGGTGGCGCAGCATATGAGCTTCAGCCATCCACGTAATCATTTAAGCAGTGGTGGTTTAGGCACTATGGGGTTTGGTTTACCAGCAGCCATAGGTGCACAGTTGGCCCGACCAAAAGATACAGTAGTCACCGTCAGCGGCGACGGCTCTTTTATGATGAATGTGCAGGAACTGGGCACCATCAAGCGTTTCCGTCTGCCGGTAAAGATTGTCATAGTCGATAACCAGCGTTTAGGCATGGTGAAACAATGGCAGGAGCTGTTTTTTAACGAACGCTACAGCGAAACCGATTTATCAGACAACCCGGATTTTGTCTCTTTAGCTGCTGCTTTTGCCATACCAGGCCATAGCATCAGCCGCAAAGACGAAGTGTTACCAGCGCTGGAAGCGATGTTTACCTGGCCAGGCCCATACTTATTACACGTTCGAATAGATGAAACAGACAACGTCTGGCCCTTAGTACCGCCAGGAGCAGCCAATCAGGATATGTTAACGGAGAAAGCCCAATGAGCACTGCAAACCACGTTTTAACCATCCAGACTAAAAACCAACCTGTGGTATTAGAGCGGTTATTGCAGGTCACCCGTTACCGTGGCTTTGAAGTGGCCGGTATGGAAATGAAACCAATGGCCGATTTCAGCGGCTTGCTGGTGACTTTGTCGATCGTCAGCGACAAACCTATCAGCCTGCTGACCAATCAGTTAAACAAGTTATACGATATCGAATATCTGGATTGTGTAGAGTCTGAACTAACACAAGCCAAAGCAGGTTCAATGCGGGCTTAAGCCGCTAAACTTAAGACAAATAAATAAGGCTCAGAGCAAAGTAAATCTCTGAGCTAAACATTAAACAAACGATAACCAAAGTAATTGGAGTCGCAGCTAGGCGACAAGCGAACGAGACCCCAGGAGCATAGTAGTCTATGTGACTGGGGCGAGAGAACGCAGTCAACAACGCTGTGGCTTCAAGTACGAAGGTTAATTGCACCCCAAAGTAATTGGGATTGCAGCTAGGCGACAAGCGAGCGAGACCCCAGGAGCATAGCAGTCTATGTGACTGGGGCGAGGAGCGAAGTCAACAACGCTGCGGTTCCAAGAACGAAGGGGAACCAAACAAATTGGAGTAATAAAGAGATGCCGAAGCTTAGATCCGCTACTACCACCGAAGGCCGCAATATGGCGGGAGCCCGTGCTTTATGGCGTGCCACAGGGGTAAAAGATACCGACTTTGGTAAACCTATTATTGCCGTAGTGAACTCCTTCACCCAGTTTGTGCCTGGCCATGTGCATTTACGCGATTTAGGCAAACTGGTGGCTGAAGCTATTGAAGACGCAGGCGGTATCGCCAAAGAATTTAATACCATCGCCATAGATGACGGCATCGCCATGGGCCACGGCGGTATGTTGTATAGCTTGCCGTCACGCGAAATTATTGCCGACTCGGTGGAATATATGGTCAACGGCCACTGCGCTGACGCTATGGTTTGTATTTCCAACTGCGACAAAATCACCCCAGGCATGTTAATGGCGGCACTTCGGCTGAATATCCCGGCCATTTTTGTCTCTGGTGGCCCTATGGAAGCAGGCAAAACCAAACTGTCGGACCAAATTATCAAACTGGATTTAGTCGACGCTATGGTGTCGGCAGCTAACCCAAATGTCAGCGATGAAGACAGCGAAAAAATTGAACGTAGCGCCTGCCCAACCTGCGGTTCGTGCTCTGGTATGTTTACCGCCAACTCAATGAACTGTTTAGTCGAAGCTTTAGGTTTAGGTCAACCAGGCAATGGTTCTATGCTGGCGACTCATAGCGACCGTAAAGCGCTGTTTATCAGTGCAGGTGCGCGCATTATGGACTTATGCAACCGCTGGTATAAACAAGACGACGCCAGCGCTTTACCACGTAATATCGCCAATAAAACCGCCTTCGAAAACGCCATGATGCTGGATATCGCCATGGGCGGTTCCACCAATACAGTGCTGCATTTATTGGCCGCCGCTATTGAAGCAGAAGTCGATTTTGGCATGAGCGACATCGACCGCTTATCCCGTATGGTGCCGCATTTATCCAAAGTGGCGCCGAGCACGCAAAAATACCATATGGAAGACGTACACCGCGCCGGTGGTGTGATTGCGATATTAGGCGAGCTGCTGCGCGCAGGTTTACTCAACCCGGACACACCTCATGTCGCAGGCAGCTCTTTAGGGGACGTGATCAACCGCTTTGATATCACCTTAACCAAAGATCAGCAGGTGCTGGATTTCTTCCGCGCAGGCCCTGCTGGTATTCGTACCACTAAAGCTTTTTCACAAAGTTGCCGTTACCCAACGCTGGACGACGACCGCGCTGAAGGTTGTATCCGCAGCAAAGAAAACGCCTATTCACAAGACGGCGGTTTGGCTGTGCTGTACGGCAACATAGCGCCAAACGGCTGTATTGTTAAAACCGCTGGTGTGGAAAAAGAAAACCTGGTGTTTAACGGCCGCGCCCGTATTTTTGAAAGCCAGGACAGCTCTGTAGAAGCCATTCTGGCCGGCAAAATTGTTGCAGGCGACGTAGTGATCATCCGCTACGAAGGACCAAAGGCGGCCCAGGCATGCAGGAAATGTTGTATCCAACCAGTTATTTAAAATCTATGGGTTTAGGTAAAGCTTGCGCCTTAATCACGGATGGCCGTTTCTCGGGCGGTACTTCGGGTTTATCTATAGGCCATGTATCGCCAGAAGCTGCCAGCGGCGGCGCTATTGGTCTGGTCGAAGAAGGCGACGCCATTGCTATTGATATTCCAAACCGCAGCATCTCCATTGGTGTGAGCGACGACGTATTAGCAGAGCGCCGCGCCGCTATGGAAGCCAAAGGCAAATTAGCCTGGAAACCTGTTGATCGCGTACGTTCCGTCAGTCCAGCGTTAAAAGCCTATGCCATGCTGGCAAGCTCAGCCGACAAAGGTGCAGTGCGTGATCTGAGTAAATTGGAAGACCTATGAATGCCGTACAAAACTCTGTAAAAGACGCGGTAAAACAGCAAGGCAATACTGCAGCCGACTGGCAGCGCCCTGCGCCTAACCCAGGCCTGATGCAGCAGTATTTAAGGGAAATTTTATTGTCGCCTGTGTATCAGGCGGCCATAGAAACCCCACTGCAGGCCATGCCAAAACTCAGCCAACGTATTGGCCAGCATGTGCTGTTAAAACGCGAAGATATGCAGCCTGTGTACTCGTTCAAGCTGCGTGGTGCTTTTCATAAATTACATAAAGTGCGTGAGCAAAACCCTGGTGGAAACGTGGTTTGTGCTTCGGCTGGCAACCATGCGCAGGGTGTGGCTTTATCCGCCAGCAAACTGGGCCTGAACGCCACTATTGTGATGCCGATCACCACACCAGAAATTAAAGTAGCAGCAGTCAAAGCTCTTGGCGGCAAAGTGCTGCTGCACGGCACCGCTTTTGATGAAGCAAATAAGTTTGCCATTGAGTTGTCCCACACTCAGGGCGCCACTTATATCCCACCTTTTGACGATGCCGACGTGATTGCAGGCCAGGGCACAGTCGCCAAAGAGTTATTAAGCCAACATAACAAACTGGATGCGGTATTTATTCCGGTCGGCGGCGGTGGCTTATTGGCCGGTATGGCGGTGTATATCAAAGCCGTGATGCCGGGCGTGAAAGTGATAGGCGTAGAGCCAGACGACGCCGCCTGCTTAAAAGCAGCGATGGACGCGGGCGAACCTGTCACTTTAGACAGAGTAGGGCTATTTGCCGACGGTGTGGCGGTAAAACGCATAGGCACCGAGAACTTCAAACTGGCGCATTTATACTGCGACGATGTGATCACAGTCTCCAGCGACGAAATTTGTGCGGCCATCAAAGATATCTTCGACGACTTAAGAGCAGTAGCAGAACCTGCTGGTGCTTTGGCCTTAGCTGGCCTGAAAAAATATGCAGCTACGGCGGATCAGACGCAAAATTTAAGTGCAGTGCTCAGTGGCGCTAACCTGAACTTCGACACTTTGCGTTATGTGTCGGAGCGCTGCGAACTGGGCGAGAAAAAAGAAGCAGTATTTGCCGTCACTATTCCGGAAGAAAAAGGCAGCTTCCGCCGTTTCTGCCAAACCTTAGGCGGCCGCGCCATCACCGAATTTAACTACCGCTACGCCAGCGACAACAAAGCCCATATTTTTGTTGGCATCAAACTACGGCATGGCGCAGAAGAACTGCAACAGGTCAATCAGGCCTTATCAGCAGCAGGCTACGACTATCAGGATTTATCCGACGACGAACTGGCCAAACTGCACGTACGCCATATGGTCGGCGGTATGCCACCACGTTTAGTGCAAGAGCAGGTCTACCAATTCAACTTCCCGGAATACCCAGGCGCGCTAATGAACTTCCTGAACACCCTGGGCGAAAAATGGAATATCACTTTGTTCCATTACCGCAATCATGGCGCTGCTACTGGTGATGTGTTGGCTGGGTTTGAGATTGCTGATCATTTGGAAATTGCTGAGCATTTGGATACTTTGGGATATGAGTATCGACTTGTTACTAGTAATGGGGCTTATAAGGTGTTTTTGACTGGGTGAGAATGAATACTCAGGAGTGTTATACCCCTGAGTTTGCCTGGCATTGTTGTTTCATTAAATTCAGAAACAGAGATAATGCAGCATTGCCGCCGATAATTGTTATTGTATCGTATTGAGTAATGATTTTTTTGCCAAATCACTGCTCGTTGTGTGATCTAAATATAGAGTCTGCCAGTCTAGTTCCAGTGGACACTAGCTTTGATAAAACTCTTAACTGCTCTCTACATGATGCACTGTTTGTCGGTTGAGGATAGTTAATTGTGTGGTCGATCTCTCCCCATACCTCCTCAAATAATGTTCTTATTTGAATCTCACAACATATATTAGAAGACTCTTTTGGTTTGACGACATAATGAATACTAGTATAGTAGGAGTCTTTGACCTTTGATTCTAGGCCAAACCCTTTAAAATGATTACTTGACTCTGGATCCCACGAGTAGGCTATAGGTTTTTCCTTCAGATACCATTCTCCAGAAGCTATTTGTTTTTGAATCAGATTATGTATGTGTACAAACTGATCTTGATACAAATGAATAACCCTAACTCCTGCCAAGTCGGTTATTCTTTCAAATAAATTATCTGCCGTTAAAGGCGGAAAGTCAGAATTTGTTGATTTTCTGCCAACTTTTTCCTTCAGGTGTTGTAAGTCCTTTAAGCGGCTTTTTATTGTATAGATAATTGGGTTTCCGTATTGATTCAGACTTGGCTCCAATTTGAACGTATCAACTACGGCATTCATAAAACGTTCAAATAAATGTTTATCATTTATGTAAGGCTGAACTATTTCGTCGATTAACTCAGTTTTCATAAATCACCCCAATAATGCTATTCGTGCAAGTAAGTCATTACAAAATCTAATGTAATTATTCTTGGTTTCACGGTATTGATTGCCTGCACCTCTTAGTGTGTTTATGTGTTCCTTCTCTATTGTGTCCAAGTCGGGAACTAACCACATTGGGTTGTTATAATGTTGTGCCATTGATGGAAAAGTATTATGAGTGTGCATTACAGACGTTCCGCCGATAGGGTTTCCTAGCAACTCAGGCGTCAGATGCATTCTCATATCTTCGCGAATATTTTCAACAATAGTCGCTGGTATTTGGTTTGCATAATTGAGGTGAGCGTGAGCTAGATCCCATTTATTTTTGTAGCCAGAGTATTTTTTTGCGTTATATATAGTATATCCAAGAAATGTAACAAAATTCTCTGGGAAAACATGTCTTTTCTCGTCAGAAATTAATTTATATACAATGTTAAACTCCTCTTTCCATGCTGATAATGCTTTACCTATATTTTTTATTCCATATAAACTGAAAAGATCTGGCGATGCTGGAACGAAAAATCCATCCACTGTAGAAATTATTATCTTATTCAAAGAGCCTAAACTTGGGGATGTATCAATGATGACATAGTCGTACTTGTATATTTCTGCATATTTTTCGGCTAACGTTCTGATTTTTGTTATCGTTCTAATAGCTAGTGGTTCACCTCTATAAATATCAGTCCAACGGCTAGCGACTTTTTCTTCATAAAGGTGCAGTGTTAGTCTTCCTGGAATTATGTCCAGATTGTTGGATAGTTTTGCTGGGGGAGGAAGCTCTTCAAGGTCACCTGTACCTTCTTCTGTTGGTTTTAGTAAGAAGTGTAAACTACGCGGGTTTGATATTACGCTATTGAATTGATCGCTATTGAGTTTTTTCTTTGAAGATTCATAACCTTCATCAATAAAAGAATCTTCTTCGGCCCAAAGTCTATGTATGTATTCTTGTTTTAAAGAGTATATTGTCAGATTACACTGTGGGTCTGCATCAATGATCAAAACTCTCTTGCCCATTGCGGCTAAAGCATGAGATACATGATATGACAGGGTCGTTTTACCAACACCCCCCTTATTATTAAAGACTGAGATCACTTTCATTAAAAATTCCTTTGATTTCTACTTATGCATAAAATTAAAACGAAATAGGTATCAGGTCTTGCCCTGTGCCCCATGCTATAAAGCGACTCCATCCGTCACTTTGACTAATTCTTTAAAAAACTTAATCGCTTTTTCCACTTCGTCTCTTTTGACTAAATGCGGGACTTTGGGGTCGGCGTTATTGCGGCCCTGATGCACAGCATCACCACGTTTGCTTAACCAGCTATTGAGTTGAGTGCATGCTGTTTTTGGCTGGTAGTTATTCCACACCCAGCTTTCAGTGATATCGCGTTGCAGAAATTCCAGACTGAGTTGCCTGACTTTGTCAGAATTGGGGTTATTTAATCGCTTAATCTCTATATCCAGTTTTTTCTGAATACCTTTTATTGAGCCGCAGGCGCTCGCAAACCAACCTTTGAGGATAGAAATCTTTTGGCAGAGTTGTTCGTTTAGCCAGGCTTCGATATAAGTTTCCCAAGCCGTCAGCGTCATAATTAGCGCAGCACGTTTTAAAACTTCATTGGGTTGTCGTTCTTGCTGAGGTAGTTTATCGAACAGCACTAGCAGGCGCTCTGCGTCGGCGATAGCGGTTTCAAAAGCTTGATAGGAGGTTGATGCCATGACGTCCTTTCCCGGCAACTGCAGCCATCTTTAGTGGCTTGAATAGAACCAAATTAGAACAACTGAAACCAAAGTACAAGCTGTTTTTCGGGACTGATGGCAATGCTTAGTTGAGGCTATCTTCCAGTTGTCATTGCACGTTTCTAAAATTGGTCTAATTTTAATCCGCTTATCGTATTTTTGCTGCCCGCTTTAGTTGGACAGCACAAGGTATGGCTGACTTAAATTCAAAAACGCTTCGCTCTTTGAGTTGCTAAATCTGGCTGTTGTTCTGTACCACAAAAGTGCATGCGTGGGCCCGTTAAGTTTTGTCAGACTTGGCTACAAAAAGCCAAAAATGCAGTCCTTTCAATTTTGATGCTTTAGTTTAAGGGCGCTGTGTAACGGAAGTAAGAAACTTGCTGTTCAGACAATCTATTACTTAAGGAGATAGTGATGGCATACGAATTCCGTAATTTAGTATTTGAAGGTGGTGGTGTGAAGGGAATTGCCTACGTTGGCGCTCTTGAAGTGCTGACTGAAAAGGGCATTATTGATTCAGTACAACGAATAGGTGGAACTTCAGCCGGAGCCATCAATGCGGTGATGTTGGGATTAGGTTTTAGCCTTGAAGAAACCAGGGAGATTCTCTGGTCGTTAAATTTCAATAAGTTTATGGATGATTCCTGGGGTGTTGTCCGTGATACAGAGCGTTTAATCAAGGAATTTGGCTGGTACAAAGGCGACTTCTTCAGGCAATGGATTGCAAAACTGATTCAGGAAAAAACTGGCAGCTCTGAGACAACTTTTGCCGATCTGGAAGCGATGAAGCAGGCTCGGGGTTTTAAGTCTTTGTATTTTATGGGAACTAATCTTTCAACATCCTATTCCGAAGTATTTTCCGCCGAACATAGTCCAAGAATTTGTATTGCAGATGCAGTGCGAATTTCGATGTCGATCCCGCTGTTTTTCGCCGCGCGCAGAAGTTTAAGAGGCGATGTGTATGTGGATGGCGGAGTGCTGGACAATTATCCAATTAAATTGTTTGACCGCGAGAAGTATGTGGGCCCCTCAGGTTTCACAGAGACAAGCTATTACCAGCGAATTAATGATCGCTTAGCCGATGCTCAACGCCCAGTTAGTAAATATGTATACAACAAGCAAACTCTGGGATTTCGGTTAGACACTAAAGATGAAATCTCTGTGTTTCGTGACCAGGCAGAGCCAAAACGACGTGATGTAGAGAGCTTTTTTGATTACAGCTGGGCCTTGATAAATACCTTACTGGAAGCTCAGCAAAATGCTCATTTACATAGTGATGATTGGGCCAGAACTATTTATATCGATAGTTTGGGTGTGAATACCACAGACTTTTCATTGTCCGACATTAAGAAGCGCGCACTTGTCGAATCAGGTCGTAGCAACGCTATGAAATATTTCGAGTGGTATGACAACGAGGCAAATAAGCCGAATTAATAGTGTATCTGTTGCTTGCATAGCTTTGCCGCTAGCTGGGGCAGAGCAGTTTACCTTTTGATAGGGTCTGTAGTTGCCAGATAGTAGCTACCCGGCAACTACAGGTTTTAAGCGAGCACACCTCAACGACCAAAACCATGGGGTCAAGTCTTGCCCAGTGCCCCAGTTAAATCTGAAGTTGCATAGGAAAAGCAGAAGGTATGAAGTGGGAGAGCTAAAGGCTGAAACGCCAAAAAGAACTGAACTGCCAAACTTCCTTTTCCGGCAACTTCGTTACAGTTGTAACTCATTTAGTGCCAAGTTAAATCACCTTTTCAGAAACGAAAAACTCTTTTTCGGGACTTGAGGCTAATACCACATCCAGATTCTCCAGGTGTGATTGACTGTTTCGAATATTGGTCTAATTTTAATCCTCTATCAGTACTTCTTAGACCTCTTTAATTCAGGAATACAACATATGGATTATTTAGCTCTTATCTTAAAAAATACCTCTCTTTGGGAGTTGTTGGCTTTGGTTGTTGTGCTGTACTTTTTGTGTCAGCCGTCACTGATGAAGACTATTACTCGTATCAAAGTAGGTGAGTTGGAAATCGAACTTCAGCAGCTCAAAGTTAAAGTGGAACGGAGTGAGGCTCATATTGATGAATTGGAATCTGAACTACAGAATGAAAGGCGATTGTTTGCAGACTTTATCGATCATTTTAATCCGAATGCATCTACCCCAGAATTAGCTCCAATACGTAGTACGGCGCGAGCTCTAGCCCGTAATATGGACGATATTGATTCTTTGAAAGACTTCCTGAAGCTTGGTACAGCGCCAGATGAACTGTATCTGACAGCCGTGGCATTGCGGGAGCGTCGACCTGTAAAACTGATCCCTGATTTGGTGGCATTACTGGCAGATTTGTCGGCCGACTCCGACTTGGGAGGCTATCGCCTCAATGTTATCTGGACTTTAACCAGTGCATTGCATTTAAGTTTATTATCCGCAGTGCGTGATGGAGTGCGGCCTATGCCGGACAAAGACACTTTGTCTTTAGCTGAACGTATGCTGTTTCAGCTTGAGCGTCATATCAAAGTTCAACAAGACAGACCGGATGAACCATTAAAAGGTATTCGTGGGCCCATTAAGCACTGTCAGGCTTGGATCAAAAAAGCCAAAGAATTGACATCCATATGAATTAAAAATGTGGTGTCGGATCTTGCCCTGTGCCCCAGTTCAATTTGAAATTACGAAAGAAAAGCAGAAGATGTTTAGCCTGAGAGTTTTTAATCAACCGGGCGTTACTTGTCATTTGCAGCTTCATTTAACTGCCCAACCAACTGCTGGATCTGCTCTCGTTGCTGCCGTAATTCCAGCATCTGCTGGTCTATCTCTGTCAGCTTTTGTTGCAGCATGGGCAATAACAATTGGCAGTCGACCGGATGTTGATCGCTGCTGTGATTCTGGCGTTGTACTGAACGGATTTGCTTTAGGCTAAAGCCCATTTGTTGAGCTTTTAAGATCACTTCCAGCCGGTTTTTGCTGTCTTCACTGTAATAACGGTAACCGCTGTTTTCCCGTAATGGACTTATCACCCCTTGTTGTTCCAGAAAGCGCAGTTTTGATTCTGATACGTTAAGTAGTTTGGCAAGTTGACCAATGCGATACATGGTTTTTTCCTGCAGCAGAAAAACATCGCCGGATACTGGCATAGAAAAGCTTGACTCTCAACCTAGGTTGAAGCTTTACACTTGCGTTGTACTTATTGCCGCAGCGGCGTCGACTGCGCATTCTCGCCCCAGTCACATAGGTCACTATGCTCCTGGAGACTCGCTTGCTTGTCGCCTTGCTGCAACTGCAATTACTTAGCAAGTGCCTTGCGTTGTACTTGAATTCAGGCGGACGGGTGCAAGACCCGCCTCTACAGTCAAAAAAACAAAACGCAGTGAAAAAACTAATGCCAAAGAACAGAACCAAGAGGTGTAACTATGTTGTTTGAAGCCACAACCCTGCCAAATGGCGTGCAGCTGAAAAACCGGCTGGTGAAAGCCGCTATGGAAGAGAATATGGCCGCTGCCGGACAAAATCCGTCTGCACGGTTGATTGAGTTGTATCGGCACTGGGCTTTGGGTGGAACTGGTTTATTGATTTCCGGCAATGTAATGGTCAGCCGCAAAGCTTTAACAGGGCCTGGTGGTGTGGTGCTGGACGCCAAATCGGATTTAACTTTGTTCCAAAGCTGGGCAGAAGCAGGGCAGCAAAACGGCACTAAGCTGATTTTGCAGCTGAATCACCCGGGGCGGCAAATGCCAGCGAATCTGGGGCAACAGGCGATTGCTCCTTCGGCTGTCGCTTTGGATTTAGGCCAGTTCTCAAAGATGTTTGCCAGCCCCAGAGCTATGACGCTGGATGATATAGCCGAATTTAAACAACAGTTTTTAGTGAGCAGCCAACTTGCGTTGCAGGGAGGTTTTGCCGGAGTGCAAATTCATGCGGCTCATGGTTATTTGCTCAGTCAGTTTTTATCGCCGCTGGTGAATCAGCGTCAGGATCAGTACGGGGGCCCTTTAGAAAACCGTGCCCGTTTATTGCTGGAGCTGGTCACTTTATTGCGCCATGAATTGCCTGCCAATTTTATCATCAGCCTGAAGTTAAACTCAGCTGACTTTCAGCGTGGTGGTTTTTCCACGGAGGATGCTAAACAAGTGTTGTTATGGCTCAACCCGCTGGCGCTGGATTTTGTCGAGTTATCAGGCGGCAGCTACGAAGCCCCAGCTATGCAAGGCGACAGTCGCGATGGCTCTACCCTGGCGCGTGAGGCTTACTTTTTAGACTTTGCCAAAGAACTGCAGCAATCTGCGCAAATGCCATTAATGGTGACTGGCGGTATTCACAGGCCTGAAGTGGCAGAGCAGGTGCTGCAAACTGGTGTTGCTTTAGTGGGCATAGCTACAGCTTTGGCTTTGGCGCCGGATTTACCTAATCGTTGGCAGCAAGGCGAAGCAGTAAGCCCGGTTTTACCTGCATTTAGTTTTGCCAAAAAACCTCTGCTGTCACTGGCAAAAATGGCGTATACACGATTGATGTTACGCCGCTTAGGCCGCGCTTTGCCGTTCTGGTCGATCCGACGCTGGCCTCTGGCAATGTTAGTGTTGGATCAATTGCGGCTGGCAGGTTTAAGCCGTCGTTATAAAAAACAGATGGGGTTGTGAGAAACGATTATGCAGCTAGTGTTTTTCAGCATCTGACAAAGCCACCGCAGCTTGATGAATCAGTTCATGCAAGGTGGGTAAATCAGAGTGAATTGTTTTCCAGACGAGTTCGTAATCCACCTTGAAATAGCCATGAGCAATGGCGTTGCGCATTTGGTAAGCACTGGAAAGCGGTAATTCGGGGTGAGCTTCAGCAAAGTCAGCATAATGTTTTTCGATGTTGTTGCAAGCTTCGCCTACCACTTCAAAATTACGAATGACAGCATCCTGAACCAATTCGCTGCGCAGAAAATCAAGCTCTGACAAATCTTCGCAGTAGCGGTCAATACGTTCAATAGCTTGCAGTATATGAGCCAAATAATCCTGTAACCGTTGTTGGTCACGGCTCATATAAGTTTGGCCTCAGCCAGGACTGCAGATCTGAATTTTTCTGGCAAAGCATTGGGTGTCAGAACATCGACCTGAACTTTAAGCAGTTTCAGCAGTTTGTGGCGGATAGCACCAATGTCCAGCATGGTCATTTCTGGTGTGGGGTCGACCAGCAGATCCAAATCACTTTGTTCTGTGTCTGTACCTTGCAGCACAGAACCAAAGACCCGGACATTGCGGGCGTGATGCGCCGCTACGACCTGACGGATCTCTTCACGGTGTGTAGCTAAGGCAACTGAAGGTTTTATACCTGAGTTTTCCATATCAAGCTTTCCTAAAAGAGTTCTCTGCTGAAGTTGAGCAGATTTTAGCCTTGTGAGCAATAACATACAACCCGGCGATCGGGAGCGTTGTTATTCATCCCTTCCTCAACTCACCGGAATAGCCCTTAGCTCTTTGCTCAGAATATCAATGGCGGCTTTTACTTTAGCGGGTTGCGAGTTTCTGCTGCTGGTGATGGCGCAGATATCAATGCTTGGTAGTTGCCATTCGGGGAGCACTTGCACCAGAGTGCCCTGACGCAGATAGTCCTGAATTTCCAGCTCAGGCAAGATGGCAAAACCTAAACCGTCATACACCAGCTTGACCAGGGTTTGCATATTGTTCAGCCGCATTTTGATAGGCGCTGCTAAAGTGCTGGGGCCGGCGGGGTGTTGTAAGACCAGATGGCCAGCTTTGCTATTGGTGTGAACCAGCCAGTCCATATTGCTCATATCTGCGGGTTGTTGTGGTAAACGACCATGGCGAAAGCCCTGTTCTTCAAGATAAGCAGGGGAGGCAACCAGGATCATTTTTATCGTCACCAGATGGCGCACTATCAAGCTCGAATCGGGCAGGGGGCCGACCCGCACACTTAACGCCAAATCGATGCGGTTGGCTATTAAATCCAGTTCGTCATCTGTGACAAATAATCTGATACTCAGCTGCTCATGGGATTTTAAAAGTTGTTTCAGTGGCTGACTTAGCAAGCCACAAGTGACAAAACCGGCCGGTACCGAAATACGCAGTTCGCCCTGAGGTTGTTCACGCAATTCACTTAACTGCTGTTCTGTGTGTTGCCACAGGCTGATACTTTGTTTGCAGCTTTGATAATACAGCTGGCCTGCTTCGGTCAGGGTAATTTGTCTGGTGTTGCGGTGCAGCAGGCTAATGCTAAGTTGTTGTTCCAGCTTTTGAATTTGCTGGGTGACTGCTGAGCTGCTTAAATCTAACAAACGGGCTGCTGCCGCCATTGAGCCGGATTCTGCCACTGCCACAAAGACTCTCATACTACGGATCATTGCATCCACAATTCAGTTTCTCTTAATTCTGTATTCAGCGCCGGGCGCTGTTTCGAAGTCAATCAGGCCTGTATCATCGCGGTATTGATAATGATTTGCAATTAGAAAACGTTGTAAATTGGTCCAGCCCACCTAAAGGAAACTACCGATCATGTTTGTTCGCCGCCGTACCTGCCTGAGTTTAGCTATTGCCTCAGCCTTAGCTTCTACCGCTGTTTATGCTGAAGACGATGCTGTTAATCCTATTGAAGTGATAGTAGTGACAGCCTCAGGTTATGAACAAAACCTGCTGGAAGCGCCAGCCACTATTTCAGTGATTAGCGCAGAAGAGCTGAAGAAAAAATCTTATACCGATGTGACTGATGCGCTGAAGCATGTGGCTGGTGTACAGATTATGGGCGGCGGTGTTGAGCAGTCTATTATGGTGCGTGGCATGTCGTCAGACTACACCTTGTTTCTGATCGATGGCAAACCTGCACAAAGCAACGAGGCTTTTGGCCTGAATGGTTCTCAGGCTGGTACTCCTATCCACTTTTTACCTCCTATTGAAGCGATAGAGCGGATTGAAGTGATTCGTGGCCCGGCTTCGTCGCTGTATGGCTCTGACGCTATGGGCGGCGTGATCAATATCATCACCAAAAAAGTGCACAACGAATTTAACGGTAGTATTACCTCTGAATACAGCAGAGCCGACAGTTCGAATAAGGTCAACGAAGATGGTAACCAAACCAGCCTGTATCTGAATGCACCTTTGATTAAAGATGTGCTGTCGTTACAACTGACAGGTGCTGTACAAAGCCAGCAGGAAAGTTTGTATTTAGGTGGCAGCGACAGTGCAGCCTCAGACCC
This sequence comes from Gammaproteobacteria bacterium, assembly GCA_018815765.1. GTDB lineage: Bacteria > Pseudomonadota > Gammaproteobacteria > Enterobacterales > Alteromonadaceae > Pararheinheimera. The sequence continues at coordinate 8,202 of JAHIWM010000171.1, read as the reverse complement.
GGATTACAGCAAAAAAAATGTCGGCTCCAAGCTGGGCTGGCAACTGGATAAAAACAATGTGCTGACTTTAGGTCAAACCTACACAGAGCAAGAGCGTACGGCCACGCCAGGTAAAAGTATTGCTGAAACCAGTGAGGCCAGCTACAACAGGTCGATTAAAAATAACTACTTTTTAACCCACGACGGCACTTATGGCAGCTTGATGCTGAAAAGTTATCTGAACTACGACAGCACAAAAAATCCAACTCGGGTGAATGAAACTACAGGCAACGGCATCAGTTTTGATGTGCTGACAGTCAACAGTCAGGCCACTTATTTTATGGACAAACACAGTCTGTCGGCCGGTGTGACTTATGAAAATGAAAATCTGGAAGATGGTGCCAGCAATGGTTTACGTGAACCTGTAGTGCCTGATGCCAACGCCGTAGTGAAGATGGAGCGTTATCAGTATTCGCTGTATCTGGAAGATCAGTGGCAGGCTTTGGACGATCTGACTTTAACCCTAAGCGGTCGTTACGATGACAACGAAAAGTTTGGCAGTGAAATCAGCCCTAAAGCTTATGCGGTGTACAGCCTGAATGATGAGTTTGTGATTAAAGGCGGTGTTACTTCCGGCTTTAAAGCACCAAGCCTGCGCCAAAGTGCGACAGATTTTGGTTCTACCTCTATGGGTGGCGTTATTATTGGTAACCCGGATCTGATGCCTGAAACCAGTCTGAACTATGAGATTGGTGTGGGTTATCACAATGCTGAGCAAGAGTTGAGTGGCTCTTTAACGGCCTATCAAACCAACTACAACGACAAAATCAACAGAACAGGCCGCGTCTGTCTGCAGAATGAAGAGTGTTATTACAACGGCACTTATTACCCGCCTCACCAGTATGGTTACACTGCCTACGAAAACGTCGACAAGGCTGAACTTCGTGGTGTCGAAATGACACTGGATTATCAGCTGTCAGACAACCTGAGCTACAGACACAGCTACACCTACACAGCCACAGAGCAAAAGTCAGGCACTTATGCCGGTGAGCCGCTGAATGATGTGGCCAAACATATGTTTAACGCTTCGTTAGATTGGCAGGCTATGGACAAGTTAAACCTGTGGGTGCAAACCAACTTCCGCAGCAAAACCACGGGGCGCTGGCAAACCGGCACCAGTGGCTCGTCCAGCAATGGTATTCAGTATCCGGCTTATGCCTTTACCGATCTGGGCATGGTGTATAAGCCGCAGGATCAGTTAAGCCTCAAAGCAGGTATTTATAACGTCGGCAATAAGGAAGTGACGTCGGAAGAGAATTTCGCCTACATCCTGGATGGTCGTAAGCTGGTGTTGTCTTTTACCTACAGTTTTTAACTGAAAGCTGATGTAAAACAAAGCTCTGCAGCTCCTGTTGGACTGCAGAGCTTTTGCCGTTCAGAACAAGGCTGACGATGAAAACAGTGATAAAAAAACAGCAGGGGTATGTGGTTGATTTACCCTATTCGTTCTCCTTTTACCAGGAGATGCAACCGCTTTGGCTAGTCAGTGCGGCTGGCTTTATTGGCTTGCAAGCACCAAAACTGACTGAGCCTTTCCGTTATTGTGAGTTGGGTTGTGGTTTGGCCGTGAATTTGTTGGTGGCTGCAGCTTTGTATCCACAGGGTCATTTTGTTGGTGTGGATTTTAACGCTGAACAGCTGGAGCTGGCTCGTCGCGGCGCTGAAGCTGCAGGTTTGTCGAATATTGAACTGGTCCATGCCGACTTCGCCAGCTTGGCGGCACAACAGCATCAACCTTTTGATTTTATGGTGTGTCATGGCACCTGGTCCTGGATTTCGCCGCAGAACCAGCAGCAGATCCTGCGTACAGTGCAACAGCATTTAAACAGCGGTGCTTTGTTTTATTTGCACTATATGTGTCAGCCGGGTTCGGATCGGATGCGGCCTGTGCAACAACTGATAAAGCGAGTTGACTGCAGTCTGCCGGGGCAATCCTCGGCGCAGAGCATAGAGCAAGCCAAACACCTGCTGAGGCAACTGAATCAAGCCGGAGTATTCAGCCATCAGCCGGGTATGACAGAACATTTGGCTGCGTTGTGCGAACGTGATGCCAACTATCTGGCCCATGAGTTTTTGACCGATTATTGGTTACCAGAGCACAGTGCTGACTTGCACCAGCGGGTGGTTCAGGCTGGGTTGAGTTATCTTTGCAGTGCCAATCTGTTTGATAATCTGGACTTTTTGTCTGTACCTGCTGAAGTGCAGCCGATACTGGCGACAGTCAAGGACCCGGCACTGCGGGAAACCTTAAAAGATCTGGCCAGAAACCAGCAGCAGCGGCAAGACCTGTTTCAGGTTCAACCAAAACCGCTGAGTCCGGCTTTGCAGTTAAGCACAGTGCAGGCCATGCAGTTTCAGCTATTGCCCCATGCTCCTGAAGCTGAGGCTTTGCGATTTCAGACCCCTATAGGTGAAATTCTGGCGCCAGAAGCTTTATTTTCGACTTTGCTGACGCGCTTGCAGCAAGGCAAAACCAGCTTTAAAGACTTGCAGCAACTGCCGGTATTTCAACAGCAGACGGCAGTCTTGTTGCAAGCGCTACAAATGCTGATCTGGGCTAAGTATCTGCATCCGGTTTTGCCCTTTCAGCCCAGTGATTCACAGCAGCAACAGCAACTGGCCACCTGGTTCAGGCAGCAAGGCATAGCCCTACAACTTATTCCGCAGTGCGGCACTGCAGTTCATTTCCCTTTGACGACAGAGTTCACATCATGAGCAAACTACTACAACTTGTTGCCGCCACAGAGCTGGCGCGCTATCGCTGGACTGTGGGCTGGCGGGCTTTGCTTGCCAGTGTCGGCGGTTTTTTGATCGCCAATCTGAGCGTACCTATGCTGGTTCTGTTTGCTGACGAGCAGCGGGCTTTAACTACCTACAGCGCGACTCTGTTCAGCTTTGTGGTCTGGTTGCTGGTGATTATGACGGTATTTTCAATGTCAAAAACCCTGCACGCGACATTGCTGGTGCTGGGTGCTTTGCTGTTGATGTCTGCTGTGGTGCTGCTGGAACAGGGAGGTCTGCTGCTATGAAAGCGAGTTTTCGTCAGTCTATGACCTGGTTACATACCTGGACTGGTTTAGTGGTGGGTTGGGTGCTGTTTTTTGTCTTTGTCACAGGCACTGCCAGTTATGCCACTCAGGAAATTACCCGCTGGATGCAACCTGAACGGCCGATGCAGTCTCTGCTGGTGCCTGATGCGGCCACTCAGTTTGACATGGCGTATCAGCAACTGCGCAGTCTTCCGCAAAGCCAACAGGCGCAAAGCTGGACAGTCAATCTGGCAAGCGATGCCCGCAATAGCAGTGCGCTAAGCGCCAGTTGGACAGCCGCGCCTGAACCGGGCGAACGCCGGGGCCCCACTGAAACTCTGTATATGGATACCAGCAGCGGGCAGCCCATAGAGCTTGCAGAACCGGTACGCGAAACTGCAGGCGGCCGGGCTTTGTTACGTATGCATTACGCCTTGCATTATATTCCGGCCGACACGGCTATTTTAATTGTTGGGCTCTGCACCATGTTGATGCTGGTGGCGATAGTGACAGGCGTGGTGGCCCACAAAAAGATTATTAAGGACTTCTTTACTTACCGTCAGCAAAAGGGTCTACGCTCCTGGCTGGACGCGCATAACCTGATCAGTGTGTCGGCTTTGCCCTTTTATTTGATGATCACCTACAGCGGACTGCTGTTTTTCCTCTACTCCTATATGCCGCTGGCTGTGCCTTTAACTTATGGGTTTGAGCCGGAAAATCGAGATGCTTATTACAGCGAACTGATGACACAAACCGGCAGTGGCAGAGTATTAGGCTTGGGTGGTGGCGGTGGTGGCCCACGTCAGGCTCAGACTGAGCAAGGGGGCCGCTCTGGTCGGGAAGGTCGTTCTGTCCGTCCATTACCGCTTGGCCAACAAGCAGAGCAGTTCACTGATTTAAGCGCTTTGGTGGCACAGACAGAAGAGTTATGGGGCAAGGGGCAAATCCGCTCTGTGACCATCACCCCTGCCGCCAGAGGACAGGCAGCGCAACTGCAAATCACTCCGGCTTATGCAGATACCATACGCCGCAGCCGCGGTGCCGGTACTTTGAGTTTTAATGCGCAAACAGCACAAGCTATAGCAGCATCGCCAGCTGATGTGGCCGCAGCTGAGGTATTTGGCAGTTCTATGCTGGGTTTGCATGAAGGTTTGTTTGCAGACTCCTGGTTACGCTGGTTGTACTTAGTGTCGGGTTTATTAGGCTGCGCCATGATTGCGACTGGTCTAGTGCTCTGGACTGTGAAACGCAGGCCTAAGCTGGCGAAAACCGGCGAGTACGAAGCTGGGCATCAACTGGTAGAAAAACTCAATGTCGCCACTATTGCCGGTTTGAGTTTTGGTCTGGCTGCGTATTTCTGGGCGAACCGATTGATCCCTGCCGATCTGGCTGGACGACAGCAATGGGAAATTCATTCTCTGTTTTTGGCCTGGGGCGCACTGGCGCTTTACAGTTTTAGCCGACCTGTCTTCATCGCCTGGCGCGACAGCCTGAGTTTGGCTGCTGCGGCATTTTTGCTGCTGCCGCTACTTAATGCGCTGACTACAGAGCGTCACCTTGGGCAAACCTTGTGGCAACAAGACTGGGCGCTGGCCAGTGTGGATCTGGTATTTATTCTGTTGGGCCTGATGCTGGGCTGGGCTGCTGTCAAAGTGCAGCGCAAACTGGGTCAGACCAAACACAACACAGCGACACGAAACAGAACTGCCACTGTCGCCTCCGCGGAGGTGTTGTAATGGACTTGCTGTTGTTGTTCGCTATTCTGACGTCTGCTTATGTGGCGATGGCAGCTTTAGGACTGTCGATGGATAAACATTTTGAACAGGTGTTTGGCACAGAGCCTAAAGCTTTTTATCAGCGATTGCTGCAAAGCGCAGGCTGGTTGTATTTGTTGCTGACTTTGTGGTTTTGTATTCAGGGCTGGCAGCTGGCTATTGGTTTTGTGGTCTGGTTTGGCACTTTAACTCTGATGCAGGGCAGCTTTGCTTTACTGCTGACCTATCAGCAGCGACTAACCTCAGTGCTGTTATGGGCTGCTGTGCCACTGGCAACTTTGAGTGCGGTGTTGTTGTGGACTAGCGGCTTCAAATCCGACTAGTTGCGATCGGCCTGCCTACGGAGTCGTCGTGGGCAGGCCTTTATGACGCTGTTAACTCAGCGCAACATTACCCGCCAATTTGCTGCGTAATTGCCAGCGCAGCAGCTTGAAGCTCATCAGCCCTTGCACTAACACACTGGCGGCAGAACCATACCAGACCATAGCTGGTGAAAAATCACTGCGGCTGGATAACCATAACACCGGCAAAATAAAGGCGAAGATCCGTACTGCTGAACTGGCCAGCGAAGGCCAGGTATTACCAAGACCCTGAAAAATACCAGAGCAACTGAATACCAGCACTATGGTTATAAAGTTCAGGCTGATGATATGCAGAAACAATTCGCCTTCTGCCGCCACCCTGAGATCATCGGTAAAAGTGAGCATCAAGGGGTGGGCCAGCCATTGGCACAGCAAAAACAGCGGCAGCATCACAAGCGCCATTTGCGTCAGACCAATGTTAAAACACTGCCGAACCCGGTCCGCATGGCCTGCGCCATAGTTCTGGCCGACAATAGCAGGCAGAGCAAAAGACAAAGCCATAGCCGGCATCATCATGGCCTGCAGAATACGGTTACCTATACCAAAAGCTGCCTGGGTTGCTGTACCAAAGTCTTTAATCACCCAATAAACAAAAGCGGTAAATAAAAACATCAGGGCAAACTCGCCACCTGCTGGCACACCTATAGCTGTGATTTGGCGCCAGACTTTAGCGTCAAAGCACCATTGTTTCGGAGTTTGCAGTACTGAATGGTCACTTTTCAGAAAGTAGATCCATAACAAAGTTACACCTACCACCACAGCAATACTGCTGGCTAGGCCGGCGCCAAATACGCCCAAGGCATAGCCAGTGCCCCAACCTGCAATCAACACAGGCGCCAGGATTATATTCAGCAGAACTGTGATCAGTTGCACTATCATGGCAGGTTTTACGACACCAACAGCCCGCAAAGCGGCGGCAATAGCGGTAGAGACAAACATCAGCGCTAAGCCTGGCAGATAAGCATATAAAAACTGTTTCGCCTGTTGCTGTACTTCGGGATCTGCAGTCAGCAGGTGCATATAGCTATCGCTAAGTGCAAACCCAAGCACTAAGGTCAGCAGGGCTAAAGCTGCGCCCATCAGCATGGCTTGCTGAAACACAATATTGGCTTGTTGGTGTTGTCTTGCGCCTGTGTAGCGGGCGATCAAAGCCACACAACCTACATTCAGCATTTGGGTTAAAGCCATAATTAGCAGTGTCAGGTTCGCTGCAGCGCTGACACCGGCAATAGCAGCAGCGCCCAGATCGGCAACAAAATACAGATCAACGAACAAATACAAAGACTGGACAAACATGCCGATCATCATAGGCAATGCCATAGTCCAGACATGGCGAAATAAGGAACCCTGGGTTAAATCTGTCATTGGTGTGCTGCTTAAAGTCGGGCTAATAATTCAGCCAGTGTTTCCAACTGGCGGGCGGTGAGAGGCGAGGTAAACTGGCTGGCAAAAAATGCACAGCTTTGATTCGCTTCCTGATAAATTTGCAAGCCTGTGTCTGATAGTTTCACCAGACTCACCCTTGCATCACGGGCATTTTGTTCTTTTTCCACCAAATGAATTTTTTCCATAGGCTGCAATAATCGGGTGATGCCTGAGGCACTCAAGCCAACGGAGTTTGCAAGCTCAATACGGCTCATTCGTTGCTGTGGCGCCTGAAATAATCGGTGCAGAATACAGAATTCGCTGAAACTGATGCCATGCACACTCAGCTGCTGATCGGCTTTTTTCACCATAGTTGACCAGAGCAAAGCGCTTTGCAGCACCAGATCCAGTGCGGGATTTGAGTCGTTCATGGGTATACCTTGTGTTGCATTCAGAGGCCAGAATTTTTTGGGTAGAAAACCAGCTTTAAGGTTGATTAATGCTTGAGCTTGCAAGTATATGCTGAGGCTTTGTTTTGGATTATGCAAGGTTTATTTTGTGTTTTTTTCAAGCAATAGAAAATAAAAAAGCAGGCCTAAGCCTGCTCTGTTGTATGGGTGAACTAAACCAGATATTAAACCTTAGTTAACCAGCCGTGTGTATCTGCGGCTTTGCCCCACTGAATATCGTTCAGGGTTTGGCGTAATTTGGCTGTGGTGCTGCCTGGTTCGCCGTTGCCTACTTTGTATTCTTTGCCTTGGTGGATCAAGGTGCCAACCGGAGCTAATACAGCTGCTGTGCCTGACAGGGCGGCTTCAGTGCCTGGTTTAGCGGCGCGTTCCAGCAGTTCGTCTACTGTCAGTTCACGTTCTGATACTTTCATACCTAAATCACGGGCCAGCGTCAGAATGGTGTCGCGAGTGATGCCGTGCAGGAAGGATGCGTCCAGTGCTTTGGTGATAATTTCGTTGCCGTCAATCAGCAGGAAGTTGGCTGCGCCTGTTTCCTGAACGTCACCGTTCGGGCAGAACAGCACCTGATCAGCCTGGTATTTGGCTTTGGCTTGCATGGTAGGTTGCAGAGCGCTGGCGTAGTTACCGCCGCTTTTGATCATACCCATATGAGGCGCACAACGGGCATTGTCTTCCATCAGCAGGCGTAAAACGCGGCTGCCGCCAGCAAAATAATCACCCACCGGAGATAACAACACATAAAGTAAAGACGTCAGGGTTGGTGTAGCTGCTTTACCAATAGCGGGTTCAGTGCCGATATGAGTAGGGCGGATATACATAGAACCTGGAGGAGTTGGTACATCGGCGGCGTAATGGCGCACCACGTCGACAATCATCTGACTCAGCAGTTTTGCGTCAAAAGTAGGCAAAGACAATAATTCAGAGCTTTGTTGCATACGGGCCACGTTTTTGTCCATGCGGAAAATAGCCACTGAACCGTCTTCATGGCGGAATGCTTTTAAGCCTTCAAAACAAGTGCTGGCGTAATGCAGCACATGAGCGCCCGGGTGCAGACTAATACTGTCGGACGGAACTATTGCGGACTGACCCCAAGCTGTACCATCAAAACGGGCCATTGCCATTTCAGGCATAAATACACTACCAAAAGCTGCCATTTTTT
>JAHIWM010000170.1 GCA_018815765.1 Gammaproteobacteria bacterium | reverse complement strand
AGCAATGTGGTTATCTTTTTTAATACAACATCTTATTGCAGTCAGAACCTTGTTTTTACCCTGTGTTGGCTTTATATCTTCTGCAGACCTACTACGGATATATGTATGCAAAGGACAAGCTTACTTCGGTTTATGCAACTACTGCTGGCAAGCTGTGCTTTGGTCTGGCTGTTAGCTTTTTTGCATTCTGAGCCCGAGGTGGCTTCGTACGGACCAGCTTATGAACAGCTTTGGACAACAACTGCGGATCAAGGCGAAGCTCCTCTGTTGCAACAACTGCAGCGCAGCCCGGCTTTATTTTTTTTGCATCAGAAACAACAAGCCGATTACCAGCTGGTGCTGGAGTTTGGTCGCCTGGCTTTGATTTTAATTCCTCTGATACTTCCTTTGTGTTTTCTGCTACGGCTTTGGTTTATTCGCGCTGGCCCAGGCCGGCGTTTTCGGCTGTCGTTATGGCACGATGCTAACCTGCATAAAAAGCGGCTTTATTATCAGCTTTCACTCAAATGACTGAGTTTATAGGTTTTACAGAACTTTTATCAGTAATTTGAGGTAGTTATGATTTCTATATTAAAAAGGCAGAGCCTTGCTTTGGGGCTGCTTGTTGTTGGCGTTTTTTCAATTTTTGTTCAGGCAAACACCGCTCTTACTCCAGCCGAAAGGCAAACCAGTATCCATGGTGTTATTCGCATACTGAACGAGCACTATGTATTCCCCGAAACCGCGCTAAAGGTCAGCACGCTGTTGCAGCAACAAGAGCAAAACGGTGCTTTGGCTGATGTTACAACCCAAGAGCAGTTTGTCGAAAAAGTAGGGGCTTTATTGCGTCAATACAGCGGTGATGGCCATTTGAATCTGGCTTTAATAGCTGAAGAAGGTGGCGTGTCATATCGTTTAATCGAAACAGAAGAGCGCAAAAATAATAACTTTGCTTTTGAGCAAGCACGTATTTTGCCGGGCAATATTGGGTATTTGAAACTACATAAATTCTGGCAGGCTGAAGAAGCGCATAAAGTGGGGCACGCCGCTTTAGTGTTTTTAAGCCACAGCGACCACATTGTGATTGACCTGCGTGACAGCGGCGGTGGTTCCCCGCAGTTGGTGCAGTATCTGGTCAGTCATTTTGTGCCTGAAGGTATCGTGTTGTGGGAAGTGTTTGATCGTAATGGCAAGAGTACCGAACAAGTACGAAGCCTGACGGTGCCTGATTCCGAGCTGCTAAAAACCAAGCCACTGTATATTTTGCAAAGTGAAGAGCTGGTCAGTGCGGGCGAATTTTTTAGCTATACGCTGCAGCAACTTGGCCGTGCTGTAGTGATAGGTGAAACCAGTGCTGGCCTGGCGCATTACACTGGTGCGGCTCAAGTCAACGACTGGCTTTTTGTCCGTATTCCGATGTTCAGACCGGTCAATCCTGTAACTGGCACTAACTTTGAAGGCGTTGGTGTAGAGCCGAATATCAGGGTAAGCGCAGAAATGGCGCTTTATACGGCGTTAAGGGTGGTGAATACGGGGCATTAAAAGTGAAGGGCCTGAAACTATGATGCTAGTTTCAGGCCCTTGTTTCGAGTTGAAATCAGGATATCAGTTTCAACCAGTAACAGCGTTATTCTTGCTACACCTCGCGGCTAAGCGCTACGTTTGAGCCTTACACTGCGGCAACCCAACAGCATCAGCAGTAACATAAAGGCATAGCCGATACTGCCACCGGATTTTTCTTTGCCTTTAATACTGATGCTGACGTCTTGTGCTGCAGACTGGGCAAATTTGTCTTTCGCTACATAACTGAAGCTGATTTTCTGATCGTTCTCGCCTGTCGGCTGATAGACAAAGAGCCCGGTGTCTTTGTCCAGTGTGACTGTGCCTGAAGCCGGCTGACTTGTCAGTTCGTAGGTCAGGCTGTCACTGTCCGGGTCTTCTGCTTTTAAGCGCCCATTTACCGGGGTGGCATAAGAAGAGCTATAGCTCACAGCACTGGCAACAGGTGTGGTGTTGGTCAGAGTAATCACCACATTTTTTACTTCTGATGCCACCAGACTGTCGCTGGCAGTAAAGCTGAGGCTAACCGGGCTCAGTTGTGTTGTGGCCGGAATATACTCCACAGCACCTGTTGTCACTCCGGTCAATGTAGCCTGACCCTGTTCCGGCTGGCTGAGCAGTTTATAGGTCAGCGTTTCTGCATCATCATCCTGTGCAGGCAAAGTCAGTGTCAGAGCTTTGTTCCAGTGAGTACTAACATTCAGGTTGTTGGCCACTGGTGCCTGATTGGTCAGATTTACTGTAAGTTCTGCTTTAGGAGACAAAACACCAGCTTTGACCGCGTAAAATTTGACTGTGTCTTGCCCTATGGCACCTTTGGGCTGATAACTGAATTGACCTGCTTTACGGTCTGTAAAACTAAATTGGCCGAACTGCGGCTGGCCTTCCAGAATGTAGTAGTCAGCACCACCTTCTATCTGTAGCGTGCCATTAACGCTTTTCAATACATGAGTAGATAGCTCTACTTCCGCTGGTGTTGGCAGGACTGCGGCTGGCGCACTGGTATAAACCCCGACTTTATCGCCACCAACAATATAATAATCCTGATTGTTGAAGCGTTGTGTTTCAGGTGTTCCGCTTGTCACGCTGGTAGGGTGTTTGAATTCCACAGTACCAGTGTCCAGATTGTATTCGCCAAAAGAGTTGGTGCAGCTAAAAATCAACCGGCCTGCTGTGGTGGCGTTGATCCCAACCACTGAATCAGTACAAAGGCTTGTTTCCTCTGTCAGGCTGCCATCCAAAGCGACACTGTGAAGCACTCCGTCTGCTGTGGTTGCAAATAAAGTGGATTCTCCCTGACGTATTGCAGTGGTCAAATGCTGCAGAGATTCAGTGGTACTAATTTTTTTTGTGGTATTGGAGTCGTAGTTGTAGCTATAGAGCTCGCCTGACGACAAGGCAAAAACATCAGGACCAACAGTATCCGAAGCATCCAGCAGGGCTAAGTTGTTTAGTCCTGACCAATTGAAGCCAAGGCTTGGAGATGTTTTCTTCACTGCCCCTGTGCGGCCATTCAGCACAGTAAAAACTGTCCCCTGAGAACCTGTATGCACTGCCATATTTGTGACTACTATGTCGTCAAATCCGTCGGCATCCAGATCAGTCACCAGCAGGTCACTCACACTGTCACCGTTACCCAGTCTTATGTCATACCGCAGTGAGCCATCTTTTGCATTGAGTACGCGGACAGCGCTGGTATAGACAGCAGACGCTCCTATAACGATGTCTTTGCCGCCGTCTTTATCAAGGTCAGCGGCAACTATGGTCATAGTTCTTCCCCAGTTATTTTCTGCGGCTGTCTTGCTCCATAACATGGCTTTAGTGCTTGTATCATAGGCTCTGATAGTTGCAGCTCCAGAGGAACTTCCGCTGCTATGTGTGGCATAGAGGGCATCAAGAGTGCCATCCTGATTTACATCAGTTAAAGCAACAGCCCGGGCGGGCATATCCAGATTTTCGCTGATCCATTTTGCGTCTTTTGTTGTGACATCGTGGATATAAAAATTATCTGCGCCTGAAGAACTGTAACCGCCTCCCCAGCCAATGTCCTGCTTACCATCATTATCCATATCGGCCACTATGATGTTCGTTACGCCGTGGTTTGGATTACTAATGCTCCAGAACTCTTCGCCATTACTGGCTTTCAGCGCATGCAGTTCGCCCCACTGACCATCGCCGTAAATAATATCCAGCTTGCCATCCTGATCTAAGTCAGCGACTGTCACAGTGGTTACATCGAGGTCGGGCTGATGTGTCCATAACACAACATCTTGTCTGGTATCTGTCAGTCGTACAGTGCCCCAGGTGTCGCTGCTCACCAATTCGCTAATGCCATCACCATTAGTATCAACAGCCAGGTTTTTGTTGCCTAAGCTAGAGCTCAGCGCCTTTTGCAGCACCAGAGTTCCATTTTCAAAACGATGTATTTCCCCGTTCGTTAACAGCAGTTCTGATACATCTTTTGCGGTAAAGGCGCCTGAAGCCGCAATATTGGCAGTTATATCCGAATAGCTTTTCAGCAGTTCTAAGCTGACCGGATCATAGATATGCAGTTTGTTGTCCGAAGTACGAACCAGTAGTTCCTGCTGAGCATCACCCTGTACCTGAGCTACAGCCATAGAGGACAAGCCTGCGATCGGCAGCTTCTGCTCTGCTTGGCGGGTGAGCAGATTTATCTTTTGTATTTCGGTGCTATACGCAGAACTGATAAATAAATAATGGCCGTCGGTTGCAACATTATGGAAGTAATAACTTTGCCCTATAGTTCCGGTAAACCTGATTTGGCTGACAGGTTCAAACTTGCCCGATTTGACTTCGACGACCGTGACGTTATCTGGATTGACAAGGATCAGCTCAGGTACTGAGTCACCATTGTAGTCACCACTGTATAGACCGTTTACACCCAAGCCATAACCCAGACCAAACAAATCCAGTAGTTGAGTGACAGTTTTATCTCCGGATGGCTCAGCCAGAGGCGTTGCAGCAATCTGCGGTGTCAAAGTGGTATCTGTAAACCCCGTTTTAGCGGCAAAGTGCTGTTGCGGGTAATTAATCCGTTCACCATTAAGTTGAATCGGATCGTTAAATTGATTCTGAGGCTCGACACCACCTGACAAGGCGAGCGCGGGCAATATAGCCAGACTTAAGATGGAGCATGACAGTTGAAGAGGCTTCATAGCATTCCTTGTTAAATGTAATCCTGATGCGAGGTGTCAATATAGTGAGGAGCAATTGAACGCAGGCATGTTAACAAAATAAACATTAAAGTAAAAATTAGACTGTGATTGTGTTTTTTTGTAAACCTTTTGCCAGTGCTGTAATTCCGCAAAGCTGTTCAGATCATCATCTCCAAACGATGTTTTTTGCATGAATTCTTCAGCTACATTCACACCGATGCTCAGAGATCGGTCATTGCTGAAAGTAACGAAAACGGTACGATAAAAAAGATAACTGATTACAAACCTTTTGGGGCGCGCAAGGACAACTAAAGGGCTAAACAATATTGAGCCAAGGGGCCTTGGCTCAATAATCAAGGCTCTTTGGTGTCATGGCGTGAGGCCTGACTTATGTCTCAGGCGCTAAAAAGGCATCATGTTTTTCAGTAAATCTGCGCCAGTGCAACCAGAGGGTTTTCAGATAATAAAGTTCTCTGAATAAATGCAAAAAGCGCGAACGCCAATTCAGATTAAGTTGAGCCCCATGTTCTTGTATGGCCAGAGAATCCACTTTGAGGGTGGTTTCTGCCAATCTATCAGGTTCAACTGCAAGACCAAAAAAACGTCGCAGCCAATGGTCATCTGTAGGTAGCGCAGCCCGGACTTGTGCAAATTGGGGGAAATGAATTCTTTTGTTCTCAAAACCTGCAGGTTGAATCGATAGCTTTAACACACGACGTTTGACAGAACTTAGATTAGGGCTGGCTCTGTGTACAAAAACACGATTAAACAAGAAGCTGGTGCCTGCAGAACCTGTGACTCGTAACGGGAGCTGACCATGGAGAGAAAGTGGTAGCAACTTCAATGGCGTTGGGCATATTTCAAAAGCTCCGCCATCTTCAGCTACATCTGTCAGGTAAATAAAAAGTGAAATAAATTCAGGTTTTTCATTTAATCCGCTGGGGCGACAATCATAATCTCTATGCCATCCCGCTAGCTGGTTGTCACCTTCAATATGAGATTGCGAATTTTTGGCATCTATTTCATAAGCATGCAAATGGAACACTCTGGCATTAGGAATAAGTGCGTCGAGCAGGGCGCGCACTTCTGGCCTGAACAGATCGGCTAACAAGCCACATTGCATCAGATCTTCTGCTGTTGCATAACGTCTGGTTTTGCTTTGATTGGCAAAAATGGGATCTAATAACTGGTTCCAGAGCTGCAATTGTTCTTGATTTAGCAAGGGTGCGAGCCGAACCAGGCCTGTTTGACTAAGTTGAGTCTTAAGCATAATTAAATAGCACCAAAAAATTCAGGTTGTGTCAGGTAGTGTTTTGCATACATCAATGCTATGTCTGTAGACATGCGCAGTGCTGGAACAAAACAGATAGAAAACAACAGTGATGAATGACAAAGGTTTGGAGTTCAAGCCTTTGATATTAGATGTGATTACATGACTGTATCCTTGTCATTGCTGCACTCCTTTTACCGAAACGGGGCCAGAATAAATGATAGGTAAAAGAACCGCAAGTGCTTTTAGGTACGAGGTAGAAAAGGTGCGCTGAACTTCGGAAACTTCCCGCATCGAATCATCACATTAGACTTGACCCCATTGGGTTCATTCTTCCTTGAATAACCTATTGTTCGTTTGAATAGAGAGATTCAGGCTGCTCTTTCCCAATGATCTGGCTCAGTTTTTAAAGTGAGAAGAATATCCTGAGCAGCTTGTTGGGCTTCAGAATCAGCAAGTAAATCAAGGAAGTAACTGACAGGGTTATTTTTTTGCTGACTTTCCATATATAAAGATCGTAAAGCTGCATCTGTAGTGCGTGGAATTGCAGAGCTATTTTTTTCATAGCGGGCTATGGTTTGTTCTGATACCCCAAATCTGGTTCCCAGTGCCTTTTGAGACAGGTTTAGCTCAATCCGAAGAAACTTAAATTCCTGATGAGTAAGAGGTTTTTGGCTGTCGATTATAGCTTGAGCTATAGCTTTATGCAGACCATTCATATCATCAATGCTGGTATATTCTTCACCATCTACTCTTTCGATAGTAAAGCCATTCAGCAGAAATACATGAGACAAACCGCTTTCGGTGTAGTGGTACATACAAAACCTCTTTATTCAATCCAGACTGTTACTAAAACAGAGGTTGGATCCTGATGATGATTTTTTAGTGCAACTGTCAGTTCAATCGCTTTGCCAGCCATCCCTTTGAGGTTAAATTTCCAATCACCATTTGGGCTGGGATAAGGCCTTACACGAAACACTGAATGCCTGCTTTTCAGCAGTGTCAGGATCTGACCCGAGGTTACACCGTTCCTGCATTCGTTCTTTAACATGTTTGCTCCAACGGATCCTGTGGGTATGGTGCTCTGCCAGATTGTTAATAATCTGTCTGGCAGTTCCTTCCGTTAAAGGAAACTCGTCTACTCCTTGAGGTTCATTGCTGTTCATAATTAACCTATCAAGTTGATAGCTATCATTTTGGTAGGTAGTGAAGGTTTTGTCAACGAAGACAGGTTGGCGTTAGTTCGTTATCAGAACAAAACGCAAAATTCAAAATTTGCGTTTTGTTATGCAGCTGACAGCTTAATTCGTTGCTTTTAAAGTGTTTTTGTTGCTTTCTTTTTTGAGTTTTCTACTGTGTTTTGCGATGTTTTTTACAACAAAACTCAAAATGGAAAAGCTACCTTTGGAGCTGTGTCCGCTAAGAAACCCTGCCTCAATCCGGTGCCATTTTGCACCAATTCAACGCAAGGTTTTGATAGTCACTTGCGCATAAATTAGTCATTACCCAATAAAATCAGCGAGTTAATAAACTGGCATTCTTTGTGCTTTGGTTCTATCAGAGTTTGTAAGAGTTTATCCAGTGCATGGGCTGAAGCTAATGCAACACAATTTGAATTGAAGTGCATAGTTTTGACTGTGCACGGGCAACGAAGCCCAGGTTCTGACCATTGTTTAAGTGGTTCAGGCCTGGGCTTTTTTTATGGGCAAAATTTGGCTGTCGAGTCAGCCGCCAAAGGCCTTAAGGACATAACAATGCAGCAGACCAAACAAATTCTGGTGATCGGCAACGGCATGGTGGGGCATCATTTTGTTGATCAATTACGTGCCAAAGACCCTTTAGCACAAATTACTGTGCTTTGTGGTGAAGCTCAGCTGGCGTACGACAGGGTGCATTTATCCGGCTATTTCAGCGGCACCAGCGCAGAGCAACTGGCGTTAACAACAGAAGAGGCCTATCAGGCGGCTAATATTCAGTACCGTTTAAATTGTTGGGTGGAGCAAATCAACCGTGATCAGCAGTTGGTGGTAACCAGTCAGGGCGGGCAGTTTTATTACGATGAACTGGTGTTGGCGACTGGCTCTTACGCTTTTGTGCCGCCTATTCCTGGTAATGATCAGCCGCATTGTCTGGTGTACCGCACTTTGCAGGATTTAGATGCGATAGCGCAAAGCGCAGCTGTAAGCAAAGTAGGCGTAGTAATAGGGGGCGGTTTGCTGGGGCTGGAAGCGGCCAATGCGCTGAAACAATTGGGCTTACAAACTCATGTGGTGGAGTTTGCGCCACAACTGATGGCGGTGCAGCTGGATCAGGGCGGCGGCCAGATGCTTAGCCAAAAAATTACAGAGTTGGGTGTGTTGGTGCATACCGGCAAAGCCACGCAAGCCATAGTAGCTGGCGCTGAATGTCGTTATCAGTTGCAGTTTGCCGATGGCGAAAGTTTAGAGACTGACTTAGTGTTGTTTTCCGCTGGCATCCGGCCTTATGACCAACTGGCGCGCAGCTGTGGTTTAGCTGTGGGTGATCGGGGCGGCATTGTTGTGAACGATCAGTGTCAGACGTCCGACCCACATATTTATGCCATAGGTGAATGTGCCTTGTGGCAACAAAAGATTTTTGGTCTGGTGGCACCCGGTTATCAGATGGCGCGTGTTGTCGTTAGTCAATTGACAGGTGGCGAGCAAAGTTTTAGCGGCGCTGATATGAGCACCAAGTTGAAACTGCTGGGTGTGGAAGTGGGTTCTATTGGCGATGCCCATGCCAGAACGCCCGGCGCTTTAAGTTATGTCTTTACCGACCCACGTGCTCAGGTCTACAAAAAAATGGTAGTCAGCAAAGACGGTAAAAGGCTGTTGGGTGCTGTGCTGGTCGGTGATACCAGTAACTACGACAGTCTGCTGCAATATGCTCTCAACGATATGCTGTTGCCAAAACAGCCGGAGCAACTGATTTTACCTGCAGCGTCCGGCGCACCTTTAGCGGCTTTAACTTTACCCAACAGTGCCACCATTTGTTCCTGCCATAACGTGGCTAAAGGCGACATAGTGGCGGCTATGGACAGCGGTTGCTGCGATTTGACCAGCATCAAAAGCTGCACTAAGGCCAGCACTGGTTGTGGTGGTTGTACTGCTTTGCTCAAATCCGTAGTGGATGACGAGCTGAAAAGCCGTGGTGTTGAGGTGAAAAATCACCTCTGTGAACACTTTGCATATTCCCGTCAGGAATTGCTGCATTTAGTCCAGGTCGGCGGTATTAAAACTTTTTCTGAACTCTTGAGCCGCCACGGTCAGGGGTTGGGCTGCGATATTTGTAAGCCAACTGTGGGCTCTATTCTGGCATCAAGCTGGAATGATTATGTGCTGAAAAAGCCTCATGTGGGTTTGCAGGACACCAACGATACCTTCCTCGCCAATATGCAAAAAGACGGTTCCTATTCAGTGGTACCGCGTATTGCCGGTGGCGAAATTACCGCAGAAAAACTGCTGGTGATAGGTCAGGTCGCTTTGGATTTTAACCTCTACACCAAAATTACCGGTGGTCAGCGTATCGACTTATTTGGTGCCCGTTTAGAGCAGTTACCTGCCATTTGGCAGCGTTTGGTTGATGCTGGTTTTGAGACAGGCCATGCTTATGGCAAGTCGCTGCGTACAGTCAAATCTTGTGTTGGCAGTACCTGGTGTCGTTATGGCGTGCAGGATAGTGTCGGCCAGGCCATTGCTATTGAAAACCGCTACAAAGGTTTACGTGCACCACACAAAATCAAAATGGCAGTGTCGGGTTGCACCCGCGAATGTGCTGAAGCGCAAAGCAAAGATATTGGCATTATTGCCACCGAAAACGGCTGGAATCTGTATGTCTGCGGTAACGGCGGCATGAGACCACGCCACGCCGATTTATTTGCTACCGACCTCGATACCGACACTTTAATCCGCTACATAGACCGCATTCTGATGTTGTATATCCGCACAGCCGACCGTTTGCAGCGCACCTCAGTCTGGATGGAAAAGCTGGATGGTGGTCTGGACTATCTGCGTAAAGTCATTATCGACGACGAGCTGGGAATAGGTGCAGAGCTTGAAAACCAAATGGCGGCCTTAGTGAATACTTATGCCTGTGAATGGAAAGCCACGCTGGACGACCCACAAGCGCTGAAACGTTTCCGCCAGTTTGTAAACAGCCCGGATGCGGATGAAAACATTGTTTTTGTCGAAGAACGTGCGCAAATCCGCCCTGCCACTGCAGAAGAAAAACGCCAGTGGTTGCAACAAATTCCTGTAACAGAAATTTCTGTCAAAGCTTTAGCAGAGGAGAACTAACATGGGCTGGACTGATATTTGTGCTTTTGAAGACTTAGTCGAAAATAGCGGCATTTGCGCTTTGCTGAATGGCCAGCAAGTGGCGGTATTTTTGCTGGAACCGCAAGGCGAGCCGCAGATTTATGCGGTAGGAAATTACGATCCTATTGGCGGCGCTAATGTGCTGTCGCGCGGCATGGTGGGTTCTATAGGTGAGCAGATAGTAGTGGCTTCACCTTTGTATAAACAGCACTTTGACCTGACCAGTGGCCAGTGCTTAGAACAACCTGAAGTGGTGATCCCTGTGTATGGGGTGAAACTGCAACAGGGCAGAGTGTGGCTGAATGCTGAACAACAAAATCAACAGGCGTCAGCGGCCTAGTCGCAGGGTTCAAAGAAACCCGCGATAAAGGCAAAGGACAAGGCAAAAGGCAAAGAACAAAGGCAGAAAAAAGTAACAGGGTGGTAAGCAACATGAGTGTTATCAGTAATTTATTGCGTTCACCTTTGACAGCTCAGTGGCTATCCGGCTGGAATTGGAAAGGTGAAACTGCAGACAAAGAACAGCAAAAACCAGCAGGTAAAGGCCGGGTAGTGCTGATAGGTGCAGGGCCTGGTGATCCTGAACTGCTTACCGTCAAAGCCCAGCGTTTATTGCAGCAGGCTGATGTGCTGCTGTTTGACAGTTTAGTGTCGGCTGAACTGTTGGCGATAGCGCCACGGCGCTGCAAAAAGGTGTTTGTTGGTAAAAGAGCGGGCCGCCATGCGATGCCACAACAAGAGATTAACCAGTTGCTGGTTCGCTATGCCCAAGAAATGGGTCAGCAAGGTGGTTTAGTGGTGCGGCTAAAAGGCGGCGACCCGGCGATTTTTGGCCGGGTATCGGAAGAAGCCGCTGCTTTGCAACAGGCTGGTATTGCTTTTGCGATAGTGCCAGGCGTCACCAGTGCCTGCGCTGCTTCAGCCTATTGTGGTATTCCGCTGACAGCCCGGGGTTGTGCAACTTCAGTGCAGTTTTTAACGGCGCAGTTTGCTGACCCTGCCAAACAACCCGATTGGTCTGGTTATCAGTACAGAGCCAATGGCTCTAATCCAACCCTGGTGGTTTATATGGGACTGAACCGTTTGCAGCAATTAAGTGCCGGTTTAATGTCGGTTGGTTGGCCGGAGCATACTCCCATAGCGCTGCTCGATCAGGTCAGTACAGCTCAGCAAACTCAGTTGCAGGGCACTTTGGCGGATATTAGTGAGCGTCTTGCGGCTCAGCCTTTAGCTGGCCCAACCCTGATAGTGGTGGGCGAGGTGTTGAAGCAGCGAATGAAAGTGGATCTCAGTCTTTTACAACTAACAACAGTAGAAAATTAACTAAGCCGTTAAACCCCATTTGTTTTGCTTTCTGGCTGCTTTAAAGCAGTCAGCTGGCGAAGCTTTGCCAAAAATAGAAGGAATACTGTATGCGCCGTTACTCTTTACCCGCTTTGGCTGTTTTGGCCGCTTGTTCTTCGATTTCAGTCCATGCGGCTGATGCGGCTTCCAGCGCTTTAACCGCACCTGAACTAAAAATGTTATTCCGTTACCGGCTGGAAGCTGTGGATCAGGATGGCCTTGCTGAAAACGCCTTGGCCAATACGCTGTTGTCGCGTTTTAGCCTGACACAAAACCTGAGCCATGGCTGGTCGGCAGGTGGTGAATTTGATTATGTGGCGGCTTTAGGGGATAAAAATTACAACGACAGTATCAACGGAAAAACGGCTTATCCGGTGGTGGCAGATCCTGCTGGTGCTGATTTAAATCAGGCTTTTGTGATGTATCAAAGCGGTGAGCAGACACTAAAAATTGGCCGGCAGCGTATTAACTTAGCCAATGAACGTTTTGTCGGTGGTGTAGGCTGGCGTCAAAACGAACAAACCTTTGATGCAGTGCGTTATCAGGCCAGTTTATCTGCTGAACTCAAACTGGATTACAGCTACAGCAGTAAAGTGAACCGGGTTTTTGGCAGCAAAAGCCCACAAGGCGACTGGAGTTCGGATTTACATCTGCTGGATTTACGTTATCAACCGAACACTAACCATCAGCTCGGTGCCTTTGTTTACCAGATGGAGTTTGACGATGCACCTTTAGCCTCCAATCAAACCATAGGGCTGGATTATCAGTACAGTCAGGCTTTATCTCAAAGCAGTCGTTATACGCTCTATGGTTCTTATGCCCGGCAGCAGGAGGCTGGTGATAACCCCAATTCTTATGACGCAGATTACTGGACTGTGGAAGCGAACTTCTGGTCGGGTGCCTGGCAAACTGGCTTGGGCGTTGAAGTATTAGGTTCTGACAACAGCTCTGGTAACGCGATAGGCTTTTTGACACCACTCGCTACTTTGCATAAGTTTCAGGGTTTTGCCGATAAGTTTCTGGCGACTCCGGCCAACGGCATTAAAGATCAATACCTGAAACTGGGTTATAAACTGGACCAGCTGGAGCTGATAGCCTTTTACCACTGGCTGGATGCAGCAGAAGGTGAAGCGGATTATGGCAAAGAGCTGGACTTACAACTGAGTTATAACCTGAATGCTCAGCATGCGGTATTGCTGAAATATGCTGACTATCAAGCGAATTCATTACACACAGACACCAGCAAATTCTGGTTGCAGTGGCTGGCGAAGTATTAAAGTGATCAGATAGCAGCTTGTTTAATGACGGGCTGCTATCAACCATAAAATAATCAGCGCCTGCACTACACAAAGGCACTGCCAGAACCACAGCGGATGCAGTTCAATTAAACTGAGTGGCTTTTGAAATTCGGCATTAGGGTGGCGTAAGTCGTATAAAAACTCCGACAAAGCCTGGTAGCGTTTATTTGGGTCGGGTTGCAGTGCTTTTTCTAAGGTTAAATCCAGCCAGACCGGCAGCTCGCTGTCTTTGCTGAGTACCGACTGATAGCGTAATTTCTTCTGCGCTTTGACACTTTTTCCACGCGCCACATCAGCGCCATAAGGATAACGGCCGGACAGCAACTGGTAAGTTAAAACCGCTAGTGAATATAAATCGGACAGCTCTGTGCCTGCCAAGCCTAAAAAGTACTCAGGTGCTGTGTACAAAGCTGTGCCTGGAATATCTCCTGCTACTTCGTCATCTGTTTGCAACCCTGCCAGTCGTGCGGCGCCAAAGTCGATAATTTTGACTATGCCGTGAGGGGTCACCATCAGGTTATCGGGTCGGATATCCTGATGCAGAATTTCGCTGCGGTGCAACGCCTGCAGCCCTTTACCCAGCTGTTCAATAATGCCTCGAACTTGTTCCAGGGTGGGTTTGGGGTGATCCAGTTGCCACTGTTTTAAGGTCTGGCCTTCGACATAATCAAATAAGGTATAAAGCGCAGTGCGAGGCCTGTTGATGCTGGCCGGGCGCACCACATGATTGCTATTGACTCTTTTGGCTATCCATTCTTCGCGCATTAGCCGCTCCAGATAATCTGGCTGCTCGGCTAAATCAATGGAGGGAGCTTTCAGTACCAGCAACTGCTCTGTACTTGTATTCTGCACCAGATACACATGGCTACGACTGCTTTGTTGTAGTGGCCTTATCACCTGCAAGCCGTCTAATGTATCACCTGGTTGCAGCAAAGGCGGCAAAGGTAATTGCTGATCCAGGCAAAGAGGTAAATTGTTGTCGGTCGGCAACTGATCAATACGCACCAATTGCAGCGTTATATTATCTTCGCTGCCTGCAGCTAAAGCGGCTTCAGTCAGTTGCAGGGCCAGCAGCGATAAATCCTGCTGTGCTTCCAGTAACTGCATCAGTGTGGTCTGAGGTAAAACTTCAAATAAACCGTCCGTTGCCAGCAGAAACAAATCCCCTTGTTGCAAAGGAAGGCTGTGATAATCCGCTTCCAGCACGGCGCCGGCGCCAAGTGCCTGACTTAAGAAACTGCTGCTGCCACGCCAGACTCTATGGTCCCGCGTCAGTTGTTCCAGTTGCTGGTTACGCAGCAGATAAATCCGGCTGTCACCGACATGCAGCAAATGAGCATGGCGTTGTTTTAGTATTAAGGCACTAAAAGTACAGACATAACCCTTGTCTGGATCGGATGCAAAAGGGCCATTGCGGCTTTGAGCGTACAACCAGTTATGGCTGGCTTTAAGCACTTGCAAGGCGGCATGAGGTACTGACCAGGCATCGCTGGTGCAGTAATAATCATCCAGAAAACTTTTCACTGCTGTTTCACTGGCGATCTGGCTGACGGTGCTGGTGCTGATGCCATCGGCTACCGCCAACACTATGCCTTTACTGCTTAATTCCGGCTCTTTTGGCTGATAAGCGCCAAAGCAATCCTGATTTAACGCTTTACGGCCAGCAGTGGAATGCTGGCCTATGGAGACTTGTAACGAGGCTCCTGGCAACATCATCAGGCTTTGGCCAGAGTAGCTACAGGGCTTTCAGCTGTTTTAGCAGTCAGGTTACGTTTTGGTGCAGTTTTATAGTGGGTGCTGTACAGGGTTAAACCGGTAAAGGCTAAACCACCCACCAGATTACCTAAAGCTGTTGGGATTTCGTTCCAGATCAGATAATCCATCACTGAGAAATCACCACCCATCATCATGGCAAAAGGAAACAGAAACATATTGACCACTGAGTGCTCAAAACCCATAAAAAAGAACAACATAATAGGCATCCACATCGCCATTACTTTGCCGCTGACATGAGTGGAAATCATAGCGCCCACCACGCCCATAGACACCATCCAGTTACACAACATGCCCCGCAGGAATATGGTCATCCAACCTGCGACACCATGTTCGGCATAACCTAAAGTACGGGCTTCACCCACACCAGCCAGTTTTTGTCCAACTGCATCGGGTTCAAGATGAAAACCCATAGTCAGCACAAAAGCCATCATGGCGGCGACTGTTAAGGCTCCAAGGAAGTTACCGGTAAATACCAAACCCCAGTTACGAAGTACGCCTTGTACTGTAACGCCAGGACGACGGTCCAGCAGGGCCAGCGGAGTTAATACAAAGACACCAGTCAGTAAGTCGAACCCCATCAGATACAACATAATAAAACCGACAGGGAACAGCATGGAACCTACTAAAAAGGAACCAGTTTGCACTGCTACTGTCACAGCAAAAACTGCTGCTAAAGCCAGAATGGCACCCGCCATATACGATCGGATCAGCGTATCCCGGGTGGACATAAAAATTTTTGATTCGCCGGAGTCGACCATTTTGGTCACAAACTCGGCTGGAACTAAATAAGCCATAGGTTCACCTTTTCCTGTTGTTGCTATTAGTTTGTTCAGGGGCTGTTTTTTAAAAAACAAAAAAGGCGTCCGGATCATTCTGTTGCCAGAAGATCACGGGACGCCTTTGTCCTGAATATCATGTTTGTATGCTTAGAGGTGCTTATCACCTCTGCCTTTTTAACAGAGCAACTTTAATGCCAGCTGATGCTTTTATATCAATACATTGATTTTGTTTAGGTTTAACAAAGTACTGGTTGTGCTTTTGCAGTTCCAAGGTGCCATTGTTGTGCATTTTCTGCACCGTTACAGGGCATTGCTGCCTTGTACTTCACAGCGAAAATCAGGCTCTTTGCTGATAATCCAGTATTGGCGCGGTCTGCCAGCTGTCGCTGCCAGCGTGGAATAACCATTGCTAGAGTATGGGATTATCAGCACTACAGAGTGATCCATGAATTATTCGACAGCTCAGTTTTTGCTGGCCGCGAAACAGGCAGAAATAAAAGCCCTGCAGCAGCTTTCGGCTAACTGTTTGCTGGTTACCAGCGTCAGTGAGCTGGTGCATCAGTTACAACGTGAGCGTGGGATCAGCAATATTTTCCTGGCGTCCGACTGTGAGGTGTTTGTTGTACAGCGTCAGCAGCAATTATTGCAAAGTACTAAGGCCGAGCAACAATTGCGAACCCAGCTGAATCAACAGTATCTGCAGGCAACCGAACCTTGTAATAGCAGCCGTTTATTGAGCGGCATTTGTCTGGCGTTGCAGGGCATGGACCATCTGGCTGAGCTACGCGAACAGGTAGGCAAACAAAAATGTACGCCGCTACAATCGACAGAAGCATACAGCAGATTAATTACCGCCTGGCTGGCTGTAGTGCTGGAGTCGGCTGATTTAGCCTGTGACGCTGGTATTACCCGTTTTTTGGTGGCGTTATTTAACTTACTGCAAACCAAAGAATATGCCGGACAAGAACGAGCCTGGGGGGCTATGGGGTTAGCTTCGGGTCAGTTAACCACTGAGTTGGCCGAACGTTTGTTGTTGTTGCAACAAGCGCAGCAACATAGTGCCGCTGTATTTTTGGAGTTTGCCACTGCATCACAGCAACAGCAGTGGCATCAGTTGGAACAAGCGACTGCGGCAAAACAACTGCAGCAATTAAGAACTATGATCCAACAACTGTCCGGTACTGCAGCACCAGTGCCTGCGGTCAGCGATCTCTGGTATCAGTTTGCAACAGAACGTATGGATGAAATGCATCTGTTGCAGGCTGGATTAACTTCAGAGTTGCAGCAACTGACATCAGCCACAGTAGATGCGGCACAGCAGCAGTTGCAACAGCATCAACTGAAGCTGACCGAACTGACAGAGTTACCAGCCAGTCCAGGTTTAACCTTGCTGATTGATCCGGCTATGCTGGGGTTATATGGCGCTTCTGTTGTGCCTGCAGGTCAGGCCGAACAAAATCTGCAGGCGCCGAGCCGGTCTTTTTATCAGCTATTGTCTGAGCAAGCGCAGCATATCCGTCAAATGCATACAGAGCTGACGGACGCCCGCCGTGCTATTAGCGAACAAAAGCTGATCGACCGCGCTAAGTTATTACTGATGCAGTATAAAAAACTGACCGAAGAACAGGCGTATCGCCAATTACAGCAAAGTGCGATGAAACAACAATGCCGTATTGCTGATATCGCCGCTGCTGTGGTGAAGGCTTTAAAGCCGGTAAAAGTTTAGTTTCAGTCATCTGGTTGCTGTATTTTTTGCCCGTTGTTGATAGTTATAATCAGGCACAAAAGTTAAAGGCAAGGGAGAGATATGGCGGATGAACTAAAAATTGAAGATCTGGTGTTGGGTGAAGGCAAAGCTGCTGAACGTGGCGCTTTGATTACTGCACATTATCGCGGTTGGCTTGAAGATGGCACAGAGTTCGATTCGTCCCATAAAAGAGGCGAAGCTTTTCAGTGTATTTTAAGTAATAACAGAGTGATCCAGGGCTGGATTTTAGGTTTAAAGGGTATGAAAGTGGGTGGTACACGTAAGTTATGGGTGCCTGCGCATTTAGCCTATGGCGAACGTCAGATTGGCAGCATGATCCCATCGAATTCTAATCTGGTTTTTGAAATAGAACTGCTGGAAGTGCTGACCAGAGATGATTAAGCGCTGCTTCTAGCCTCTGTTTGTTATCAATAAGTTATAAATATGAAACCACTTACATACAGGTGCCTTATAGTTCTGCGGTTTATCTAAATCTAGTTGATAACAATTCGTATTAGTGTATTATTCGCTCAATTTTATTGGGGGGTAATCATGGTGTTACAACAGAAATTCAGCAAGCTGCCACTGGTAGTGGCAGTGCAATTGGCTTGTATGGTGGGCGTGGTTCATGCCGCAGATGATAAAGCTGAAAAAGAAATTGAAAAAATTACAGTACAAGGCCATTACACCGTCAATGAAAACATTGATACGGCTACAGGCTTAGGTTTGTCTTTATTTGAAACCCCTCAGTCAGTTACCGTGATTACCTCACAACGTATTATCGACCAGGGCTTCAGCGGTATTAATGAGGTTATGAGTCAGGCCGTAGGTGTGTCGGCTAAACAGCTGGACTCTACCCGTAACGTGTTTAGTTCCCGTGGTTTTGATATTGATAAATATCAGATTGATGGCGTGCCTTTAGCCTGGTCTTTGGCTGGTGATTCGGGCGAAACTATTACTGACGTGTCTATTTATGAACGTATTGAAGTAGTGCGTGGCGCTACAGGTTTACTGACTGGTGCAGGTGACCCTTCTGCTTCTATAAATCTGGTGCGCAAACATGCGAATTCTGCTGAGCTGACAGGTTACCTCAATGCTGGTGTGGGTCGTTGGAACAACAGATTTGCAACTGCAGACGTATCGACTGGCTTAGATGCAGAAGGTGATTTACGTGTCCGTTTTGTAGCGAAAAAAGAAGTTGGCGACAGCTTTATGGATATCCCTGAAGACGACAAAACCGTGCTTTATGGGGTAGTAGATGCTGACTTAACGAATCAAACGGCTATTAGTTTTGGCGCTAGTTATCAGGACAACGATCCTAAAGGTTCGACCTGGGGTGGTTTGACCCCCTGGTTTAGTGACGGCACTGCAACCAACTGGGATCGTTCTGTTTCGTCAGCGGCAGACTGGACCTATTGGGCTTCTACCAATGAGAATAGTTTTGCAAACCTGAACCATAATTTCGCGAATGGCTGGCAAGCAAAAGTAAGTTTTAACCACACCAAAAACACTGCAGATGCCCAACTGATGTACTTGTCTGGCGCTGTCGACAAAGTAACAGGTGAGGGTTTAAATCCTTGGGCATACAAGAGCATAGGGTTTAGTAAACAAGACAGTATTGATCTGCAGTTAAAAGGCGATTATCAGTTGTTAAATCGTCAGCATGAATTTGTGGTTGGCTATCTGCACAGTGAACAAGAAGCTGAAACCGGCACTTTCGCAGTAGAGTCTGCTTATCCGTCTACAGGCAGCTTTTATGACTGGGATGGCAGTTATCCAGAGCCAGTATTTGCAGATAGCAGCACAGTGGCTGTTGATTTAGACACTAAGCAGACTGGCTATTATGCTGCTACACGTCTGTCTTTAACTGATGATCTGAAATTGATTGCTGGTGGTCGTTTATCCGAGTGGGAGCGTAATGGTTTTAGCTACGGAGTACCTGAAAACTATGGTGATGACAGTGTCTTTGTACCTTATGCTGGCTTCATGTATCAGCTTGGTGCTAACCATAACGCTTACATCAGCCAGACTGAAATTTTTAAACCACAAAATGCGCGAGTGGCGTCCGGCGAATTTATCGATCCTCTGGAAGGCACAAATACTGAATTGGGCTTAAAGAGTTCTTTTCTTAACGGTGCAATGCAAACTGCGGTGGCTGTGTTTAAGGTTAAACAAGATAATCTGGCTCAGGACACTGGTACTACTTTCCCTCCGGTAGGAAATAACCTGCCAGAAACTATATATCGTGCAGCGCAGGGTGTGGAAAGCACAGGTTTTGAACTGGAAGTGATTGGTCAACTGACAGAGCAGTGGAATATTTCCGCTGGTTATTCACAGTTTAAAGCAGAAGATGCCGATGGCATTGAAGTGAACACTGATCATCCGCGTAAAAAGCTGAATATTTTTACTACTTATGATTTTGCCAACTTCTTACAAGGTTTAGTCGTAGGTGGTGGCGTGAACTGGGAAGACTCACAATACAGCGGCTCTGGAGCTACACGTTTAGATCAGGACTCCTACAGTCTGGTGAGTCTGATGGCTCGCTATGAAGTGACAGAACAGCTATCTGTACAGTTGAACGTCGATAACCTGTTAGACGAAACTTACTACAGTCAGATTGGTTTCTTCAGTCAATATGCTTATGGCACACCACGTAACTTCACTTTAGGCGCGACTTACTCGTTCTAAGGTTTTTAATTCGGGTCAGAGTAAAATTAAGCCAAAGGTTTAATTTTACTCTGACCCGAATTATTTCTGCTTAACCTAAAGCGTAATCCACACCAGCACAAATCACTGCAACCTGAGCTGCATTGCACTGTTCCGGGCTGGCTTTAGGACTATCCGGATAAACTTCAGTAGTAGTCACAAATTTGGCATCTGTCATACCACCACATAAACCCAAAGCGCGTTTCGGGTAATTCACCACGCCAAACTGTGCGAGTTTTTCACCGATCAGGCAGCCATTTTCATCGGCTTCGGCTATATGGGTAATTTTTTGCACTGCTTCGATAATAGCGCGCTGAAAACCGGCTTCCGGCTTGCCAGTATCACCTACCAGATAAAAACCATCAGGGATATTCCAGTTGTGATTCACAGTGCCGTCACGGGCTGCTTTGGCTGGACGGAATTCGCTGTTATCAGAATCTGTGGTTTCGTGCAGGTCGATATGCACCAAAACCTCCCCACTGTGCTGACGGACAAAAGCCATAGCCTTCGTTGCTTCATCGGACTCACTTGCTGCGCCAAAAGAACGGTTAGGATCTACTGCTTTTGGGTTCCAGCGGTTAATGGTTTCATAACCCCAGGGGCTGATGCAGGGCAGAACCAATAAATTCACTTTGTTGCTGTAACGGCTGAATTCTTCTTTAATAAACTGCAGTGCACCTTGCACACCGCTGGTTTCGTAACCATGTACACCACCAGTCACCAGCACTATAGGTTTACCTTCTTGCCAGTTTTTGCTGCGTACAGCAAACAGCTCATACAAAGGTAAATCAAAACTGCGGTAATCCAGCTTGCCGTAGCTAACCAGTTCAGCCATATCAGGTACATTCTGTAGTAAAGGTTTAACTACTTCGTCTTCATAGCTGCGTTTAATCTGTTGCTCACTTAGCCACTGCTGTTTTTCAGCCTCGCCCCAAGGCGTGCCTACAGTACCTATGTGATAAATAAAATCTTGCATTGGGGTGGTCATACGGCGCCTTTTTGAATTCAGATTGTTGTTATTCAGTGGCCATTTCATCAGCGATTTTCAGCAAACTAGCGGCTAAAGTAGCAGGGTCTTGTGCGCCGGAAATTAAGTAACGCTGATTAATCACAAAAGCAGGCACCGAACTGATACCCGCTTGCTGATATTGCGCTTCTTCTGTGCGTACTTCTTCAATAAACTGTTGTGATTGCAGTACTTTTAATGCGTCCTCAGCATTGAGTCCGGCTTTTTCTGCGCACTTTTGCAGCACTTCAGTTTTGGACACATCTTCGGCAAAACCAAAGTAGGCCTCAAACAAGGCTTGTTTCATCGCTGTTTGCTTATCAAAAGCCGCTGCCCATTTCACCAGTCGGTGCGCGTCAAAGGTATTGCAGGTAAAACGTTGCTGCATTTTACCGAAGTTAAGCCCAAGATCAGCAGCAACCTGCATCATCGATTGTTGTGATGCCCGCATTTCATCTTCGCTGCGGCCATATTTTTTGCTCAGGGCTGGCAAAATAGGCTCTGGGATTAACTTTGGATCCGGATTCAGTTCAAAGGCCCGCCACTGAATGCTGACGCTGACTTTGTCTTTTATGCTGTGCATGGCTTGCTCCAGCCTGGCATAGCCGATGGCACACCAAGGGCAGGCGATATCAGAGACTAAATCTATATGCAGGTTTTTCATCACAAATCCTGAGTCAGGGGAATTATGTCGGATCTGGTTACGTTGACGACAAATATCAAGACGCAAGTTGGTTTTTGTCGCAACGGCTGCAAAATAATTCGGGTCAGAGTAAAATTAAATACGGGTTTAATTTTACTCTGACCCGAATTATTTATTCAGCTTAGGTTCAAGACTTGCGGTTTATTCTGCCTTTGCAGGTAAGCGATGACTTACTTATTACACTCCATTTTCAACCCACTAATGCATTAAGGGAATCTTATGTTTGAAGCCGAATTCAGCAAGTTAGAGCAATTAATTCAGAGTTTAATTTCTGAAAATAAGCAACTGACAACGCAAGTACAACAACTGGGACAGATAGAACAGCAGTTGCAGCAGGAACTGAAAAAGAGTACGGACCAACTGGAAACTTTACAGTTACATGCGATGGAGTCTGACGATCAAAAGCAGCGGGCGCAGCAGAAACTGCAACAACTGACGCAGTTGTTTGAACAGCAATTGTCTGCCTGATCATGTTAAAGCAGCCATTGGTCGTTGAGCAGAAAGTGGTGATAGCTGGTCGGGAATATTGGCTGCGCTGCACTGTCAAAGAACAGGCCGAGTTGCAGGAAGCAGCACGACTGCTGAACAGCAAAATTGCTCAGGTACGGCAAGGCGCCGGGCATTTGTCGATGGAACAAAGCATAGTGCTGGCCGCTTTAAGTTTAGGCCAGCAGTTAGTGACGCAACAAAGTCCTCAATTAGAGGAATGTCAGCAACGTCTGGTTAAGTTAGTAGCCTTAATGGAGGCCAAAAACTGAACAGTTTATTTAGCTGGTTAAGTTTTGGTTCAGCTGTCTCAGCCAAAATGTATGGTAGAGATCAAGCCCGTGAGTTACAGGCGCGACAAAACTTTTATTGACTCAGAAGGAGGGAACCGATGAAACAACTGAAAGCCTTGCTTGGTGCCACTTTGGCTCTGGTGCTGATAAGCGCCTGTAGTTCAACAGCTGACCATCAGCAAAAATATGCTCAGCTGTATAAAGAAACTCCAAAAAAACTAATGATAGTGGTGCATGGTGGTGAAGCTGTGCCTGCTGAACTGGTGCAGGCTTTTGATAAAGAAGTGCCCGACATTGTTGCAGAGCATGGCTTTGAAATTGTAGATGTACAGCAACGCCAACTAACTGAAGTGTCTGCATTAACAGATGTTGATGCAGTACTGTATGTTGATGTTCAGCGTTGGAATAAGGATTATTCAGCTGTGATCGCCGCCGAATCTGTGTTGGAGCTTGAGTTTAAACTGGTGTCGACTAAATCAGATCAGGAACTTTGGAGTCATCAGGACAAATACACTAAAACCCATTTGTATCTGGGTGGAGATGCACTGTCTGAACTGATCCATCGTGCATTTTTTGAAGCTTCTACGGCTTATGAAAACCGTGCAAGTGCAGTGACGAAAAAAGCCTTCTCAGATTTCCCTGAAGTACTGGCCGCTAATCACTAATCTTAAAATGGGGTCAAATCACATTAGTTATGCGTAACTAATGTGATCTGACCCCATTTTTAATTTACTTACAGGATTGGCTTTTGCTGTTGATATCGCAAATATGGATTTTGTTGGTGTAGTCCAACCATAAATCCCATTCGGTTTGCAAAGGTAAGCTGCGCCAGACTTTGTTAAAGACGTAAAGCGACTCTTTTCCCGCAATGGACTTATGCAGAATTTTGGAATAAGCGCCGCTTTTGCTTTTACATTCAGATACCCACACCAAAGCCGGATAGCCATTGACCGGCTCTTTGCTTAAAATTTGACTATCAAACAGTTCATCACAGTTACGCTGACCTTGTTGATCATCAATAGTTTTGGTTTTCATCAGGTCGCTATTCGGTTGCTGCTCAAAGACAAAACTCTGCACATAGTT
>JAHIWM010000169.1 GCA_018815765.1 Gammaproteobacteria bacterium | reverse complement strand
CTTCACCTATCGCATGGTAATCGCCATAGAAGTCATGGAAAGCGGCATGAGGTAACCAGGCTTCATCAAAGTGCAGAGTTTCGATTTCGCCATCAAGCATCGATTTAATTTCTTCGACGTTATACAACACGCCATCATAAGTGGACTGAGTAATGGTCAGAACACGTGGTTTAACATCTGGATTTTGTTCCAGTTTTTCACGGCAGAATGGGTTCGCCAGCATCTTTTTGCGGATAGTGGCAGGTTCAAATTCGCTACGAGGAATAGGACCTATGATGCCGTAATGGTTGCGTGTTGGCATTAAAAATACCGGCACAGCCCCCGTCATCATAATGGCGTGCAAAATAGATTTATGGCAGTTACGGTCAACCACTACGATATCGCCCGGAGCTACAGTGGAGTTCCAGACGATTTTGTTGGAGGTTGAAGTGCCGTTGGTGACAAAAAACAAATGGTCGGCGTTAAAAATACGCGCCGCATTTCGCTCTGAAGCCGCCACTGGACCTGTGTGATCCAGCAACTGACCTAATTCATCCACCGCGTTACACACATCGGCACGTAACATGTTTTCACCAAAAAACTGGTGGAACATCTGGCCTACAGGCGATTTTAAAAAGGCTACACCACCCGAGTGTCCAGGGCAGTGCCAGGAGTACGAACCATCCTGAGCATAGTTGGTTAAAGCACGGAAAAACGGTGGAGCCAGCGTATCTAAATAGCTTTTCGCTTCACGGATAATATGGCGCGCCACAAACTCTGGCGTATCTTCGTGCATATGAATAAAACCATGCAGTTCACGTAAAATCGCATTAGGAATATGACGTGAGGTGCGGGTTTCACCATAGAGATAAATTGGAATATCCGGATTGCGATGGCGAATTTTATCAACAAAACCTTTCAGGTTTGCCAATACAGAATGAGTGTCTTCAGCACTGCCACCACCAAACTCTTCGTCATCAATAGACAGAATAAAACCAGCAGCCCGGCTTTGTTGTTGAGCAAATGAGGTTAAGTCGCCGTAACTGGTGTAACCCACCACGTCCATGCCTTCAGCTTCAATGGCTGCAGCCAATTCACGGATGCCTGAACCACTGGTATTTTCGGATCTGAAATCTTCATCAATGATGATCAGAGGGAAGTAAAAACGCATGGAGTACCCCAAGCCGATTAAAAGTGCGCAAAGGATACTTTATTTTGCAGAAAATTCCTCTAATCCGACCTGTTTTTCCTGCATAAAAATCGCAAATTACCCAAATCAGTAAAAAACGTCAGCTGAATACGTATTCATCGCGGCAGAAGTAGCAGGTGTCACGGAACTGACATAACTTTTAAGCATCTTAGCTATGGCTGCAGTAAGACGTAGCTCTATTCCTGTTCTATATCTTGCGATTCAGGGACTGCATGCAGTCCCTGCTTTTTTGCATTTTTATCTTTGTAAAAAAGAGCCTGCTCAGAAGCTGGAGCGTTCAGAGCCAGCCACTGAGTGTTGTTCAGTGCTATAACCCGCCTCAAGCAGTAAATCCATCAACTCATCCTCACAGACGCCGACAAACCTCAGATGCTGCATAGCTTCTTCTGTGCTTTTGCCTTGCTGCAAATCTGCCTGGATAGTTTTTATATGCACAGAGCGCATAAATTCAGATGTTCTTTTGCCCATGATCAAACTCCGCTTCAACTCTTCAGTTGCGGCAGATCCTAAACAGCCTGAGCAAAGTTTGCATCGAAAAAGCGTTAAAAATCAGAAATCTTCATCGAAGAGTCACATCAAAGTCATGAAAAAGTCATACTAGATTTATTTATCAGCAAAACGTTGTTCAATAGGAGCTAACTGCCTCATTTGCTTTAAAATCCATTGCTGGCGTTTATACATATAAGGTGATGGATTTTGCACTTTAAAACGCAGTGGGTTAGGTAACACTGCGGCTAACAGCGCAGCCTGATGGCGACTTAACTTACTGGCAGGCCGTTTAAAGAATCGTTGAGCCGCAGCTTCAACGCCAAAAATGCCAGGGCCAAACTCGACACTGTTTAAATAGACTTCTAAAATGCGTTCTTTGCCCCAGGTTAGTTCAATCAAGCCGGTAAATACCAGCTCCAGTCCTTTGCGAAACCAGCTGCGGCCTGTCCATAAAAATACATTTTTTGCCGTTTGTTGACTGATGGTGGAAGCGCCGCGCACTTTCTGGCCTCTGCTGTTGTACTCCAGTGCTTTTTCGATAGCGACCGTATCAAAGCCATAGTGATCAGGAAACTTTTGATCTTCAGCCGCCACTACAGCTTGTTTCATCGCGGCGGAAATTTGTTCAAAAGGCACCCAGTCATGCTGTAACTCAAAACTCTTATGATTATTCCACAGTGCCTGAATTTGCCGTTCAATCATCACACCTGTGACAGGTACTGGTACAAATGCGAATAAAATCACCAGACTCAAGGCTAGGATAACCAGATATTTAACAACACTAAGCAACTTACGAAACCAAAGTGAAATCAATGACTTTCCAGATAGATAAAAGTTTTCATAAGATTTGAGTGTAAAGCGCGATAAAGAAATGAGCCAGCTTTAGTTGCTGGCTCATTTTGAGTAGTTGCTGTTTTAACGGTGTTACACTTTAACTGCGTTCATCCGAGGCTTTTTGTAGTAAACGGCGGCTTTCCTGCAGGAATTGATCAGCTAAAGGTCCAAAAAACTGCTGACCTTTGGCAAACTCCGCCATTAAACCTGCTTTATCCCGTGCAGCTAATAAATGCGATAGTTGATTAAACCTGTGCTGATAACGCTGCAACAAACCAGTGACTGCGCTGGAGGACAACATAATGTCGGCATACAACTCAGCATTTTGTGCAAACAACCGGCCTACCATCGCCAGTTCCAGCCGGTAAATAGGGGAGCTCAGTTCCAGCAACTGCTGCAAATCAGCCTGCTCTTCCGCCAAATGCACGCCGTAAACTAAAGAGCTGAAGTGACGCATCGCCTGAATAAGTTGCATCAGTTCATCATGCTGCTGCGCAGATTTTTCTGTCAGTACAGCGCCCCATACTTTGAATTGTTGAATCAGCCACTGATACTTTTCAGCATCGCGGCCATGACTGACCACCACCACCTGTTTGGCTATATTGCTGATATCAGGGCCAAACATGGGATGTAAACCTACAACGGCACCACTGTGCTTTGCCAGCATAGCGCTTAGAGGCCCGGTTTTGGTACTGGTTAAATCGGCCAGTACAGTATCAGCATCCAATGGAGGTAATTGCGCTATCACCTGTTCTGTGACAGCGATAGGCACAGCAATCAGCACTAAAGCCGCGCCTTGCACCATATCTTTGGCTTGATGCCAGTTATCTTGCTCCAGCACTTCAACCAGATAACCAGAGCGCTGGAATAGGCTGACAAAACGTTGGCCTAAAGCTCCAGCGCCGCCGACCACCACCACTTTATCACCTGTGGTACGACAGCATACAAAACCAGCTTCCTGAGTCTGGTACGACTCACGCATCACACGGCGTAATACATCTTCAATTAAATCAGCAGAGACGCCTGCGTCTTCAGCCTGCTGACGACGGGCTTTAATCAATGCCTGTTCACGTTCAGGCACATACAAAGGCAAAGCATACTGCTGCTTTACCCGCCCTACTTCTGCCGTGACCGAGGCTCTTTTGGCCAATAACTCAACCAGTTGGCTATCCAACTGATCGATTTGCTGACGTAACGGCAACAGAGCTGCCATAGGGTCCTCTGTGTTTACTACTTGATTCATACGTATATCTCAGGCCGCAACTTCACGCGAAGCTTGTTGTGAAGGTTGCTGTGACGCCTCTTGTAACGATTCCAGTGACGAGAGCTGTTGATCTAGGCCAGCCAATAAGCCGGCTGTACTTGCCCAGTCGATGCAGGCGTCTGTTACAGATACACCATACAACTCTGCTTTACCATCCACTAAATCCTGACGACCTGCGTGAATATGGCTTTCCAACATAATGCCAATAATGGCTTTATTGCCTTTGATACGCTGCTCAATCACAGACTGAGCCACAATGCCTTGTCTGTTGTGATCTTTACTGGAGTTGCCATGACTGCAGTCAATCACCAAACCTTCAGGTAAACCATGTTTACGCAGTGCAGCCAAAGCCGCCTGTACACTGTCTTCATCATAGTTAGGTTTAGTGCCACCGCGTAAAATCACATGACCATCAGGGTTACCGGCAGTTTGTACCAAAGACACCTGACCTTTTTGGTTAATACCTATAAAGCTATGACCACTGGCAGCGGATTGCAGCGCGTTCAGCGCGATATTTAAATTACCGTCCGTGCCATTTTTAAAGCCGACCGGCATCGACAAGCCGCTGGCCATTTCACGGTGAGTTTGCGACTCCACAGTGCGGGCACCTACAGCAGCCCAGCTGATTAAATCAGATAAATACTGTGGGCTAATGGGGTCAAGCGCTTCTGTGGCCGCAGGCAATTCCATCTCGACTAAATCCAGCAACAAACGACGACCTTTGGTTAGCCCCGTTTCCAGATCAAAAGAGTCGTCCAGATGTGGATCGTTGATAAAACCTTTCCAACCGACCGTAGTGCGTGGTTTTTCAAAGTACACCCGCATCACAATGTACAAAGTATCTTTGTATTGCAGTTGCAGTTGTTTCAGGCGGCGGGCGTAATCCATAGCTGACACTGGGTCATGGATAGAACATGGACCAGTAATCACCAACAGACGCGGATCACGGCCATGCACTATATCTGCAATTTCCTGGCGGGACTTCTGAATAAAATCAGACCCTGCGCCTGATAAAGGTAAAACCTGTTTTAACACGGATGGTGGGCTTAGTAGCTGCTCCGAGACTATACGTAAATCGTCAACAATCTTGCTCATTTCTATGCTCCTGTTTGCATCATGCGTTGCCAAAGCGCCGGTTTTTACTTGATAAATGCAAGCAGAACACCAGTAAACTTATATTTACAACACGTATTTAATTAATTACGAATGCAGGCATATTAAAAACCAAACGCAAACAAGTCAACCATTAAAGCCAAACAAATAAAGGATTAAAGGCACAATCAATTGAAAATAAATACGTAAACATTTAAATACAAACAGCTGCAGTAATATCCAATTAGCCGATCCGCAGGTATTTCCTGCAGAAAAACACCAGCTATAACCCCTGGAACAACGGCCCGAACTGGATGGTCTACACTAAGACTTAACCCATTCAAACTTTGTATAGGCTAGTTTATGGCTGCATCCACTTATTCACCCCTGCCAGCTTTTGACGAATTGCTCAACATGGCAAAGCAAGACCCTGCCGCACTGGATGCGCTACAAAGGAAATTGAACCAGGAACTGATTGATGCACAAAGTGACGACAAAGGTAGGAAAGCTATTCAGCAAACTTTATTCAGGTTACAGTCAGAACAATTACGCTATAAAGCCCCACTGGTCCGGCTGACCAGAGCTTATCAGTTGATGTTGTCAGAAATGAGCCGGATGCAGGATGCCCTAGAGCAGCTATGCACGACGCAAAAACCGCAGCAAAAGCCCTCTGCCACGATTTTACCTTTCAGGTCAAAGGGTCAGGAGCAATAAGTGAAAAAAAAGCGGTTGAAAATCACAAAAAATAAAGTGACAGCGGCCTGTGTTCTCGTCTAGAATTGATAAAAATACAAAATATGATACCCATTAGCCCCGTATGAACAAAAGTAAACACACAGAACCTTTATTGTCTACTCAACAAGCTGCTGATTTACTTGGTGTTTCTTTGCGCACCGTGCAGTTATGGGTGGAAAAAGGTGCTCTGGACGCCTGGAAAACTCCTGGTGGTCATCGCCGTGTCACTCAATCTTCTGTCGAACGCCTTCTGCTGAAAAATCAAACTCAACCTGTTGATAATTCAGTTCGCATTCTCTTGGCGGAAGATGATGAGTTACTCAAACAACTTTATAGCCTGCAAATTGAATCCTGGGGTTTACCTATCAGTTTGCAATCTGTTACCAACGGTATAGCCGGTTTATTAAAAATTGGCGAATGGGCACCACAAATTCTGATCACAGATTTGCAGATGCCTGAGTTGGATGGTTTTCAAATGATCCGTGAACTGAAGTTATCTTCACGCCACGAAAATATGAAAATCATCGTGGTCACAGCCTTAACAGATGCAGAAATTGCAGCTGGCGGCGGTTTACCCGACACTGTCCAACTGATGCGAAAACCACTGTTATTTAGCGACTTAAAAGACCGCTTAGAGAAGTTACTACAAGAGCTGCGTTAATCGCAGCTTTTTTATACCCTTCGTACTTGAAGCCGCAGCTTTGTTGACTGCGCTCCTCGCCCCAGTCACATAGGACTACTATGCTCCTGGGGTCTCCAACGCTTGTCGTCGCGCTGCAACATCAATTACTTTGGGTATAACGAAAATAGAGTTTGCTACAACGCCTTTCTTGGTGGCAATGCAACGTTGGCAAAAATAAAGCCTGCCACTAATGACATAAAAATCAGGAAGGTTTGTTGACCTAATTGCTCTGTGGACACCATCTGCTGACCCGAAACAAATGCATTTAAGCCAATATAGGTTTTGCTACCAGGCACCAGTACTATCATGCCCTGCAACGACACAATACTGGCAGGGGCATTCATAAGCCGGTTAAATAAGTTGCCGTATAAACCCACAGCAAAAGCACCAACAAAAGCTCCTAATGCTAATCCCAGGTAATAAGCGCCCCATAAACTGGCTGCGTAAGCAATAAAACCAGAGAGCAATCCCCAGAGTGCGTGCCTCAATCTGGCTTTAAACACCACCACTAAGCTGCCACATAAAATAGCTACAGCCAGCCAGCTGGTCCACTGCGGTACTGAAGGCGCTAATTGCGGCGGAATTTGTCCAAA
Organism: Gammaproteobacteria bacterium; assembly: GCA_018815765.1. Classification (GTDB taxonomy): domain Bacteria; phylum Pseudomonadota; class Gammaproteobacteria; order Enterobacterales; family Alteromonadaceae; genus Pararheinheimera. Next base: position 10,353 of record JAHIWM010000169.1, on the reverse strand, counting down.
CAATACTTGCCCTAAAGCCACGCCCAAAAAGGCACCAAAATACAGCTTAAACAGCAGCATCACCGCATCCATCACCCGTGCTGTGCCTGATACCAGATGACGGGCTGCCAGCTCTGCTAATCCCAGGGTTAAGGCTAAACCTGGAATAAACACGATAATGGCGGACAACACCACCAGAGGAACATTAATCATAGGATCAATATAAACAGCAACGGCTGTCGCTAATAAAGCTGATACCAAAGCCACCAATGGCTCCAGCATATGAGCAACCCGACGTGACTTCATCGACCAGAGTACAAACAAATACACGATAAGGCTCAACACTGTGGCCCAGAATACATCGTGCCAGCTAGCGCGCATTAACATGGCAAAAGCGCCACCTGCAGCACCGAAAGCTGCAAAAGTAGCCCAGCGGGAATATGGGTTGGGCGCAGCTGCTATTTGATCGAGCCGCTGATTCACATCCTGCAACGTCAGCTTGCTGCTGGCAAGCGCATCCACCAGCTCGTCTGTGTAAGATAAAGCGCCTAAATCCAACTCTCCAGGGGTCACACGGGAGATATGAGTGTATTCATTTTCATCGCCAGGGATCCAAAGCACAAAAGTCAGTACAGTGGGTGTGATAGCAAAAGAACCGCCGATCTGCAGTAGTTTTGCCACTTCCTGTAAATGCGCTTCCAAACGGTAAGCTGGTGTACCAAACTTATGCAGCATTTTGCCAAGCTTGACGATAAAACGGCGTTTTTCAATAAAACTGGCGGAATCCACTTTAGGGTCCTTGTCGCGTTGCAACACAATACAGCTATTGTAGTGGGCTTTATAAAGTAAGGATAGAAGAGGATATTGCTAAGTGATTGATAAAAATTAAGTTAGCCATGCTCATTACAAAGCAAGTTCAGCCAGCAGCCATTGGTATTCCTGCTGCAACAGCTGAAAATCTGCAGCATCTCCGCCTTTATCCGGGTGTAAACGCAGCGCCTGCTGTCGGTAAACTTTTTTCAGCTGGGCTACAGAATAAGGATGGCTTAACTGCCACTTTTGCTGCAGCAAGCCTGTATCGAGCGTTTTATTCTGCTGATACAACGCTAATTTTTTCCAGAACTCATCCAAAACAGCCTGCAATTTATCATCCGTCATAGCCCGCATATTCTGCCAATCCAGATAATAGGCGGCTTTATCCTGCTGCTCCTGCCATAGAGCCAGCGCATTGTCGGGTAGAGCTGTGACTGTATAGACCATCACTTTGGCATAGCCAATATGCAATAAAGCTACCTGCTCCTGCTGCCACTGCGCCTGCAGTACAAACAAATGATGATAAAGAATAAAATGTTGCTGGAATAACAAAGAGTCGACAGCAAGAGTGCGGGGTTCGGGGAAAAAGGCTTTTAATTGATGTAGCAATTCCTGCTCGCTGATCTCCCCTTGTCTGGACAACAGGAAAGCTTCGAGTGCGGCAACTAAATCGGCTTGCAGTTCGGTATGCATAGTCACATTACAAACCAAAAAATTGTCAGGATCAATTTTTAACAATGCGAAGCATTGACCTAAAGGGTGAGCGCCAAGGATGGCTGCGAATAAAAAAAAGGCTGACACAAGGTCAGCCTTTCCAGTCGCTTAGTTAAGCTTTTCGCGGATACGCGCTGATTTACCTGAACGATCGCGTAAGTAGTAAAGCTTGGCACGGCGGACTGCGCCACGGCGTTTCAGCGTAATGCTGTCAATCATAGGGCTGTGCGTCTGGAATACACGCTCAACACCTTCGCCGTTGGAAATTTTACGAACTGTGAAAGCTGAATGCAGACCACGGTTACGTTTGGCGATAACTACGCCTTCGTAAGCCTGCAGACGGGTTTTGTCACCTTCTTTCACTTTAACCTGAACAACTACAGTGTCACCTGGGCCAAATGCTGGCACGTCAGTTTTTAACTGTTCGTCTTCAAGTTGCTTGATAATGTTTTGGCTAACTTTGCTCATAACAATCTCACTTTACCTGGAATTAACTATCGTGTTGCTGCAACGCCTGGTGTTCCAATTGGAATTCATCCAGTAATTTGCGTTGCTCCTTAGTCAGAGCCAGGGCATTTAACATATCCGGCCGTCTTAACCAGGTTCTACCAAGAGCCTGTTTCAGACGCCAGCGTCGTATATTTTCATGGTGTCCACTCAGCAACACCGGTGGAACCTCTTTGTCTGCTAACACCGCAGGTCTGGTGTAGTGTGGGCAGTCTAACAAACCAGTTGCAAACGAATCCTGTTCTGCCGACTCTTCGTGCCCCAGTACGCCTGGTACCAGTCGCGATACCGCATCAATCAGCGTCATCGCAGGCAACTCGCCTCCACTCAGCACGTAATCCCCAATTGACCATTCTTCGTCAATTTCGGTTTCAATTACGCGTTCATCAATGCCTTCGTAACGGCCTGCTACTAACAGCAGTTTCGGGTAACGTGAAAGTTCCTGTACACCTTTTTGGTCTAATTTGCGGCCTTGCGGCGACAAATACACCGTATGTACATTTCCTCCGGCAGCTTGCTTGGCGGCGCGAATAGCGTCGGTTAGCGGCTGCACCATCATCAGCATTCCGGGACCACCACCAAAGGGGCGATCATCGACGGTATTGTGTTTATCCGAAGTATAATCCCGCGGATTCCAGCACTCTACCTGTAACAACCCCTGCTTTACAGCACGGCTTGTTACACCAAACTTTGTAATAGCATCAAACATCTGCGGGAACAGAGTAATAACCCCAACCCACAAACCAGTTTGCTGCGACATTAAAAGTCCGGATCCCAGTCTACTAAGATACGTCTTTCAGCGTTATTCACTTCCTTAATGACAGAGTCAGTCAGGAAAGGGAGTAAACGCTCCGTCTTGCCAAATGCATCGGATTTATTGGCTTTCACAACGAGAACGTCGTTTGAGCCAGTTTCCATCATGTCGACCACTTCACCTAAGTGATAACCAGCCTCGTTCACTACAGACATGCCCATCAGGTCACGCCAATAGAAATCCCCCTCAGCAAGCTGGGGTAATGCAGAACGCTCTACTGCGATATCCGCATTCACGTAGAGTTGAGCCTGGTCGCGGTCAGCCACGTCTGCCAGTTTTACGATAAGGCCGTTGCCATGTCGTTTTTTACCGGAGATTTGCATTTGACGCCAGTTACCCTGCACTTGAATTTGCCAGGGTGTGTAATCAAAAATCCCTTCCGGGATATCGGTATAGGAGTTTACTTTTAGCCACCCGTTGATGCCGTAAACAGCACCAAACTTACCTAAGACAACTAAATCTTTACCGTTCAAGGTGAAACTCCGACCTTTATTTATTTTAGCTATTAAGCAGCAGTTTTCTTAGCAGCTTTCACCAATGAAGCAACGCGGTCGCTTAAAGAAGCGCCTTGCGATACCCAGTGGTTGATACGCTCTAAGTCAATACGCGTTTGCTCTTCAGTACCGCTAGCGATTGGGTTGAAAAACCCCACGCGCTCAATGAAGCGGCCATCACGGGCAAAACGGCTGTCCGCTACCACAACTTGGTAAAATGGACGCTTTTTCGCGCCACCACGTTGTAAACGAATAGTTACCATACCGTCCTCTAATAATCGTTCAGGATTTAAAAAAATAACAAACCCCGCGGTCAGACCGTGGGGTCGGTGAATTGTACGGATTTTTGCCTGCATTGCAAGGTTTTTCGGGCTTTGGCAGCATATTTCAGCTTTTGCCAAAACCCGACAGCAATGGGCCGGGACAGGACTTAACGTGGAGGTAACAGGCCTGGGGGTAACTTGCCACCCATACCACGCATCATCTTCATTAAACCGCCTTTACCCGACATCTGCTTCATCATTTTCTGCATTTGGGTAAATTGCTTCAGCATTTGGTTCACATCCTGCACTTGAGTGCCTGAACCTGCTGCGATACGTTTTTTGCGAGAGCCTTTAATCAAATCAGGAAACAAGCGCTCTTTTTTCGTCATGGAATTAATAATGGCTTCCATTTTATTGAACTGCTTATTGCCCATCTGATCCATAGCACCAGCAGGTAAGTTTTTCATGCCGGGTAATTTATCCAGCATCGACATCATGCCGCCCATACTGCGCATCTGCACTAACTGGTCACGGAAGTCTTCTAAACTAAAGCCCTGCCCTTTCATGACTTTGGCAGCAACTTTAGCCGCTTGCTCTTTATCGACTTTTTGCTCGATTTGCTCAATCAAGCTCATCATATCGCCCATGCCCAGAATACGGGAGGCAATACGGTCCGGATGGAATGGCTCTAAGGCGTCAATTTTTTCGCCCATACCGATAAACTTAATCGGCTTGCCGGTGATATGACGAATAGATAAAGCAGCACCACCACGAGCGTCACCATCAGCTTTGGTCAGGATCACACCCGTCAAAGGCAAAGCTTCATTAAAAGCTTTGGCTGTATTGGCCGCATCCTGACCTGTCATGGCATCCACCACAAACAGAGTTTCGATAGGATTTACCGCCGCATGCAGGGCTTTGATTTCGCCCATCATCTCTTCGTCAACATGCAGACGACCTGCGGTGTCAACTAACAGCACATCAAAAATTTGTAAGCGGGCATGAGCTATAGCAGCGTTGACTATATCTATAGGCTTCTGACTGACATCGCTTGGAAAAAACTCTACGCCGACTTCTTTGGCCAGCGTCTCTAACTGTTTAATAGCAGCAGGACGATAGATATCCGCAGAGACCACTAATACTTTTTTCTTCTTGCGCTCTTTTAAGAACTTGGCCAGCTTAGCCACAGAGGTGGTTTTACCCGCACCTTGTAAACCCGCCATTAATACCACAGCTGGCGGCTGAACATTGAGTGCCAGCTCTTCATTGGCTTCGCCCATCGCATCTTCTAAGGCTTTGCGGACGATTTTGAGGAATTCCTGACCAGGCGTCAGGCTTTTGCTGACCTCAATGCCAACAGAACGCTCTTTGACCTGATTAACAAAGTCACGCACCACAGGCAAAGCAACGTCGGCTTCTAATAACGCCATCCGCACTTCACGTAAGGTTTCTTTGATATTATCTTCAGTTAAACGACCACGACCGCTGATGTTCTTCAGCGTTTTGGTTAAGCGGTCCGACAGGTTTTCAAACATAACTTAGCACCTGATATACAATATGGCCGGATTATACCCCAGCTGGTGAAAGGAGTCAGCCGCCATCTTAGCGCAAGCTGTCACTCTGAATACACAAGCTTGCACTGTCAAATGCGAGTAATTTGCAATAGAATGTTAAATCTTCACGAATCAACAGGATCTGATTTATGTTAGTTGAGCTGTTACCCGGTGTGGCGTTGGTTGGTTATCTGCTGGCAACCGGTATGGTATTGTCCCGTTTGGTGCATCCACAAGGCCCTAACTATAAATTAATGTTCAGTGCGGCCCTGTTGGCTATTGTCTGTCATATGCTGTTTCTGGCTGATTCGATTTTTGCCGACTCGGGCCAGAACTTTAGTCTGCTGAATGTAATATCACTGGTGTGCTGGCTGATCAGCACTGCTATTACTATTACCGCTCTTCGTACTCCGACCGTATTATTGCTGCCGATTGTCTACGGCTTTTCTGCGCTGACTCAGTTGGCCGTTTTAGTTTTGCCTGCTGAAGTGCAAATGCAACATTTTGAGCACAGCCCTATTTTGTTGATGCATATCATTGTCGCTTTTGTGGCTTATACCTTATTAATAGTGGCCACGTTGCATTCGCTGCAAGTGCACTACATCAGCAAAAAGCTGAAACAAAAAGATTTTATGCTGGGTAATCAATTTTTACCGCCTTTGCTTCAAGTGGAACAGTTGCAGTTCAGAGTATTATTGCTCGGTACTTTATTGCTGGGTTTAACTTTATTCAGTGGTGCAGCTTTTACGGACAATTGGCTGGCAGCGCAAAACCTGCATAAAAACATACTGAGCTCCATCGCTTTTCTGGTGTTTGTTGTGTTGTTATGGGGTCATGCTCAATTAGGCTGGCGTGGTCGTCTGGCCATAGCTTTAACCTTTACCGGCAGCATTTTGCTGACCCTGGCTTATTTTGGCAGCCGTTTTGTGCGTGAAGTGATATTGGACCGGCTCGGATAACAGCTTTTTCCCGCGAAGGGCCATTAAGGCTTGACTTGACTGGCCGTTCGTAATATCAAATAGCTTCGATTAGCCCTACAGGTACTTTACTTTTGGACGAGATCTCAACCAGCACCCTCTTTATCGTATTGGGCCTGTTGGTGTTATGTTCTGCATTCTTCTCAGCTTCTGAAACCGGCATGATGTCGGTGAACCCATACAAGCTTAAACATCTTGCCAATGAACAGCATAAAGCTGCTGTGCGCGTGACCGCTATGCTGGAACGCCGTGACCGACTCATTGGTTTAATACTGGTCGGTAATAATCTGGTTAATATTGCAGCATCCGCTATAGCAACAGTGATAGGTTTGCGGCTCTATGGCGATTTTGGTATTGCCATAGCCACAGTAGCTCTGACGGTAATAATCCTGATTTTTGGCGAAGTCACACCAAAAACACTGGCGGCTTTACACCCTGAGAGAGTCGCTTTTCCAAGTTCAGTGATCCTCAAACCGCTAATGAAAGTGCTTTATCCAGTGGTCTGGTTACTGAATAAAATTTGTAATACCTTTTTAGGTTGGCTGGGTGTCAGTGCCGAACAACACCATGGCAGCAGCTTAAGCTCTGAAGAGCTGCGTACTGTAGTGCATGAAGCGGGGGCTTTAATTCCACAGCAACACCAGAATATGTTGGTAGGCGTCTTGGATTTAGAAAAAGCCACAGTCGAAGATATTATGATCCCCCGCAACGAACTGGTTGGGGTTGATATTAACGACGAGTGGAAAGACATAGTGCGTCAGTTGTCTAACAGTCAACACAACCGGATTTTGCTGTACCGCGACAGCGTTGATGACGCCTTAGGTTTTATTCATAGCCGCGAGCTGGCCCGTCTGGCATTAAAAGAACAGCTGAATAAAGCTTCTTTATTACGTTCAGTACGGGAAATTTATTTTATTCCGGAAAATACTCCACTGAATACCCAACTGCATAAGTTTCAAAGCTCGAAAGAGCGCATAGGTCTGGTGGTTGATGAATACGGTGATATTCAGGGTTTGGTGACCCTAGAAGATATACTTGAAGAAGTAGTAGGTAACTTCACCACTGATATCGCAGATAATCAGAATGACGAAATTCAGCCTCAGGCCGATGGCAGTTTTCTGGTGGACGGTGGTATTAACCTGCGGGACTTAAACCGGGATATGCAGCTGAACTTCCCCACAGACGGCCCTAAAACCTTAAATGGTCTGGTATTGGAATACCTGGAAGAAATTCCGGAAGCTAGTTTAGGTTTAACTCTGGCAGGTTGCCCTATGGAGATTATCGAAGTGCAGGATAATATGATTAAAACTGTGCGGTTGATGCCACATTTGCAGCAAGATTAATATATCCGTCGTACTTGAATTAGAATTTGAGCCGGGCGTGGATAAACCGCGCCCTACAATGCCGTCGTCCTTTACAAGGCTATGTTCGGTTAACCAAACAAACCAAAAAACCAGCCGCTTTTAAATTCTTCCTCACAGCTTTGTAATTGCCTCTGATACATGGTCGCTCTTTGCTGCACTTTACGGGAGGTTTCCATCAGCCAGCGCTTTTTATAATAGCTGCCACGTTTATAACCGCCCCAGCCCTCGTGATAGTTCAGATACTGTGCATAAGCATCCGACTTCGACACTTTATTGATGCGGCTGCTTTTATTGATATACCAGCCCATAAAGTCCAAAGCATCGTCAAAGTTGGAACGGGCCGCAAAATAACTGCCAGTCTCACGACCATAATCTTCCCAGGTTTCATCTTTCACCTGAGCATAACCATAAGCTGTGCTGGCACGACCGACAGGAATAAAACCAAACCAGTATTCCATAGGTGGCTGGGCATCGTGTTTAAAGCTGCTTTCCTGATACATCATGGCCATAGGCACGTGAATGGGCACATCCCATTTGTCACGCATATCTGATGCTGCGTCATACCAATCATCATGCTCACGGAATATTTCACACAAATTGGAGCTGTTTTTTGGCGGGGCTGTAGCGCAACCTGTTAACACAGTAGCGACGGATAAGAAGAGTAAAGTTTTTTTAATTTTTTTCATCAGCGGCTGAACTTTTTAAAACACAACTCAGACTAACCTACTGAATGGATTCAACCAAGTTTTTGTTTTTCATCCCTGGATTATCCTTATCCTTAGTTTTCACGGCCAGCTTGCTGGCCGTTTTTTTATGTCTAAATTGAGGGATTCTGAAACAAAATCCGGATTCAAAATCCGGCTTTGTGGTTATAAATCAGCAAAATACCGTTCGAGATACTGATCAAAATTCACATCATCTGCCTGCTCAATCTTCTGCTGTTCAAGCAAGGATTGCTCAGCCATTTGTTCAAAATCAGCTTCGCTATAAAGCTGGTAGTCCATAGCCGCCAGTTGTTGTCGGTATTGTTCAGCCAAAGCCAATGCATGATAAGGACTGTCTTGCTGCTGCGCTATTAAACGACTGAGCAACTTGCCGGAGTAAGTTTGATTTGGGTCTAACAAACCTAAATAAAACTCTTTGATCACCGCTCTGTAGGCATCACCGCCGTGAGCTGCATCCATCCAGTCGGCAATAGGCATCAGATCGGCAAATAACTGCTCAGCCCAGTCCAACATTAAACGTGGCTGGCCGTTGTCATCCAGATCAAGATTTTGTCTACGGCCTTCGGTCACTACTTTACGTAGGTTTTGCTCTGTGACTGCTTGTTCTTCAGCCGATAAATCCGGGCTTTTTTCCAATAAGCAGTAGATTAAAAACAAATCAAGAAAACGCATTTGTTCAGCGTTAATGCCTACAGCACTAAATGGATTCACATCCAAGGCCCGCACTTCGATGTATTCCACACCACGGCGTTTTAAAGCACAGGTTGGACGCTCGCCACTTTGAGTGGTGCGTTTAGGCCGGATGGTTGAATAAAATTCGTTTTCGATTTGCAGAATATTACTGTTCAACTGCTGATACTGTCCGTCCACTTTAATACCAATAGCGGCATATTCTGCTGACGGCGTCGAAATAGCCTGACGCAAACCTTTAATGTAATCAGGTAAGTTGTTGTAGCTGATATTTAAACTGGACTGTGCGCTGTTGGTATAACCCAAATCGCTCATACGCAAAGAGGTGGCATAAGGTAAATACAAAGAGCCTTTGCCCAGAGCCTGGAATTTGTATTTAGGTTCACGGCCTTGCAAAAACGAGCTGCACATTGCAGGAGAAGCGCCAAACAAATACACCACCAGCCAGACATATCGTTTGTAATTACGAATAAGGTGCAGGTACTGAGCAGAAATAAAGTCCTGTAATGAACCTGTATCCCCCAGCAACTGCTGATACTGTTGCCAGAAAGCTTCTGGAATAGAGAAGTTAAAATGCACACCGCTGATGGCCTGCATCATACTGCCATAACGGTTCTTCAGGCCCTGACGATAGACAGTTTTCATAGTGCCGACGTTAGAGCTGCCATACTGTGCTAACTGAATTTCGTCCTGATGATCTATGTAACAAGGCATAGAACCAGCCCACAGTCGCTCTTGCCCAATATGGGATAAGGCAAATTTATGGATATCTGTCAGTTGTTTTAACGTAACATCAATATCGGTTTGAGCCGGGGTAATAAACTCCAGCAAAGATTCAGAGAAATCTGTAGTAATTAAAGGATGAGTTAAAGCCGATCCTAAAGCTTTTGCATGACTCGTTTGTGCCAGTTGACCATCCGGGTTAATCCGCAATGTCTCCCGCTCAATACCCCGTCTGATACCTTTAATCGCAGTTTGAAATGACGTGGTGCCAAGCGCAGCCAGACGTTGTTCGAGGAAATGACTCAAGCTGATCCCTTATTTCTGATAATGAGCGAATGTTAAAATGGGGCGACTCAAATTAAAAAACAAGAGTGTCCAGAAATTAAGTTTTTGTCAGATAAAATGACGCTGTATTCTACTCTTCTTCAGCAGAAGCACCATATGCCAATCTGCTTTTGCGGGCCGCCTGTAAAACCACTACCCGCATAATGTCTTTCCACGACACTATGCCTATAGCCACATTATCCTGATCGATCACCGGCAAACAGCCAATATTGTGTTTGAGCAATAATGCTGCGGCTTTGACGACTGGATAATCTTCAGGCACCGCAATCACAGGGCTGCTCATCACATGTTTAATTTTACGGCTGGTGACAAAAATATCTAAGGTTTTCTCCGACGCAGCATCCATCACAGGGGCCAGCGCTTTGAAATAATCTTTAACGGAAACTATACCT
>JAHIWM010000168.1 GCA_018815765.1 Gammaproteobacteria bacterium | reverse complement strand
TTGCCGGATTCCGATTTGATATGGGAACCCCGCGATATTGTCGGCGGTGATTTTTACCACTTTGCATCGCAGCACGGTGGCTGGTTTGGTGCTGTGGCCGATTGCACAGGCCATGGTGTTCCTGGTGCATTTATGACGCTGATTGCTAGTAGTAGTTTGGGGCAAGCTATTGAGCAACTGGGGGCGGATAACCCATCGCAATTACTTGGTCAGGTCAACCGCGGCATTAAGCAAATGCTTGGCCAGATCGACGATCAGGATGCTACGCCGGGATCAGATGATGGTATGGATGCGGCTTTCTTCTGGTTTAATGCCGCCGAGCGGACCTTATCCTTTGCCGGTGCCAAATCCATACTCTTTGTGCTCCACCCTGGTGAAGAAGGTGTGGAGATGATAGACGGTGATCGCAAGGGGGTGGGCTATGTTGACAGTGATATGGATTTTAGTTGGACAAATCGCTTAGTGCAGCTCAGGGCTGGCAGCCTGGTATTTGTGACGACTGATGGTCTGATTGATCAGATTGGCGGTCCAAAGGCTATCGCTTTTGGTAAACGCCGTATTCGGGAGGTCTTGCTGGCCAATCGCCATCAACCGAGCCGCACCATTAATCAGACCATGCTTGATACGTTTGGCGAATGGCAAGGACAGCAACAGCGTCGTGATGATTTAACCTTTTTCTGCTTTCGTATACAGGAATCTTAATGACTACACCTTTGTTTGTTAATGATCAGCTGGCGTTTTGTGAAATTGCCCGCAAGCATCACGTGATTTTTTATTACGTAGGCTACTTCTCGCAAAATATTGTCGCAGCCATGGCTGATGCGGTAAAACTTAAACTGGAAGTCAGCGGCGTAAACGGTCCGACCCGGCGTAAGTTGTTTTCATCCTTTGTAGAAATGGCTCAAAACATTATTCATTACTCTGCTGACGCCTTAACGCCGGCAGAGCAAGCTAACAATGAAATACGCCATGGTTCGGTCTGCATTAGTGAAAACGAAGGGCAATACAGCTTACTCTGCGCCAATCCTATTAGCACTCAAGTTGCAGAAGACCTGCGCCAGCGCCTTGAAACACTGCGGGGAATGACGATGGATGAGATCAAGCAAGCTTATAAGGAATCACTGCGCGCTGACCCACTGGAAGGTAGTAAAGGTGCAGGTTTGGGTTTTCTGACGATGGCACGAGATTCACGTGAACCGCTGGAGTTTGAATTTTGGCCTATGGAGCAGCAGCCCGACGTGGCGATGTTCTACCTCAAAGCCTCTATCTGATTAATTAAGCAATAAACTGAGCCGACAGAGAGAAAATTGTTGATGGAAAATTTATACATAGCCGCCACCCCGAGTTCACCAGAGGTGAACTTCGATTTTGCGCAACACCGCCTTAGTGTTCGCGGCGAGTCTTATCCGGAGAATGCCGCAGCGTTTTACGGCGACATCATCAAATCCCTGCGTGATTATTTAGCGCTTTGTACCGATACCAGTATCACCATGGATATTGCTCTGGCTTATTTCAATAGTTCCAGTACCAAGATGTTGTTTAATATTTTTGAAGCGTTAAATGACGCACAACGTGCTGGTAATAAAATCACCGTGAATTGGTATCACGATGAAGAAGACGATACCATGCTGGAGTTCGGTCAGGAACTCAGCGACGATTTCACTGACATCACCTTTATAAACCACGCGGTCTGACAACACTGATGCAGTATTATGTCTCAGCCTAATCCCGATTTGTTTGACCAGGAAAATCTTGCTCTTGCTGCGGCTCGCTCAACTTTTGAACGCGATACAGCGTCCTCTGCTGAGTACCGCGAAGCACTTGGGGAGTTGATTAACTGCTATGAACGATTACTCCGTGAGACCAGTCGTTTAATCCGTCGCAGTGACCGCGAAGAGTTTGAAATGAATCAGCTTAATAACAGGCTGAATGAACTGGCAAGTGAACTGGAATACCGAGCCACCCATGATGCACTGACCAATGCACTGAACAGAGGCGCGGTCATAGCAAAGGCGAATCAGATTATCAGCCGCGAGGGCTTGGCAATCATTGTGCTCGATATCGACTTTTTCAAACAGGTGAACGATAGTTTTGGCCATTTAGTTGGTGACAAGGTGATCTGTGGCGTAGTAGAGGCGGTGGAGCGTTGCCTGCCCGAAAGTGGCCTGGTAGGGCGGGTTGGTGGTGAAGAATTTACCGTACTGTTGCAAGACTGTGATTACACTCAGGCGTTTACAATAGCCGAATACATTCGCGCTGAAATCGCAGGCTGGGATTTCGCTTTACCTAAACCGAAGCAAATCACCGCCAGCTTTGGTGTAAGCTGGACACCGGCAGGTGCCAGTTTCAGTATTGCCTATGGTGCAGCAGATGAAGCGCTGTATAAAGCTAAACAAGCTGGCCGTAACCGCGTCATGCGAGCTGATCAGCTGTAACAAGGCAAAGCAGAGCATGCATCAAGAAATCTGTTTGATACTCAATTGACTATCTCTGTTGCTATTGGCCTGTTTTAAGCGTTGCAGATAATCTGCCCAGAGTTCATCCTGTTCAGCTGCAAGTTTTGCCAGATAAGCCCAGCTATACAAACCCGTCTGATGACCATCATCAAACACCAGTTTTACCGCATATTGCCCCACAGGCACTATCTGGCTGATGGCGACAGCTTTTTTATGGCTGACCAATTGAGGCTTGCCATGACCCCGCACTTCGGCCGAAGGCGAAAATACCCGTAAAAATTCAGCGCTAAAACTAAACAACTGCTCGTCAGAAAACTTAACGTCCAGCATTTTGCTTAAGCGATGATAATGCAGCACAGACACCTGCGAGCTTTTTGCAGTTGATGCTGGAGCAGAAGTCTGTGCTGTCATGGTATGGCCTTTACTAAAGCGTTATAAAATAAAACGGCTTAAATCTTCGTCCTGCACTAAAGCGTCCAGGTGCGAATCGACATAAGTTGCGTCGATCAAAATTTGTTGACCGCTGTGATCGGCTGCATCAAAGGAAATATCTTCCAGCAATTTTTCCATCACCGTATACAAGCGACGGGCACCGATATTTTCTGTGCGCTCATTGACCTGCCATGCCGCATTAGCGATACGTTTAATGCCATCGTCAGCAAAGCTGATTTGCACACCTTCAGTCGCCAGCATAGCCACACTTTGTTCAGTCAAAGAGGCTTTAGGTTCCGTCAGAATACGTTCAAAATCGTTGGCTGATAACGCATCCAGCTCAACCCGTATAGGTAAACGGCCCTGTAACTCTGGCACTAAATCCGACGGTTTCGCCATCTGAAATGCACCACTGGCAATAAACAAAATATGGTCAGTTTTCACCATGCCGTGTTTAGTGCTGACAGTGCAGCCTTCGATTAATGGCAGTAAATCACGTTGCACGCCTTCACGCGACACATCCGGGCCACTGGTTTCGCCGCGCTTACAAATTTTGTCGATTTCATCGATAAAAACGATACCTGTTTGCTCCACAGCTTCCAGAGCTTTTAGTTTCAGCTCTTCCGGATTCACCAGACGGGTGGCTTCTTCTTCCACCAATTGTTTAAAGGCGTCTTTAATTTTCAGCTTACGGCTTTTTTTCTTGTCTGAACCCAAGTTCTGAAACATAGACTGCAGCTGGGATGTCATTTCTTCCATACCAGGAGGCGCCATAATCTCTACACCCATTACAGGGGCAGATAACTCAATTTCAATTTCCTTATCGTCCAGCTGTCCTTCACGTAATTTTTTACGGAAGGTCTGGCGTGTGCCGCTGTCGGATTCGCTGGTTTCAGCTTTACCCCAGGCATCGCGGGCTGGTGGTAATAAAGCATCCAGAATGCGTTCTTCCGCAGCTTCTTCAGCCCGGAATTTGTTTTTCGCTACTTCCTGCTCGCGGAACATCTTCACTGCGCTGTCAGTTAAGTCGCGGATAATACTTTCCACTTCTTTACCGACATAACCCACTTCAGTGAATTTAGTGGCTTCCACTTTAATAAAAGGCGCGTTGGCCAGTTTGGCCAGACGACGGGCTATTTCAGTTTTACCTACACCTGTTGGGCCTATCATCAGAATGTTTTTTGGCGTGATTTCCTGACGCAACGCAGGGTCGAGCTGCATACGGCGCCATCTGTTTCTCAGTGCTATAGCGACAGCACGTTTGGCATTGGCCTGACCAATAATATGGCGATCCAACTCGTGGACTATTTCTCTTGGGGTCATATCAGACATTCAAATTACCCTTACAATTCTTCAATGGTCTGGTGATGGTTGGTGTACACACAAATATCACCAGCTATGGTTAAGCTTTTTTCAGCAATTTCACGGGCGCTGAGTTCAGTGTTGGCCAAAAGTGCTGTAGCAGCTGCCTGAGCAAAAGGTCCACCGCTGCCTATGGCGATTAAATCGTGTTCCGGCTGGATCACATCACCGTTACCAGTAATGATCAGTGAGCAATTGGCGTCAGCTACAGCTAACAAGGCTTCGAGTTTGCGTAGCATTCGGTCGGTGCGCCAGTCTTTTGCCAGCTCCACAGCAGCGCGCATTAAATGGCCCTGATGCATTTCGAGTTTGGCTTCAAAACGTTCAAATAAGGTAAAAGCGTCGGCTGTACCGCCGGCAAAACCAGCCAGTACTTTGCCGTGATACAAACGGCGAACTTTGCGGGCGTTGCCCTTCATTACAGTATTACCAAGTGAAACCTGGCCGTCGCCAGCAATGGCAACATGGCCGTTGCGGCGTACAGAAACAATAGTGGTCATCGGAAGCCCTTTTTGGCTGAGGAAAACAGATTACCAAGGAGATAAGGGTAGGAAGGTAAATTTTCAATGCCCATGACGCTGAAAGCAGCGCTTAGGGCATTGATGAAGACGTTTAGGTGGCAACCGCTATACGGCACTCCACCACTTTTTGTCGCAGTAAACGGCTTCTGTCACTTTCGGCCTGACGTTTGCTGGTGTAAGGCCCTAAAGTTACACGGAAAAATACGCCGTTTTTGCCTTCAATACGCCGCACTTCCGAAGGGTAACCAGCAAAAGCGACTTTGGCTTTCATTTGATGAGCGGTTTCTATAGCGCGGTAAGTACCACAAAACATTAAAAACGGCCCTTTGGCTTCCAGTTCTTCAACTGTGACCTGAATCTCTTTGTTTTCCAGCTCTTTAATATACTGGTAAGGCTCCGCAGCAGGCTTAGGAGGCAACTCGTCTTTTTTCGCTGTGATGGCAGGTGTCACAGGATCGGCTACCGGAGTTTTTTGTGATAAATGATATAAAAACCAAGCAAAACCAATAACTAACACACCAACCGTTATCACTAAAGGCCAGGGGAAAGGTTTTACTGTTTTCGTGTTTTTTCTTGGTCTGGGCGCGGCCCGACCTGCTTTGACATAATCTTTTTGTGGCATCTTCACAACTAAGGACAACTGGCCTGATGTCCCGCATTCTACTGCAGTTTTGTTAAAAAGAAATGATTAATTCAGGTCTTGTGGGTCTACATCCAGCTGCCATTTTACTTTACGGCTTAACGACCAGCGGCTGATTTCCGCCAGTACTGAGTCCAGACTTTGGTGTAATTGTTTTCTGTCTTTGGCAAACAACTGAATTTGCCAGCGGTATTTGCCAGCCTTACGTTCCATAGGGCAAGCCAATGGCCCTAATAGCTGCACTTGCGGCCAGTTTTTATAATGATCGGCTACTTTTTGCAGCCATTCTTTACAAAGTTCCAACTGATGCGCTTCCACTCTAAATAAGGTTAGGAACATAAAAGGGGGCAAAAAGGTTTGTTGCCGCTCTTTTAATGCACTGCGGGCAAAAGAGGCATAACCATTCTGGATCACGTCCTGCAACAAGGCATGACCCGGATAATGGGTTTGTAGCAGCACTTTTCCAGGCTGTGAACCACGACCAGCGCGGCCTGATACCTGGGTTAATAGCTGGGCTAATTGCTCCGGCGCTCTGAAATCGTTGCTATATAAAGCCGAGTCGACATCAATAATCACCACAAGGCCCACATTAGGGAAATGATGGCCTTTAGCCAGCATCTGAGTGCCTAAAATAAGCTGAGGTTCGCCCTGTAATATCTGATCCAAAGCCTTCTGCAAACTGCCTTTGCGTCTGATGCTGTCTCTGTCCAGTCGAGTGACTGTGTGAGCAGGGAATAGCTGCTGTAGCTGCTCTTCCAACTGTTCAGTACCCTGACCCACAGGTGCGAGTTGAGTGCTGCCACAACCTCCACATTGATGCGGCACACCTTTGGTAGCACCACAATGGTGGCACACCAACTGGCGGCTTTGTTTATGAAAGGTAGTAAAAGCACTGCATCTGTGGCATTCGGTCATCCAGCCACATTCATGACAAATAAGCGCAGGCGCAAAACCACGGCGATTTAAAAACAGCAGCACCTGTTGGCCGAGTTTTAAATGTTGTTCGATACGCTGGCGGGTTAAACCTGCCATACCGTGTTGCATTTGCTGTTGTTTTAAATCCACCAGCTCAACTGTTGGCATCAACTGACCAGCGGCGCGGTCAGGTAATTCCAGATGGGCAAAACGGCCTTGCTGCACATTGGCAAGACTCTCTAAGCTAGGCGTCGCTGAGCCTAATAAAATAGGGCAGCCCTGAATCGAGGCGCGTTTAATGGCCAAATCACGGGCGTGGTAACGAAAACCGTCCTGCTGCTTAAAGGAGTTGTCGTGTTCTTCATCAATAATCAGCAAATCAAGCTTAAGGAAAGGTAAAAACAAAGCAGAGCGGGTGCCAATCACTATAGCTAAATCACCGGTTTGGCAGCGTTGCCACACAGTAAAACGCTCCAGGTCTGTCATATTGGAATGCCAGACGCCAACGGGCACACCAAAACGTTGTTCGAACCTGGCTAAGGTTTGAGGTGTTAAACCAATTTCCGGCACCAACACCAACACCTGGCCACCTTGTTTTACCACTGGGCTGATGGCCTGCAAATACACTTCGGTTTTGCCCGAACCCGTGACCCCTTCGAGTAAAAAACAGCTAAAACTACCTAGTGCTTGTTGTACTGCTGTCACGGCCAAAGCCTGCGCCGGATTCAGTGGCAAAGATTTTTGTTGTTCATCCGCAGTTTGATAAGGGCCGTACAGCAGCGGTGTAACTTGAACCCAGCCTTGTTCGACAAAATACTGCAGCTCTTTGCGCTGAAAATGCTCCAGCAACTGGCTTTCGGTTTGAGGTTGTTGCAGTTGTTGCCACAAAGCCAGCCGTTTTTTCGCTGCTTTAAACTGCTGTTCGGTTAAATGCTGACCTGCTTCGGTCAGGCTATAACTATGGCCTTTAACCGGATCGGCATTTTTACCGTCGCGTAACAAAGCCGGCAGGGCACTGGTCAAAACATCGCCTAACGGATGATGGTAATAATCGGCGGCAAAACTCAGTAACTGGCGAATAGGGGCTGCTAATACCGGAGTTTGATCCAATACTTCGGTCACAGCTTTTAATTGAGCAGCGTCGTAGCTGTCGGAGGGGTTTAGTTGCCAGACAATACCTATCAGCTCGCGTTTACCAAAAGGCACTAAAACACGACAACCTGGGCTTACCTCTTTGTCACAAAGGTAATCAAAATGCACCCGAAGAGGAATGGGCAATGCTACCCGAATCACCATCACAGCCAAAATCCCCCTGTTTTATCAATCAATTAGTTTAATGATCGGAGCAAGACAAAGCCATTAAAAATAAATTTGTCAATTTGTTGAAACTTTGAGCCTTACCAATTAAACTACGCGCCCTAATTTAACTGAAATTGCGTATGGTGTCTGACAAAAGTTGATCAGATAGCGATACGGCCTAACGAGGTAACCCATGAAACCAAGTATCCACCCGGAATACAAAGAGATCACTGCAACTTGTACTTGCGGTAATGCTTTCAAAACTCACTCTACACTGTGCAAAGACATCCACTTGGACGTTTGCTCAGCTTGCCACCCATTCTATACTGGTAAGCAGAAAGTGTTAGACGTAGGCGGCCGTGTTGACCGCTTCAAAAAACGTTTCGCAGTACTGGGCGCCAAGTAATTTCAGGCATCAGTCAAAAAGGAGCTTCGGCTCCTTTTTTGTTGGCTTTAATTCGGGTCAGAGTAAAATTAAGCCATGCGGTTTAATTTTACTCTGACCCGAATTATTCAAGAACGAAGGGTAACAAATCAGTGCTTTCATAATGCACCCCACAACTATATATTAAACATATAGTTAACTTGCGGTTGTGGTTATGAGCGGTACTTTCTTTTTTGGCGAGTGGCAGGTGGACCCCAGTGCCAATACGCTGAGGCTTGGCAAACAGCTGATCCAGCTTGAACCTAAAGCTATGGATGTGCTGGTGCTACTGTGCCAAAAGGCCGGAGAAGTACTCAGTAGTGACGAGATTGTCAGCGCCTGCTGGCCTCAGACCGAAGTGGGCGATAACCCACTGCATAAAATTATCACCCAAATTCGTAAAGCCCTCGGCGATAGCGCTACCTCCTCCACTTATATTGAAACCATCCGTAAACGCGGTTACCGCACCCTGGCTCAGGTTACTTTCCCATTGGGGCAGGAAGAAAGTGCCACACCACAAAGCTGGCAGGGCGGTTCGCCTTTTCCTGGCTTGCAGGCTTACGATGCCAGCTATGCCAAAGTATTTTTTGGCCGTGGCAGTCAAATTGATACCTTATTGGAACGTATAGCGCAGCAAGTGCACTACGGCAGAGCCTTTTGTTTAGTCTTAGGCCCAAGCGGCAGCGGTAAATCTTCGTTAATCAATGCTGGCGTAATGCCAAATCTGATGCAAAACAGCGGCTACAATGGCGTCAAGGTGGAGTCGTACAGCAGCCTGGATTTAGCCGATCTGACCCCAGGCCAATTATTGATACAGCTGGCCAGTGCTTTGCTCGACTGGGACCTTGCAGAGCAGCCCGTATTTGACGGCTGCAGTGCTGAACAGCTTGCAGACAAATTACAACATCAGATGGACTGGGTGCTGCAAAGCTGTAAAAAAGCGCTACAAAACCAAAATGAAAGCAAATCCCGTTTTGCCATTTTTATCGACCGGCTTGAAGTGCTGTTATCTTCGCCGCTGTTTAGTGAAGAAGAACGGCTGTTGTTTATCGACCGGATGGAACAACTGGCGACTTCAGGTTCTGTTGTGGTGTTAAGTGCCTGTCGTAACGAGTTTTATCCTTTATTAGTTACTTACCCTAGTTTGATGGCTGGCAAAGCCCGTGGCGCTCATTTTGACTTAGCACCGCCCGGCAGGTCCGATTTGTTACAAATGATCCGCCTGCCCGCCATAGCCGCCAATTTAAGCTGGGACTTAGATCCAAACACAGCAGTGCCGCTGGATGAGCTGTTGTGCAGCGAAGCAGCCAGCAATCCCGATGCTTTACCTATGCTGCAATACACTTTGCAGGAATTGTATTTACAGCGCAGCGATAGCAATCAGCTGCTGTTTTCTGTTTATAAAAACTTAGGCGGTATTGAAGGCGCTATAGGTAAAAATGCCGAACAGGCCATAGCCATGTTAAGCACAGCAGAAAAAGACAGTTTACCCAGAGTTTTATCTTTACTGGTAACTTTACGTGAAGACGAACAGTCCATCACCAGCCGCACAGCACTCTGGCAACAATTACAAAATGAGGCTGAACGCGCTTTAGTCCAAGCTATGGTGGAACATCGTTTATTTGTCTCCCACCTGCAAAATGCTGTGCCTTGTTTTAGCATAGCGCACGAAGCTTTATTAAGGCGCTGGCCAAGAGCCACAGCCTGGATAGCAGAACATCATCAAAGTTTAAGTGTAAAAAGCCGCTTGCAGCATTTAACCAAACGCTGGCTGGCCGAAGATAAACACAGCGCCTATTTATTGGCCGACGGCAAACCTTTAGCCGAAGCGCAACAACTGGCGCACAACGGCTTTTTTACTTTAGATGCCAACGAAAAAGACTTTATTCAGGCCTCAGGCAAAAGATCCAAATTAGTACGCACCAGCAGGCGCTTAACTTTTGCCTTACTCTGTGTGCTGACTTTTACTGCAGTATTAATGAGCTTCCGAAGTTTTGAAGCCGAAAAACAAGCGCAGCAAAAACGTTTAGCCGCCGAAAGTTTATTAGGTTTTATGGTGGGTGATTTTGCCGACAAATTACGCAGCATAGGCCGGATGGATTTATTAGACGGTATTAGCAATAAAGCGCTGGAGTATTTCAGCGACTTTTCTGATGCGGAAAAAGACCAATACCTAAGTACCCAGGCCCGCTTGCAACATGGCCAAACATTGGAAGCTATGGGGGAGGTCGCTTATTCACGGGGTAAAACCGATGAAGCCAAAACGGCCTTATTAGCAGCCAGAGACAAACTGATACCAGTACTTGCTGAGCAACCAGATAATTTAGAACTTTTAAAAACCTTAGGCGCTAATGCCTTTTGGTTAGGGCAAATTCAGTACGATGCAAATAACTGGCTGGCCGTTAAACCAGAATTTGAGCTGTATTACAGCTATAGCCAGGCTATGTACAAAATAGCACCCGACAGTGTAGATGCCCTTATGGAATTATCTTACGCCACTAACTCTTTAGGCTCTTTGGCTATGAAATTGCAAGAGTTTGAACAAGCCACTGCTTTTTTTGATGAATCGCTGAATCTTAAATTATGGGCAAAAGCTAAAGACCCTGCCAATACCGCCTTAATTGCAGATATAGCAGATACCCGTTCCTGGTTAGCCAGCGCTGCTTTAGCTAAAGGGGATATTAATAAAGCTATTAACGTGCATCAGCAAATTCAGGCTGAATTTGAACGAATGAATAATGAAGCCAAATCCGATGCTTATATGCTAGAGAAGGTTTTCCATAGTTATTCTAATCTCGCTTCTATGTATGAGCATCAGGGGAGATTCAAACTGGCATTTACACAGGTATACCAGACCCATGAATTACTAAAAAAAGTAGTCGGGCAGGACCCCAACAATAAAGTGTGGCAGAGCAGTTTATTTCATAAAAAGGTTTGGTTAATGAGATTAAATGCTCAGTTGCGAGATCCACGTATAAGCTATACCCCAGAGTTACTGAAGCAAGAACTTGATAAAAATAAAGAAAAATACGGCGATGAAAAAAGCTATTTGCCAGCTTACATGCACTGGGTATTTGAATCCGCTCGTTATTACCGCACTCTTGGGAAATTTCAAAAAAGTGTGGAATTGACGTCTCAGGCGTTAAGTTATTACGAAGAGGCTTATGCTGCGGACTCTGCGAATCAGAGGTTAGCGCTCGCATTAGCAGAAACAGAATTGTTGCAAGCTCAGCATTACAGAGCTCTCTTGCAGCATGATAAAAGCCTGCTGTCTTGCACCAAAGCGAAAAGCTTGTTGTGGCCTCTGCAACAAAAAGATAAAAGACCAGAGCATGTTCAGCCTTATGCCAATGCTTTAAATTGTTTAAATGAATTGGAGCAAAATACTGAACTACAACAGCTTTTACAGAAATCGAATATTGTACTCAGTACTTTTTAGTTTTTTTGTTAGTTAATTTCAAACCAAGGAAAATTTATGAACGCTACAACTTTAATTCAGGGCCCTATTATTGAAGTCATGATTACGCTGGATGCCAATCAGGAGCCTAAAGTGACTTATCTGCAGGATGGTGAAGTTTGCACTGGTAGTGTGGTGGTGACTTGTGGTGAAGATATTACCTATAAATTAGTCAATTCTGCTGGTTATGCTTTTATGGGCGCAGGTTTTTTAACCCCTTATGACAATATTATTGACTCAGTTCAGGTATCTGCAGATGGTCAGGAACTGGTACTGGTTGATGAAGACAGCGTATCAGGGGCAACTAAATTCCAGTTGATTTTTACTAATACAACCAATAGCTTGCTGCTGCTAAGCCCAGATCCACAAGTTATAAATAAAGGTCAAGAACCACCTAAGTATTAATAGTGGTTCTGGTTATTTGGTGCTAAACGCTGGATCTAATTAAGTATTTAACACCTTTAGCATTAAGTAGCTCTTCGTTTAAAAGCCCCTTGATGGGGCTTTTTAAATTTTTAGATAAAAATAATTTTATTTAAATTCAATAACTTAAATCAGAAGGTTGCCGGAAGGTTTGTTTTTTCCATAAGTTCTAAAGTCATGCTCAGTAAACGCAGTAATGCGTCGGTACAAGGGCTTATGGAGCACAGACCTATGACAGGTTCAACACAACGTAAAAGATTATATTTAACTTCTGCACCAGTGAGTGAAGCGAATGGCAGTGGTGCCGAGTTGAACCCTTCGCTTTATAACCGCAACGATGTAAGCCGGATCGATTTTTCTGGTGCTGGTGGTTATGCGGTACCTCATCTTGAGTCTTTACCTGCTTTGATTGAGTATTTGTCTGAAGCTGTGTTAGTGGTCAATTCCAGCGGCAAGATTGTTTGCATCAACAGCAAAGCAGCGCAGTTTTTGGGTCATACCCAGGGCGCTTTACGTGGTCATTGCTGGCCAGACTTTTTAGTCAAACGTTATCAGCAGCATTATCACAGCCTGGTTGATATGGGCCGTCGTGGTGTGTTGTCGCAGCAACAGAACCCGGCTGAAATGGCTATTATTAGCGCCAATGGTGATATCAAAGATATTGAGCTGTCTGTGTCTTATCTACCTTCAGATGATCCATTGCTGGTGATTGTGATACGTGATTTGTCCTCTTACAAAGCCGAATGTTACAAATTGCATACGCTGGCTTCTACTGACCCATTAACGGCCTTAGCCAATCGCCGTCATTTTGAAGAAATGCTGCAGCAATACTGGGAAGAATGTAGCCGCAAGCAAAACCCTGTCAGCGTGTTGATTGTCGATGTGGATCACTTTAAGCAGTTTAATGATCAATACGGCCATATTCAGGGCGACGAATGTTTACGCCGTATTGCCGCAGCAATTTCATTGGCTCTTCCCCGCGGTCAGGGTTTAGCGGCCCGTTATGGTGGTGAAGAATTTGCGCTTATTCTGCCTTACCACGACGAGACTATGGCCAAAGCTGTGGCGTTAAGAGTGCAGCACTATGTGCGTCAGCTGAATTTCTGTGAACAAGGCCTGCCAGAAGATTTATGCGTTAGCGTCAGTCAGGGCATTGCCAGTGAAATCAACGGCCAGTTCCGCACCTCCTTCGCCATGTTATGTGCTGCTGACACGGCTTTGTATCGGGCTAAAGCAGAAGGGCGGGATTGTATTAATAGTAGTTGTTAATTGCCCGTCGTACTTGAAGCCGCAGCTTCGTTGACTTCGTATTCTCGCCTCAACAAAAACTGCTGATTGTTTTACGCCTCGCTGCAAAGGGGCGTTTTTTATTTATGGCAGGCCCTTTTGTCATAGTTGCAGTACGCCTAAGATAAGCCACTTTACATAGCTTTTAAGTTCTTCCTATGGCGCTACAACTTATCTCCCCCAACCAATGGCAAACCCAAACCTGGAAAAATGGCGGCGGCATTACCCATCAGCTCGCCCGTTCTGACGACAATGCCGGTATGCGCTGGCGTGTATCCATAGCTGAAGTCGCTAGCGATGGTCCTTTTTCTCGTTTTGAACAAACCGACCGCATTATTATGCTGCTACAAGGCGAAGGTTTTTGTCTGCATGGAGCTGCAGAGCACACTGTAGTGCTGGATAAAGCCTTAGTACCTTTTGCTTTTGCCGGTGAAACCGAAATTGACTGCAGCTTAATAGACGGGCCAGTGCGGGATTTTAATCTGATGACCAGGCGCGCTGATGTAAAAGCCAGCTTGCAGGTATTGTCTGTGACTGAACCCTTATCTTTAACTCTGGCCAATGAATCTTTGTTATATCTGGTTTCTGGTCAGCTTCAGCTGAGTTTCAAAGAGCAGAGCTATCAGCTGGAAGCAGGGCAAAGTTTGTTATGCACAGCTGAGGCGGGTGAGTTGCAGATTAAAGCCGGTGTGGAGCCATGTCAGTTGGTATGGATTAGGATTTTATAGTTCTAATCTAGCAGCAGATTGATGCTGAGTTAAAACGCTTTCGCCGTTGGCGAGCAGCTTTCTTTTGCGTCGCCAAAAGAAAGTGGCGCAAAGAAAAGGCGACCCTGGCCGCTGCGAAAGCCCGCTCAAAAACGTGCGTCCAAGGCGACTCGGCAACTCGTTCGTCGCTAACGCTCCTCCCTCAAACACTCCTCGTCTTAAAACCTTGGCCCCCCATTTTTGAACGGCTTGCGGCTAAGGGGGAAAAGAGGTAGCTTCGTTTTATATTGATTTAACTGACGCTGCCATTGATTAAAAACAGTGGCTAAATGTAATTACAAGAAGGTTTTTATGTCCAAACAACATTCTCCGGGCTTTCTCGCTGTAGTTGAAGATGCCAAAAGCAGGGTGAAAGAGCTGACTATTGCTGATTTGCAGCAGTTTCCGACCCCTTATGTGCTGGTGGATGTGCGGGAAGATCTCGAGTGGCTGGCCGGGCATTTGCCTGCTGCTATTCATTTGGGCAAAGGCGTGATTGAGCGGGATGTGGAAAAAGCTGTGCAGGATAAACAACAAACGCTGATTTTGTATTGTGGTGGTGGTTTTCGTTCGGCTTTGGCGGGTGATATGCTGCAGAAAATGGGTTATCAGGATGTCTGGAGTTTAGCGGGTGGTTATACAGCCTGGGTCAATGCGGGTTTGCCTTTGACTAAGCCGCAGATTTGAATTGAAAATTCAGTTAAAAAAACAAAGGGTCAGAGCAAATTTGCTACGCAAATCTTGATCTGACCCTTATCGTATTACTTCAACAGAGCTTCTGTTAAATGTGGACGCATGCCTTTTAACATGGCGCCTAATACTTTTGGACTGCCTGCAACTATGTTGCCGCTGCGCAGGTAGTTGTTACCACCAGCGAAGTCGCTGATTAAGCCACCAGCTTCACGTAAAATCAGCTCGCCTGCAGCAAAATCCCACGGCTTTAAACCAATTTCCCAGAAACCATCAAAACGGCCTGCTGCGACATAACATAAATCCAGCGCTGCTGAACCAGTGCGACGTACGTCTGCGGCCTGAGTCATCAGAGTTTTAAAGGTTTCAGTGTACGCATCTAAATGGTGTTTATGTTTAAACGGGAAACCTGTCGCCAGAATAGCGCCGTTTAATTCAGATAAATTGGTGGTACGGATACGACGGCCGTTTAACTGGGCGCCTGCACCACGGGATGCTGTGAATACTTCACCACGTAATGGGTCAAAAACCACGGCTTGATCCAATTTGCCCTGATGACGCAGAGCTATGGATACAGCAAAGTGAGGAATGCCTTTGATAAAGTTTGTGGTGCCATCAAGCGGGTCGATGATCCACTGGTAATCGCTATTGTTGTTGCCATATTCGCCGTTCTCTTCACCGATAATATCGTGATCCGGGAATGACTTACGTAAAACATGCACTATGGCCTGTTCTGCTTCTTTATCGATGTTGGTCACAAAGTCATTGGTGCCTTTCTGAGTCGTCTGAACTAAGTCCATCTGACCACAAGCTTTAGCGATGACATTACCTGCGCTGCGGGCAGCACGAATTGCGATGTTTAACATCGGATGCATAACGATTACCTTATTGTATAAAGAACAGTCAAAAGAGCGGCGCGTATTGTAGCCGCTGACAGGAAAAAGTAAAGCGAATTCAGGGCCTGTGTTTTTGTAGTTTACGTTGCAAGGTGCGTCTGTGCATCGCAAGTGCTTTGGCGGTCTGGGATATATTGCCCTGATGCTGTTCCAGAACCCGTTGAATATGCTCCCATTCCAACTGATCTGTCGATAAAACATCCGCTTCATTGGCTGCTGTTTGGCTGCCTTGACCACTTAACGCTTGAGTTAAAGTGGCGAAATCTACAGGCTTGGTCAGGTAGTCGTCTGCCCCGGCTTTTACCGCCTGTACTGCTGTGGTTATGCTGGCGTAACCAGTCAGTAACACAATGCGACAGAACGGCAGTTGTTGTCGTAGTGGCGCTACATAATCCAGACCAGAGGCCGTGCCAAAACGTAAATCCAGCAGGTAACAATCGGCCTGTTCTGCCACTAATAAGTCCGGGCTTACGGCCTCGTTATAGCTTTTTACCTGATGACCTAAACCTTCCAACCTGCGACATAAAGTGCGGGTTAAGGTGACATCATCATCCAGTAACACCAGTTTCATAGCGGCGTACCGTTGAAAACAATACGGGTTAACACGCCTGTTGCTGCACAATTTTCCCGTTCCACTTTGCCACCTAAACTATCTATAGACACATTAGCCAGAAATTGGCCTAAACCTAAACCCTGTTCACTTTGGTGTGGTCTTTTGCCCAACTGCGCCAAATCTTTATCCGGTAAACCTGGGCCATAATCGCGGATTTGTAGCTCCAACTGGCTGTTAAGTTGCTGCATGGTCAGGCTTAACTTTGGTTCTTTATTTTGCAAACTGGCATCAGCTGCATTATCCAGAATATTAAATAAAGCGGCTGCCAGACTGATGCTGTCGGTGACTGTTAAAGGCGACTGATCGCTGCTGAAGTGTTGCTCCATGCTAATTTCAGGCCTGCTGACCAGCCAGAGCTGAATACTGTGCTCTATAGCGTTATACAAAGGCTGAGACTGTAGTTCACCTTTTCGCAGTTGCTGAGCATTAGTGCGAAGCTGTTGCACTATCTGCTGGCAACGCTGTAATTGCTGACGCAGATCGGCGGCTAAAGCTGGGTCTTGTTGTTGTTCAGTCAGTTCGTCAGTCAGCAGCACCAGGTTTTGCAGTGGTGTGGCTAAATCGTGAGCTGCATTGGCAGCATAAGTGGCGACAGCCAGCACTTGCTCATGCTGTAGTTGTTTTTGTTGCAGTGTGGTCAGTTGTGCTGAAGTGGTACGAATGCGTTGAGTTTGGGCGCTGATAAACCAGCTGACAATAAAAGCGCTAAAGCTAAAAGCCCACCACATCTGGCTGATATGTTGGCTAAAAGGTTCTGTGCCCGCTGGCTCAACGCTATGATGCTGGTGCATCGCATGGGCATCAGTGGTAAGTGGAACTTGCAGCAACAGGCTATAACAGCCAATAGCCAGAATGGCCATCAGGTAGCTGGGAAGCGCAGAAAACAACACTGCAGTGACAGCAACAGGCAACAATAAAATAGCGACAAAACCATTGCTGGCGCCTCCTGTCATGGCCAGCAGCGCTGTGATCATAAAGAGATCAATCAAAATACTGATGGCGATAAAACGTTGTTCAGAGCCTTTGTCGCCGCGCCAGAGTTTCAGACTTATATTGGTGAATACATGCACTGCAATCACAAAACACAGCAGGCTCCAGCTATGGATAGGGTATTCAAGCAGATAACCTATCAGGCTGGCGAACAGTTCTAAGGCAATCAAAACCCAGCGAAAACGCTGCAGTTGCTGAATGGGATGATCAGCCTTAACTTCTTTGCGGGAAAAAATGGAGTTCATAGCATCTCAAAAAAAGCGGCTGCTGGGCAGCCGTTGCAAAAAACTGACAACTCAGATTATAGGAGTGGGAACACCTTGTCATCTGACGGAAGTCAGAGTCATTCTCGTCTTGTTCCTGGTACTTCGCAATGTGGCAAAAGGTCGCACTGCTGCAATCAACAAAGCTGCGGCGTCAATTACAAAGGGGAAAGTCATATATCTGTAATAGGTTCGCTATAGTCTGCCAGCATTTTCTGCAATGAAGGTTAAAACGATGAAAGCTGTACTTTATCTGATGCGCCATGCCACGGCAGATGTACGAACCTCGCTGGTGGATGAGGCCGATCGTTGCCTGAATGAAAAAGGCAGATTACAGGCGCGCCGTGTTGCGGCTTTTATGCAAAAACAAGGGTTGATACCGGATCGCATTTTTTGTAGTCCACACACCAAAGCTGTGCAAACAGCTGCTTTAGTGCGCAAAGATTCAGGTGTCAAAGTGCAGGTTGAAGAGTGGCCCTGTTTATTACCTTCAGTCACAGCCGTTGAAGCAAAAGCTCATTTATTCAGCCAGTTGCAGGACAATGAAGCTGTGCTGCTGGTGGGGCATGAACCCGAACTGGCATTGCTGGTTAACGAGTTATTAGGGCTGGATAAAACTTTTCTGGAGCTGAAAAAAGCCTCATTAACTTGTCTGGAGCTGGATTCTGAATCAACAGTGCCAGTGCGACTGGCCTGGTCTGTGCCCGCTAAGTTTATGTAAGTCTGGCAGATAACAAAATAAGCGTGCAGACAACAACTGATTAAATTAATTCACTTGAATTGCGAATCATTCTTGTTTAGTCTGTGCGCCTTTGTTGTTGCTTTGAGGCTGTTATGTTGTCCTTACGCTCTCCTTCGCTATTAGCTATTGCAGTTCTTACTGCTTTGAATTCAATTCCTGCTTATGCCCAGCAGTCAGATCAACAACCTTCAGATAAGCAGCAAGCTGACAACGATCTGGAAGTGATAGAGGTCAAAGGCCGCGCCCAGACTTTATACCGCGCTTCTCAAAGCAGCGTAGGCACAAGAACAGATACAGATTTAGAACTGGTGCCTCAGAGTATTCAGGTGTTGCCAGAAGCGCTGATCCGCGATCAGGCCGCACGTCAGGTCACAGATTTATACCGCAGCATGAGTGGTGTCAGTGCTTTTAGTTACTCAGGTGTCACCTTTCGTGGTTTCCGCCAGGACGAAATTTTATATGATGGCGTAAGAGGCGATCCATTTAATGGTTTTGCTGTACCTCAGCTGTTTAACGTGCAGGAAGTACAGATACTCAAAGGCAGCAGCGGTGCTTTATATGGCAGCAGCGCACCTGGTGGATTAATTAACTATGTGACTAAAAAACCGCAGCGCACGGCTAAAAACCAGCTGGAATTAGGTTTAGGTAATGATGAGTATTGGCAAGGTTCACTTGAGCTGAGTGGTCCACTCACGGAGCAGCAAGCTTATCGTTTTGGTTATTACCGTGATTCTGAGCAGCCGTTTCGCTGGAACACCAAAGTTGAAAACGAAATTCTGGATCTGGGTTATCTGATTGATCTGACCGACAGCACCAGTCTGACGCTGCAATACAATACTGTGACCCAGGATTATCAGGGCGCCCGTTTACGGGGTGTACCTACAGATGATCAGGGTAATTTCCTCGGCGACAGAGCCTGGAACCATAACTAAGCCACAGATTTCCAGTCGTTAGAAGCCGATGTCTGGCAGGTTCGGGCCGATCATGAATTTAACAGCAACTGGCGCACCGATCTGACCTGGCGTCATTATGAAAATACCGAACTACAAAATTACCATGAGCCTTTCTGTAGCTTTGATACAGATGGCGATGGTGTCGTAGATTATTGCCGCCGTCAGTTCAGGGATCAGCGCCGCGAAAATACCGCAAACAGTGTGACCTGGAACAATATTGTTGAATTCAGCACAGCGGGTTTGAATCATCAGCTATTGCTGGGGGCGGACACTATGACGCAGGACTCCTACTTTTTAGGCCGCAACGTAGCGCCGATAGAGCAGGGCGGTAAGGCTTTGGGTATTAGTCTGATTAATCCTGTGTATGGCCTGACTTCAGCTGCTGATTATGATATCGACAGTATAAAATCTACGCCTACCGACACTACTGCAGTACGTCAGGGGTTTTATCTGCAGGATCAGCTGGATTTAACTGCCAGCTGGAATTTGTTGCTGGGTATGCGTTGGGATAGTTTTGAAGATAAAAATAATGTGGCGTCATCCAAAGTAGATGGCAGCGACAGCTCGTGGCGTGTGGGGTCTACCTATCAGCTGACGGACTGGGTGCGTTTGTATGCCGTCAAAGGTACAGGCTTCAGCCCACAGGCTACTGCATCTCAAGTGCCTGAAGTGGGTGGCCCTTTTGAGGCTGAGCAATCCAGTATTATTGAAGCTGGTGCGCGTTTTTCTTTGTTGGATGATGCGATTCGCCTGAATGTAGCGACCTATGAAATGATCAGAAATAACATACTGCAGGCAGACCCTCGTGGTGATGTGGGTGGTGATGGCCGTGACGATCAAATCGCTTTGGGTGAAGTAAAAAGTAAAGGTGTGGAAGTAGACTTGCTTGGGGATTTAACCGACTCCTGGGTACTGAATCTGAACTATGCCTACAACGATACCCGTATTGTCGAGAGCAACAGCGCTATCACCAATGCTGTGGGTGACAAGTTCGCCAATGCGCCGCAACATCAGATAGGTGTTTGGAGTCGTTATGAGCTGGATAGCATCAACTCAGCCATAGCAGCCGGTATGGATTATGTCAGCGACCAGTTAAGTATTGATGGTCAGCATGTGAAATCCTACACAGTCTTTGATATGAGCTGGCAAACCCGCTGGCAGCAGTGGATGTTTCAGGCCAATGTGAAAAACCTGTTCGATAAAACTTATGCCACTGCTGGTTTTATTGAACGGACAGGGCACTTCCCTGGTGAACCACGCCGGTTAATAGTGACCGCCAGTTATCAGTTCTGATAGCGGCTATGACTGCAAAAACCTGGTTTAAGCTACATTCTTTTGCTGGCTTTGCCTTTGGCATACTGATGTTGCTGGTGTGTCTGACCGGCACTCTGGCTGTGGTTAGCCATGAAATTCAGTATCTGTCGCATCAAAAATACCGGGCCTTGTCTGAACGACAGGGCCCTGTGCCCTGGCAGGTGCTGGAGCAGAATTTAGCCAAAGCTTATCCCGCCTATCAAATCAGCAACCTGAATGTGCCACAACAATGGTATCTGGCGGGTAGCGTCAGCTTGATTAAAACCAGTTTGAATCAAGGTTCTGAATTTAAATTTGTTTATTTTGATCCCGCTTCCGGTGCTTTAACAGGCGAAGGTCAGTGGGGCACAGTGTCGCGGTTTTTACGCAATATTCATATGTACCTGTCGCTGGGTTCTACCGGCAAAATTGTGGTGACCAGTTTAAGTTTTTTGCTGCTGATTATTTTGGTCAGTAGTTTTTATGTCTACCGGCAGTGGTGGCGTAAAGGTTTTCAGTTGCCTTCAGGGGCTAAAGTTTCCAGCCGTACTTTTTGGCCTGACTGGCATAAATGGACAGGCGTGTGGTGTTGGGGTTTTATTCTGCTGATGTTCCTGACTGGTCTTTGGTACTTTACCGAACACTTCTTACTAAAGTTTAAAGTGGATCATTATCCAAAAGCACCAAAGCTGGAGCAGGCTATCACACACAAAGCTTTGTCTTTAACCGAATTGATGCAGGCTGCGCAACAGGCCAGGCCCGAACTGGATATCAGAGCTTTGAATTATCCACAGTCCGACAAAGCGCCTGTGGTGGTGACAGGTCAGGATGATACGCTGCTGGTGCGTGACAGAGCCAACCGCATTTACCTGCATCCGGTGACGGCAGATGTGCTGAAACTACAAAAAGGCGCTGAGTTAAAACCTGTGGCCTATATCTCAGATATGGCTGACCCTTTGCATTTTGGTAACTTTGCCGGGCTTGGCGTCAAGCTGTTGTATTTTGTGTTTGGGTTGGGTTTTACCTTTTTAGTGGCGGGCGGGCTATGGATGCACTGGCTGCGTACCAAAAGACAACAACCACAATTGATGCGCTGGTTAGGCTGGACTGGTGCTGTTTCGTCTGTCTTAGTGGTCACAGCCTTAGTGGTGACTTCAGTGCAGTTTTCACAGCGTGAAGTCGAAAACTTGCCCTTGTCGCCACAGCTTGGGGCTATACGTTAGTTTTAAGCGTCAGTCGCTGCCGAACCTACGGGTAGTTTCAGTCGTGCTACAGCTCCGCCTCCGGCTCTGCTGATCCGTAAAAAAGCACCGCCATGCTGATTGGCTACTCTGGTGACTATTGCCAGACCAATACCATGATGCGATAAACCATCCGGGCTGTGATTCGGGCTGGGTTGCTGGTTGCTATGCCAGCCCGCGCCATCGTCGCAGATATCAATCAGGCAATCATTGTCCTGTAAGCTCAATTCAATCCAGACCTTGGTATGGCAATAACGCAAGGCATTACTCAGCAGATTGGATAAAGCGCGTTGCAACAGCTTTTCATCGGCCTGAATGCTGATCACAGGCCCGGCAATTAGCTCAATCTGATGCTCAGTATTAGCGGAAAACTTATCAATCATCTGTTGCAGTAGCTGTGACAGAGCAACCTGGCTCAGGTGCAGGTCTGAGCGGAAATCCTGTTGCGCCAGACGCAGGTAATCGTACACATTGTCTTCTATTTCCAACAGGTTACGACAAACCTGAGCATAGTGAGCCTCGCTGATGTTCGACTCCAGACTCAGCATAATAAAGCGCATTCGGGCCAGCGGTGTTTTAATGTCATGACAGACGGTATCGGCCATCTCACGTTGCAGTGAATTTAAGTCCGCTATGGTTTGATTCATTCGGGTCAGGGATTGGGCCAAAGGTTGCAGGTAAGACTTGGGGCTCAGCTGAAAAGCGGGCAGATGACCGAGTTTTATTTCCTGCAAGGCATTCATTCTTAAGGTTTCTACATCGCGGAACAGGTTGCGGCTAAGCCAGAATAAACAGAGCAACAGCAACAAAATAAACACATGGGCCAGGTCAATACTGAAGTCTGTACCGTCAGGTAAATTCAGTTGGCTTAAGCAGAGTAATTCGCCTGCTGGCATTTCACTGCACATCGAGGCGTTGCCTTGCTGATCCCGCATCACTTCGACGGCATAAATAAAATTCGGCTGAGGTTGCCACATACCTGCCGGATAGGTCACAAACAAGCTATCTATGCAGTCGTCTGTTTCTGATATACGGCAATTCAGTTTGTCTTGCTGACTGAACTGATGCACATGTTGCAGCATGGTTTGGGCAGCGTCGGCTAAATCATCCCGTTGATACACCCAGCTGTACAGCTGATTCAGGCTGAAAAACAACAGCAAGACCACAAGCACTATGCCAAGGTAAAAACGCAGCAGGGTATAACTCATGGCTGTGACTCCGTGGCTTCAGCGTAACTGATGCGGTAACCCTGGCCCCAGACCACCTGCACATTCCAGCGTTCATCCACGTTTTGTAACTTACGACGCAGCCGTGAAGCCCTGCCGTCCATGGTTCTGTCTGTGCCGTCATATTCGCGGGTTAGTTGTTCGCGGAACAAACGTTCGCGGCTGACAGCTACGCCATAGTTATCCAGTAAGGTCAGCAGCAATTGTAATTCTGCATTGGTCAGGCAAATGTCTTGTCCTGCCAGCATCACATGGCCTGACACTCGGTCTACTGTTAAATTGTGCTGTTTCAGCAAAGGCTGTGGATCGGCGCTTGCGTGTTCCGGTGGTAAAAATATGCGGATTTTGGCTAATAAAATACGAGGATCCAGTGGCTTGAGCAGATAGTCCTGTGCGCCCAATTCCAGTCCTTGCAACACAGAACCGACAGAGGTTTGTGCCGTCATAAACAAAATAGGGCCTTTAAATTGCTGGCGGATTTGTTTTACTAAATCAAAACCACTGCTGCCGGGTAACATCACGTCACAGACTATTAAATCAAAACCTTGTGCCAGTATCAGCTTTTTGGCTTTGAGCGCATTACCACAACTACTGACCTGATAGCCTTCTGACTGTAAAAAGTCGACCACAAGGCGTGATAATTCCAGATCATCTTCGATCAGCAAAATTTGCTGCATCAGGGATTGCCCCAACTGTTGCGGCTGCGTTTAAGCAACTGATCGCTGGCATTCAGATCCACCTGCAGTACTTTAACCCTGCGTTCAGCCAGTAACTCTCCGGTCGCTGAGTTTCGCAGTTCAAAACTGGTGTGAGCTGTCAGTTCCAGCTGCAGCTGCTGGCTGATGCTGTTGGCACAAAGCAAAGGGGTGGGGTCGGCTTTTTTATACAAACAGGCTTTGTTGTCCTGTTGCCAGCTGACCTTTAATTTCAGCACACAAGCCTGATGGGCATGATGCAGGCAGAGTCTGGGTTGCAGACTAAAATCAGCTGCTGCTGCGGCAGAACTAAAACTACAGAGCAATAAGAGCAAAGCTAGAGTACGAAGTGCCATCATCCTTCCCGCATCTGTCAGGTCGTTTCTTTTTATAGTGATCCCCATATTGATAGTGCAGTGAAAAGCAGCTTTGGTAAAGCGGGGCTTTGCTAAAAAAGCAAAGCCCCGACAGGTCAGAACTGGTATTTCACTTCAACACCATAAGTGCGGGGGGCGTTTAATGAGGTGATTGGAGTGCCCAGAGTATCAGCGGCAAAACCTCCTATACCTCCTGTTGTTTCGTGGTCAGCCAGGTTTTTCCCCCAGAGTGCCAGTTCCCACTGGTCATCGCTGCTGCTCCAGCTTAAGCGCGCGTTGATATTTTTGGTATCGGCAAAATACACAGGGATAGATTTGGCAATCTCCAGTAAATCCGGGTCGTCTGCTCTGGTATTTTCTTCATAGACATAATCCAGATGCAACTTCCAGTAGCCACCGGCCCATTGCTGAGCTGCAGTCCAGTCGGCGGTCAGCGTATAAGCGTCGGCGGTCGAGGCTTTATCTACATCTGTCACCAGTTCGCCATCGGCATTATAAAATTCCTGCCACTTGGATTCAGTTTTACGGTATTCAGTCACCAGACCCAGCTTCAACTGCTTGGTGGCTTGCCAATCCAGCACCATTTCCATACCACGAATGTCCTGATCGCCATTAATGACGATAGGGATAGCCACGCCTGAATCCGGAGTTTTGCTGCTGACCGAACGCTGACGGTTGGTCAGATCCATATCAAAACCAACTAACTGCAATCGTAGCTGATCCCATAAATCGGCTTTGTACCCCAGTTCGAGGTTTTTCACTTCTTCAGGTGCAAAAGGCCGGATGGAAGAGCCCGGATCCAAAGAGTCATAACCCCCTGATTTATAGCCTGTGGAGTAGGACAAATAGATCATGTTGTTGTCGTTCAGGTGATAACGGGTGACAGCACGGCCTGTCCATTTGCTCCAGCTGTTGTTGGCGTCGAGCTGTGGCATTACCGGAAATAAAAAGTCGGTTAAGCCTGGCATAGACTGACCAAAGGAGCGTTCTTTAATCTCCCAGCTAAAATCTTTTTCGTCCCTGCTGTAACGCAGACCCGCAGTAAAACCCCAGCGCTCGTTGAGCTGATAATCCATATCCGAGTACACCCCATAAGAGGTGAAATCCCCGGTATTGATAATGTCTTCACTCCAGAGTTTGCCTGCCACTGAAGGGCCAAAAATTTCGTTAATACCAAGTCCAGCGCCAATGGCGTCATAGGTTAAATCGCCCGTGGCTTCTATAGCCGCGACCAGTTCAGGGCTGAAAGGAGTGGCACCTAATTGTTCCAGCAAAGCACCCACACTGGGATCGACCATCGCCATCACACTTAAAATGCTGGCCCAGTTTTGTGAGTTCCAGATGTGATCGGCAGGTAAACCCATGCCGCTAATCATTTCTTCCGGTACACCAGCATCCATCAAGGCTGAAATCAGTGTGCCGTTTAAATTGGCTGTGGTCAGGCGCGCCACAGTGTCCGCCATAATATTCAGACTGGTTTTCTGATAGACCTTTTCTTTGCTGTAGGTGATACCGCCAACATAACTCAGTTGGTCCTGATGGTAATTCAGCTGCAGTTCGTTGTAGAAAATATCCGAGTCTTCAAAGTTGATGGTATCCAGATAACGGGTTTTATCTGCAGTGCCGTCTGTGTCATCCCGTCCTGAGACTTCCCATTGCCTTTTGCTGCTAATGAGTTTACCCGACCACTGATCGTTAAAGTCATGCATGATTTTTAACGAGAATGCGCTCATATCACGGCGTTCGTGGCCGTCTATCACATCATTTTCTATGGTTCTGTCCAGCGGGTTCATGCTGTAGGCATAAGGGCTCAGGCCTATTGAAGCTGAGTAGCCTTGATCCAAGTCATCCCAGTCGTAACTAAATTGTACTTTGGTATCGGGGCTGACTTGCCATAAGGCAGCAAGGCGGGCTGCCTGATGGTTGGTATTGCCCAGTTCTTCGCCCTGATAGTCGGGATAGACGTTATTGACGTAAGAATCCCGCTGATTGCTCATCAGGTTCAGCCGCACCGCAAAAGTGTCGCTCAGAGCTTTATTCGCCATCGCCTCATAACGTTGCAGTGAATAATCACCCAGTGTGGCTTTGATAAAACCTTCGTCGCTTTGCTCCGGAGCATTGGGAATAAGATTCACCACGCCGGCAGCGGCATTTTTACCAAACAAAGTACCTTGAGGGCCTTTGAGGATTTCAATGCGCTGCATGTCCGAGAACATCACGCTTTGTGCTGCTCTTGGCAGATAAAAATCATCAAAGAAAATTGCGACAGAAGGGTCGCCGCCTGTGCTGATATTGCTGCTGGACACTCCTCGCATCGTTGCTGTCGCTTGCACTACGGCATCTTTGCTGAATTTAAAGCCCGGCGTGTAGTCGGCAATATCACCGAGCAACACTGAGTTGGTTTCTTTTAAATCTGTGGCTGAAATACTGTCGATAGCAACAGGCACGTCCATCAGATTTTGCAGCCGTTTTTGTGCTGTCACTGTGATGGTTTCTATCGCTGGTTCGGTTTTTTCCGGCCCGGTTTCAGTTTGCTCTGCCTGTGCCAGTTGGCTTTGTCCACTCAGTGCCACTGCAATAAGCCATGCCAGTGGTTTTAATTTCATGCCGGATTTAGTGTGCTGTTGCGACATAACAGTCTCCCTGTTTTTTTGTTTTTTTTCTGTGTGGTCGGGATCGGGCTTTGATGTATCTGCATACACAACAACAGCAGCTCAAAGACGGATCTCGCTGCATTCGATAGTAACTGCGCTTTGCACTAAATAAAGCGAACTGGACAATTTTGTACACTTTTAGGTTTGAACCCTGGCCTGTGAAAACGCACTCTTAGGGCCAACACGAGCGCTTGCTTATTACAAAAAAATGGCCCTGTTATGTTTTGGAATTATCCTTTAGTAATCCTGGTGACCGCGCTGTATGCCGCAGCAACTCAAGCGGCTGCCCCGGAAAAAGTCGACAGTTGTAATGCCTGCCATGCTGCTGAGAATCAGCTTGCGAGCAAAGCTCCGGCTTTGGCCGGACAGCAACAGCAGTATCTGAAAAAGCAGCTGCAGCAGTTTCAGAGTGCTGAACGTGGCGCTGTAGCAGAGGACAGCATGGGGCAGGTGATGGCTGCTATGGCGAAGCCACTCAGTGCTGAGGATATCGATCAGTTATCAACCTATTTCAGTGCTTTACCTGTGGTTGCACCCAGTCTACAGCAGACAGATGCGGCGCTGCTCGACAAAGGTCGGCGGATTTATATCGGTTCTTGTGGTGCCTGCCATGGCAATAAAGCGCAGGGCAACCTTGAGTTAAAAGCGCCAGCCTTACAACTGTTAAGCCGGGATTACCTGTTGCTGCAGTTGCAGCATTTTCAAAGCGGAGTTCGCGGCAGCAGTGCGACTGATAAACCGGGCCGACAAATGGCAATGATGAGCCGTACTTTGACCGAAGCGGACAGGCAGGCTGTGGTGGCTTACATTGGGGCGGGTTTACCATGATGCTTAGTCTTGCGGCCGCTTTAGCGCTGAACACAGCTGTCATTAGCCTGAACAGCCAGTGTCCCCCCAGTTTTGAGCTAACGCCACAGAACCAGTGTCTGTTGGTGACCCGTTATGATCACTACGATTCATTGCATAACAAAGGGGTTGGCGGTACAAAAACCGCCTTACCCAAAGGCAGAGATGGCTTCAGCCCACAACAAATTGATTTAGGCCGTTATCTGTTTTTTGATCCTTTGTTATCTGCCAATCACAAACAAGCCTGTGCCAGTTGCCATCAGCCAAGCCATGGCTTTAGTGATGGCAAAGCACTCAGCACTGGAAGTAATGGCGACATAGGCACCCGCAGTGCGCCGGGGTTGTGGAATGTCGGTTTCCTGAAAAAGCTATTTTGGGATGGCCGTGCCGATTCGCTGGAGCAACAGGCCTTGATCCCGCTATTTGCGCCTCATGAAATGGCCAATACAGCAGAGCAAGTGCTGGCTGATTTAGCCAGTAGCGCCTTGTATCCAGAGTTATTCCGTCAGGCTTTTCCTTTAAGTACAGAGCTGGATCTGAGTCAGGTAGCTACAGCGCTGGCAGCTTTTCAGAGTTCGTTAATTTCACTGAACAGCAAATACGATCACTACGCTCATGGCTACCAGCAGGCGCTGAATGATCAGGAAATTAAAGGCTTAAATGTATTTCGCTCTTTTGTCGCCCGCTGCGCTGAGTGTCATACCCCGCCACTTTTTACCAATCAGCAGCTTGCTGTGATTGGCACGCCAGAACCTGAAGGTATGACCTTTGACCCGGGCGCAGGTAATAGCCCTGAACTCAGCAAATTAAGAGGTGGTTTTAAGGTGCCAAGTTTGCGCAATGTAGGCCGCACTGCACCTTATATGCACTCAGGCCGTTTCGCGACGCTGGAAGAAGCTGCAGAGTTTTACAGCAAAGGCCGTGGCCATGCAGTGCCTAAAGGCGAAAAGCTGCTGCTGCACTGGCATATTTGGGAACCCAAACTCAGCCCGGAAGAAATTCAGCAACTGGCGGTTTTTCTGAATACCCTGACCGATGAAAGCCTGATGCCTGTTGTACCTGCGCAATTACCCTCAGGTTTGCCTTTACCGGCAGAACTGACGACTCCACACGATCACAAAGGAAGCACAGAATGAATAAAAGTACGCTCACCTTAATAGCTTTGGTTCCGCTGGCATATTTTGCTGGCTATTACCTGACATCCACAGCCACTGTTGCTCCTGTGTATACAGCAGAAGTCAGCTATAGCGGCAGTACATCGGCCAGCGGCAACGGCAAAAAATCAGTACTCAATAGCATGCCAACAGGCACAGTACATGCGGTCAAAGACGGTCAGTTGATTATGGATGCAGTCAAAGCCGCCCAGCCGGGTGATGTGATCCAGGTCTGGCCCGGCAATTACACTGAAACTGTCTATATCGACAAAGATAATATCCGTTTAAGTGGTGTGATCGTCGAAGGTAAACGACCACGTTTATTTGGTGATGGTCATTTAAACGACGCCATTTTGTATTCGGGCAATAACATAGTGATTGAGAATTTTTTGATCACTAAATACAAAGGCAACGGCATTATGGGCCAGGCCGGTAATAACTTCGAAATCCGCAATAACATTATCGAAGATACCGGGGTTTATGGCATTTTCCCGCAGTTGGGCGAAAACGGCATTGTCGAACATAACGTGGTGTCCGGTATTGAAGATGCCGCGATATATGTGGGTATGAGCGATCATATTCATGTGGCCAACAATGAAGTATTCGACAGTGTGGCCGGTATTGAAATTGAAAATAGCCGCCATGCCATAGTGGAAAATAACTTTGTGCATAACAACACAGGCGGCATTTTAGCTTTTGTCACGCCAGGCCTGCCAATTAAAGACACTGTAGATGTGATTATCCGCAATAACTGGATCAGCAATAACAACACCAAAAACTTTGGTGCTGAAGGTTCTATGGTGGCAGGTATTCCGGCTGGTACCGGTATTCTGATTATGGCCGCCGACAAGGTGATTATTGAAGACAACCTGATCCTGGGTAATAAAACGGCCGGCATCATTATTACTGACCACCAGAATGCGCCTAATACCACGCTTGATCCAGAGTCGGATCCGACACCGGATCAGATCATGATTTTAAATAATCTGATGTATAACAATGGCTACGACACTATTACCGAAGCTAAAGTGCTGCTGACCACTGAACTGAAACAAGGTAATCCGGACATACTGCGGGTGGGGGGGAGCAATAACAGTTGTATCAATAACCCGCAGCAGTATATCAGCGCTGGAGTGGGTGATTGGCCTGCTTGTGGTTTCAGCAATACAGATACCATAGTGAACTACTTGCTGGATGAACCGGCAGCACCCCGTTCAGTTGCTGTTGAAGACAAAGGTAAATATGCCTATCTGGGGATTTGCACAGGCTGTCACGCCTATACAGGTCGCCTGATTGGCCCGCCAGTACAAGTGATCCAGTCCTTGTATATGGACGACCCTAAAGCTTTAGCTGACTACATCGCTAACCCTATTAAAAAACGCGAAGACTATCCGGCTATGCCAAAACAGGATTATCTGGATGCTGAAACGCGTAAGGCGGTCGCGGAATATATGCTGTCAGTGAAAAACTAACAAAATGGGGTCAGATCACATTGTTAACAGAATAATTAACAATGTGATCTGACCCCATTTTTAGGTTTTAATGGCGGAAATGACGCACGCCAGTGAAGATCATGGTCATGCCGTGCTCGTCTGCAGCAGCTATCACTTCTGCATCACGCATAGAGCCACCTGGCTGGATCACAGCTTTGATACCAGCAGCAGCTGCGGCATCAATACCATCGCGGAACGGGAAAAACGCATCTGATGCCATGACTGAACCTTTGACTTCCAGATTCTCGTCAGCCGCCTTGATACCAGCGATTTTAGCGCTGTAGACGCGGCTCATCTGGCCTGCACCCACCCCAATAGTCATGCTGTCGTTGGCATAAACAATGGCGTTAGATTTCACATATTTAGCCACTTTCCAGCAGAACAATAAGTCACGTAATTCATCTGCAGTAGGCTGGCGTTTGGACACGACTTTTAAGTCATCCAGACCAACCATTTTCTGGTCGCGGTCTTGTACCAACACGCCACCGTTAACACGTTTGATATCAAAACCTGTGGTTTTGCTTTCCCATTCGCCACAGACCAGTAAACGTACGTTGGGTTTAGCAGACACCACAGCTGCTGCTTGAGCTGTAGCGCTTGGCGCGATAATGACTTCAACAAACTGACGGCTGACAATAGCTTCAGCAGTTTTAGCATCTAATTCGCGGTTAAACGCGATAATGCCACCAAAAGCAGAAGTAGGGTCTGTTTTATAAGCGCGCTCATAAGCAGCCAGAATGTTCTCGCCAATAGCTACACCGCAAGGGTTAGCGTGTTTAACGATGACGCAAGCTGGTTCGTCGAATTCTTTTACACACTCTAAAGCGGCGTCTGTATCAGCGATATTGTTGTACGACAGCTCTTTGCCCTGCAGCTGAGTAGCGCTGGCGATTGATGCTTCCTGAATACTGTTTTCCACATAAAAAGCCGCGCTCTGGTGGCTGTTTTCGCCGTAACGTAAGTCTTGTTTTTTCACAAACTGAGCGTTAAACGTACGTGGGAATTTGCTTGCTTTAGCCTCTTCATCACCGTAAGCGGACAACATAGTGCCGAAGTAGTTGGCAATCATACCGTCGTACTGAGCTGTATGCTCAAAAGCACTGATGGCTAAACTAAAACGAGTAGCATGAGTGGTAGAAC
Source organism: Gammaproteobacteria bacterium (assembly GCA_018815765.1). Taxonomy (GTDB): domain Bacteria; phylum Pseudomonadota; class Gammaproteobacteria; order Enterobacterales; family Alteromonadaceae; genus Pararheinheimera. The sequence goes on along the minus strand of JAHIWM010000168.1, from coordinate 4,377 downwards.
CGGCGTTCGCAGCCATCTCTGCCAATACTTTGTCGTAATCTGCAGCGTTGACCACAATAGTGACATCGTTATGGTTTTTTGCTGCAGCGCGCACCATAGTCGGGCCGCCGATATCGATATTCTCGATGGCGTCTTCTAAAGTGCAACCTGCTTTGGCCACTGTGTTGGCGAATGGATACAGGTTCACTACCACTAAATCGATAGGCTTGATGTTGTTTGTTGCCATTACAGCTTCATCCATACCACGGCGGGCCAGAATGCCACCATGCACTTTTGGATGCAGCGTTTTGACGCGGCCGTCCATAATTTCCGGGTGACCTGTGTAATCGGACACTTCAGTGACAGCTATGCCTTGTTCTGCCAATAACTTGGCTGTGCCACCTGTGGATAACAGTTCCACACCCTGGGCGGCTAAAGCACGGGCAAATTCAACTATACCGGTTTTGTCTGACACGCTTAATAAGGCGCGACGGATTGGACGAGCTGCGTTCATTGGATCATTCTCCGCTGTAATGGTTAATTCGGACCAGCATTGTTTTTTTTGGATAACACATAAGCCAGGACATAAGCATAGAGAAAAAATGGCTTTGGTGTATCGCCGGGATCAACTGGTGAAATCCCTTATTTATTCAACGTATTCTTTAAAGCATATCCGCTAAGATATTGACGTTGCAGCCAACAACGCTGCAGCGTCAAGAGCGACGCGGAAAAGAAAAAAGCACCCTAGGGTGCTTTTCATTGCGGGACTCCTCCCGCGGGGGCATTAACTCATGCCGTATTGTTTCAGCTTCTTACGCAGAGTACCGCGGTTGATGCCCATCAGGTTGGCAGCGCGGGTCTGGTTGCCGCGAGTGTATTTCATCACTTCTTCTAATAACGGCTTTTCTAATTCGGACAACACTAATTCGTACAGGTCGTTTACGTCCTGACCGTTCAGTTGTTGTAAGTAGTTCGCCACCGCTTTTTGTACCGCGTTGCTTAAAGGCTGCGGTTTTTCTTGCGTTTGAACATGGGCGTTGGTGATAAATGGCGAAGTCACGTTTTGATTAAACATTGCCTATTCTCTTTTACGTTAGGTTGCTGCTAGTAATTGCTCGAAATACACACTCAAGGTATCCAACTGCTGTTGGGCTTGTTCGATACCATTAAATTCACTGCGAAACATGCCTTCGCTGTCATGCTCAGCCAGGTACCAACCCACATGTTTGCGGGCAATACGTGGGCCAAGCACTTCACCATATAACTGGTGTAAGCCACGGACATGCTCCAGCAAAATATCCCTGACGTCGCCCGTTGAAGGCGAAGCCAGATGTTCACCAGTTTGCAGATAGTGCACCACTTCACGAAAAATCCAGGGTCTGCCCTGAGCGGCCCGGCCAATCATGACCGCATCTGCTCCGGTATAGTCCAATACAAATCTGGCTTTTTCCGGCGTGGTGATATCGCCATTGGCAATCACCGGGATAGACACATTTTGTTTAATAGCGCGGATAGTGTCGTACTCCGCCTCTCCTTTATACATACAAGCTTTAGTGCGGCCATGAACCGCTAAAGCCACAATGCCGTTGTCCTGCGCAATTTGCGCTATCTGTACGCCATTTTTATGGTCAAGGTCCCAGCCAGTACGGATTTTTAAGGTCACAGGTACTGTTACTGCCTGAACTACGGCCTGAATAATCTGCTGGACTAAATCCGGATACTGTAACAGCGCCGAACCCGCCAGTTTTTTATTCACCTTTTTAGCCGGACATCCCATATTGATGTCGATGATTTGGGCGCCATGTTCAACATTAAACACAGCAGCTTCAGCCATCTGATCTGGATCTGAACCGGCAATTTGCACCGATCGAAGACCAGATTCATTTTGGTGAGTCATACGATTTAGCGATTTTTCACTTTGCCAGACCAAAGGATTGCTCGACATCATTTCTGATACAGCTAAACCTGCACCAAAACGACGGCAAAGCTCACGAAAAGTGTAATCCGTCACTCCAGCCATAGGAGCGCAAATTACGTTGTTCGTTAATTGATATGGACCTATGCGCACCGCTAAAACCAAGGCTCTACCCTAAAGGGGCGCTAAGTTTACGGATTTTTGCCAACAATGCAAAGGTTATTATTTAAACAAAAGTATAAATTTATAGGGGGTTGTTGGGTTGACAATCGCTAAACGTCTGAAAACTAGACTTTCTGAAAAGCAAAACCCAATAAAATCGGGGGTAGGGCTTACAGATAATTGTACAGCTGCTGTTTTTGTCACCAGTTTGTTAAGCTTCATACTGAAAAAGCTGTTACCAAAGAAGTCAATGCTTTTCGTCGGTGAAGTTTGTTGGCCCATCCCCTGTTGTGTAAAATAGTCGTGTAAGATAAAGGTCTGATCTTAAAAGGAGAAGCTGAATGAAGAAGTGGATAGTTGCTGCATTATTGAGTCTGAGTAGCACTGTGACTCTGGCCGAAGTTCTGGTTACAGATGCCACAGTTCGGGAGATGTTACCGGGTCGCAGTATGACCGCAGGTTATTTCAGTATCAGTAATCAAAATAATGTAGCAGCAGAGCTGATTGGGGCCAGTAGCCCACAGTTTGGCTCTATTGAACTGCATCAACACAGTCATAAAGATGGCATGATGAAGATGGAACAGGTGCAGTCTGTGGTGGTGGCAGCCGGTGAGCAGGTGCATTTTCAACCCGGTGGTTTGCATCTGATGATGTTTGATGCCAAAACCAGCATCACTACAGGCCAGCAAATCCCGCTACGTTTAACCTTTAAAGACGGCCAATCCATCGAAGTTCAGGCTTCGGTCAGCGCTATTCCAACTCACTAGGAGTGAAAAATGAACAGATTCAGGATCGTCAGTTTAACCGTGCTGTTCGTTTTTATTTTAGGGTACGGCACAGCCTGGTGGGCCAGCAGTGAACCAGAGCTGTTTGATGTAAAAGATTTATCGGCCGAACTTAGCCCGGAGCACCAGCAAACTGTGGGATACACCACCACCAGCGCACTGATTCGTGTACTGGAAACTCTGCTGACTAAAAATGCAGGCTTTATCAGTAACGATGTGATGCCACCTTTTTCTTTGCTGGACAATATGCCGGCATGGGAGTTGGGCGCTTTGGAGATGTCACGTGATTTAGCTCTGGCGCTGCGCAAGGATTTAAGCCGATCTCAGTCACAGTCTATTGAAAATCAATATTTAAAACTGGCCCAGCCTATGTTGAATATTGATCATCGCAGCTGGGCAGTTCCTGCCGCCGAAGCTGAGTATCAGCAGGCTATTCATCAATTATCTTTGTACCGTACTGCTTTATTAGACCCGGCAAAAACCGACAGCCAGTTTTACACCAGAGCAGATAATCTGCGTGACTGGCTTAAAAACGTGGAAAAACGCCTTGGCAGCTATAGCCAGCGTTTGAGTGTCAGTGTTGGCCAAGACAGATTAAATACTGATCTGGCCGGTGATAAAAATGCCAGACAATCTACCGTGACCGCGGAATCCAGCCGGATCAAAACCAGTTGGATGAGCATAGACGACGAGTTTTATGAAGCGCGGGGCGCCTGCTGGGCTTTGTTACATTTATTAAAAGCTATAGAATTGGACTTCGCCGACGTCCTGACCAACAAAAACGCGATGATTAGCTTAAGGCAAATTGTCCGCGAACTGGAAGCGACGCAACAGCCGGTCTGGAGTCCAATGATTCTGAATGGCCGGGGTTTTGGTTTTATGGCAAATCACAGTCTGGTGATGGCGAATTACATCTCCAGGGCCAATGCGGCTCTGCTGGATTTAACTGAATTATTAGCGCAAGGATAAAGCATGAAAAAGTCTGTATTAAGTATGGTCGCTGTCGCGGTGTTGGCTGTTCCCGCAGCAATGGCAGATACCATTGGTGGTGTATACCTTGGTGCTGATCTGCATTTTGCCGATGCCAAAGGTGGTTTTGGCCAGACGGGCAATCAACAGGGTTTTAATTTTGATGATAAAAACCAAAGCAGTTTTTATATCAAAGTTGAACATCCGCTGCCTTTGTTACCAAACATCAAAATACAGCGCAACAGTTTAAGCTCAGATGGCAGCACAACTTTAAACCGGACTTTTGAGTTTGATGATCAGGTTTTTGCTATAGGTACAACTGTGGCTCAGGATCTGGATTTATCTAATATTGATGCCACCTTTTATTATGAAATTCTGGACAATGATTTAGTCAGTCTGGATTTAGGTGTGACGGCGAAATACATAGATGGGGATATCTCTGTGGCCAATCAGGGTCAAACCGCTGTGCAGGATTTATCCGCTGTGATCCCTATGGGCTACGCTTATGGCAGTTTTGGTTTATTAGGCACTGCCACTAAAGTTTTTGCTGAAGTGAATTATGTCAGT
>JAHIWM010000167.1 GCA_018815765.1 Gammaproteobacteria bacterium | reverse complement strand
GACGCTAGCCTGGTATATTGATAGTTATTACAATACAAATCGGCTCCATTCGTCATTGGGGTTCAATACACCCGACGAATACGAAAGTAAGGCAGCATGAAATTATGTTTTCTAAGCGTCTACTTTTTAGGGGGAGGTTTCTGCGACGCTCACACGTTCGCGCGCATGCGCGGGGCGTTATGTTGGAAAAAGGAATTTAGATGGCATTTCCATCAATAGAAACTGAACGGCTATTACTCACCGAGCTTGGTGTTGCTGATGAAGTTGGTTTGTTCAATTTGTTTTCCAACCCATCTGTAGTCGAGTACTACGATTTAGATGTGTTTCGTGAACACAGCCAAGCGACTCATTTAATTAATCTTTTTAAGTCAAGATATGAGGAGCAGCAAGGCATTAGATGGGCGATCCGCTTAAAGTCATCTGAACAATTTATAGGCACCTGCGGCTTTAACTCGTGGAGCAGCAAAATGCGTCATGCCGTTATTGGTTATGATCTGCTTCCCGAATGTTGGCGGCAAGGTTATTCCTCAGAAGCAGTGCGTGCCATTATTGGTGTTGGTTTTTCCGGAGCCTTAGCCTGTGGGGAGTTACATCGAATTCAAGCCGATACAGTTCCGGGCAATTGCGCCTCTGAATCATTGCTCCGTCGGCTTGGGTTTAAAGAGGAGGGGCTTCGGCGTGAGTGTGGATATTGGAAGAATAAGTTTCATGATCTCAAATGTTTCGGCTTGCTCCGTTCGGAGTTCAGTACAACATAACAATCAGTGTCATTCGGGGCCTGCGGCCCCAGCGATGCCCACAAGTTCGCACGCATGCGCGGGGCGTTAAGGCTTTATGACTAAGCAAGTTTTGATTTTGATTAATATTGCGCTGGCAATAGCAGCGTCAATTTTCATATATCAAATGTTGCCGTATGCAGCAGCTATTGGTTGTGGCGATTTAAATCCAGTACCAAACTGCCAACCCTTAACACAAACTAAATTATTATTGTACGCAGTTGTACCTCTAGTATTAGTCTGCGCCATTGCTTTTTGTTCCGTGCGCTTGTTTTCAATGCGGCACAAATTATCAAAAGGTTTACTATTTGTTGTTCCTGTATGGGCCATTTTATTAGGGGTATATATCTTTGTTTTATCAGCAACTCAGCCCTAACAAAGCGCGGCACTTTGCGGCCTGCGGCCGCAGCAACGCTCACCAAGGTTCGCGCGCGTGCGCTAGTTATGTGGCATTGAGATAAATTGAAAACCTCAAGAATAGTCAAATACACTTTGATCATGTTCGTGCTACTTACGGCATTAAGTACATTTACGAGCATGGTAATTGGGGTTGAGAATTTAGCTGCACTTTCGTTTGACGAGTATTTTACGTATCAGTTACTACCATCATCGATTTTAGCAATTTTTATATACGCATTAATGGCAAGGCTAGATTCGGTTAAGGCTTGGATCTATGCAACCATTGTGTTTATTTTTAACTCTATCTTGGGGTTTCTAATCATATCGCTGTTGATGCAAGAACTATATATTTCTCCAACGTGGTTCGTAGAACTTCCTTTGTCAGTGTTTTCGGCCATTGCCGGAACTTTAATAGGAGTAAATTGGGGTGAAAAACGTGCAACAGCCACATAGCAAGCGTCTTAAACATTGCGGCCTGTGGCCGCTGGACTCGCAACAATTTGCTCGCCGTTTAGGCGATAGTTAGGTGTACATATAGATGCAACCCAGATTAGAAATCGAGTTTTTGCGAAGTGACCCTTCGAAAATATGGGTGAAAGCATGTAATGAGGGTTTTGCTGGAGAAACCGAACAGTACATAAATGATAAGTTGTTGCAGGATCTAACTGAACAGTTATCTGGCTTTCCTAAATCCAATTTAGATGAAGTAGTATTCGAAGTTGGTGAAAATGGCTCACCTTGTGGGCATTGCATACTTAAGTTTTTTTGTTTCGATTCTGTTGGTCATACCGCTGTACTAGTATCTGTATCAAATGACAACTCGTGCGTCGCAAAATTTACACTTCACTTTGAGGCTTTATTTTTGGATATCTTTATTTCTTCGTTAAAGAGTGCGATAGAAATCGGTAAGGGAAAATCTGAACTCAAGGGTATTAATGCATACACTCAAAATGTTTAGTGTAAATACACCTAACAAGCGCCATCAAAACGCCGCTTCGCGGCTCGATTCGCAACAAGTTGCCCGCCATTTAGGCGATAGTTATCAATGTTAGGTGCTTCGTGAAATATCTCTTCATTTTAATAATCGGCATAATCATTGTAAGTTGTTGGCCTTCGTGGAGCGATGGACCATACGAGGTTTACTGGATTGATGGGCAAAAAAGCCTTGGCTACAGCTTGGGAGACGGCGCATACATCCGGCGTATAGAAAACCCGAAAGAAATTCAGGTCAATGACAAGTTCATCTCTTTATATGCTTGCCCTGATGATTCTTGTGGCTTTTATTACATTGATAAGAGCAAGGATCATCAATTTGCTGAGGCTACAGAATTTGTTTTTGGACCCTATACAAAAAATAAGTTTATGGAATTACAGCAAACGATGTTACTTCCTATGTTAAACATCGAGTAAATTACATGCTAACAAGCAAATTTTATCGTCAGCAAAAAACGTTGGCTTCAACGTCAACCCGCTGCGCGGCTTTCCGCGCTCAATTTGGGCGTTAGGCATTAGGGAAGTCATGAGTATTAATCCAATCAAAGCAGCGATTCCATTATGGTATGCCCAAATGAGCTGGGCGAAGGAGCTCATTCGGCTTGGATTCGGACTATCGAAAGCTGAAGATATTCTTTCCAGAGAAAATCGTGGCTGCAAATTGGTGCCAGGAACAACCTGGTATATTCGCACTCATGGCATCGGTGTAGATGTTTTTAAAACTCCTGATGTTGGAGGTATCGATTTTGATTTTGACAAACCCGATCCAGACCCATGGCGAATGCAGATCTTTGTTGAGAGGCAAGTAAATGATGGAAACTTGCCCTATGAGAACTATCGGAAATTACTTGATGATGAAGAACTAATGAAAAAGGCCATTGCTGAGGCATTGTCACAAAATTCATAACAAAAGCCAGCACAACGCGCCTTCGGCGTTCGATTCGCAACAAGTTTCTCGCGTTTGTGGTGGGCGTTATACATCTAAGGAGAAAGCATGAAGTACGATGATGCGTCATGGCATTTCGGAGCAGATAATTTTGGTGATCTTCCTGAAATAAACGGATATACGCACACAGGGATTTTCGTTGCTTGGGCAATGCTCAATGGTTTAGCTGGCAAGCTTAATACAGAAGAATGGCCAGAAGAAATTGATAAGTTGAAAACCAGGAAAATCACTCCAGCAGAATTCTTTAGAAATAATTGCGATGGTAAATTTACTGATGAAGACCTAAATGGCCTTGGTAATAAATTCGCCCAATCATTCTTTGAGGATCATTATTTCGGTGTCTATGTGCAGGCTGCTGACCAGGAAGAACAGTTTGAAAATATTTATGAAATCCCGAGTAATTGGGAAACATACGATAAAGTAGCACCCGAAATAGACCACGCCTTTAATCTTTGGAAGAAAGAAAATTTATAACAAGGCGCTGTTTTACCAATACTGTGGCTGGGACGGCTAACGCTTCGCTCCAGCCGCCCCAAAGCTTATAGTTATGTTTCAGAGGAACGTTAGTGCGTAGAATTACGATATGGATGTTATTTTTAGTTCCGTTTGTGGCGCATGCAAATGTTGTATGGCCAGCGCTGTATCTGGAAACCCGACTGTTCTCGTGGTGGGCAATTTCTATAGGTCTGCTAGTAGAGTATTTGTTTGTTCGTGCGCTGTTTCAAGTTACACCTCAAAAAGCTATTCTCGCAACAATTACCGCTAATGCGGCCTCAGCTATTCTTGGAATACTACTTATCCCATTGGCTGGTATAGCTTGGGAAGTATTTCCTGGCCTGTTGTTTTACCATGTTTTTAAAATGGGCACTTTTAACCCAATCACCTGGTGCGTAACATTTCTTGTTGCCTGCGCTGTCAATGTTGCACTGGAAGGTTTGGTTTATAAAAAGGCTTTTAAATTAAACTTTTTGTTCAAAAGCAGAATGTTTTTTTGGTTTATGCTCGCCAATACTGCCAGTGTCGGCGTTGCAACTGCCAGCTTAATCATTAATCCGGTGCAGCCATGAAACATAACCAAAGGCGGCACAACACGCCTTTAGCGCCGCGCTCGACTCGCAACAAATTGCTTGCCTGTGTGGCGAGCGTCAGTTGTCTAGCAGAATATCGATGAGATACGAAATGAAGGCCAGTGAGTTGTTGAATTCTATTGATGATTTACCATGGAACTACAGAATATACATATCATCAACTGGCCTTGAGACTGACTCTGAAGTTCTACTTGTAAATCTTGATGAAGAAGACTTAGACGAAAACGATGAGCCGGTCTATGCGGGTTCAAGGTGGTGGAAGCATTTCTTGAGCATTAGTGATATCCAGGACGTTAAAGTAAACCTTCAGCAGCAAACAACCGAATGGGACAGGGAAACACTGATTAAAGCTATAAATCATTTCTATAAGACAGATGCTTACATCGTCATCGATAGTTAATTGGGCCGGGCACAACCGGGCAACAAGTTGGGCTGGACTCGCTACACTGCGTTTCGACCGCCTATGCCAGTAATGTCAGGCTTGAACAAGGAATGGAGATCATAATGTCCAACAAGGAATTTTTCACACCGAAACAGGTATATCTCGGGAGTTTTCTCGGGGGCCCTTTTGCTGCCGCATACTATGTGAGTGAAAACTTTAGGAGTATGGGAAAAGCAGAACTAGCCAAACTATCAATAGTTATATCTGTAGTCGTATCGATTGCTTTATTTGTTTTGGTCTACCAGTTGCCAGAGAACTTTCCATATACAATTATCCCTATTGCCTACTCTGGTCTGGCCGCATCTGTCACATGGAAATTGCAGGTCACCAAGGAAGAAATAGATGCTGTAGAGTCGTATTCATTTAGGTCGAATTGGAAGGTATTTTTTTCATCGCTTGCTGCATTGGCATTTACTTATGTATCACTATTTATATTTTTCTTTGTTTTTCAATAGTTAATGCTTAACAATCTGTTGTAGATCCGCAGAACAAAAACGTGCGGCTGCGAAGGCTTGTGCCACTGCTTCAGTGGCGCCTAAACCTGGCGTTCACAGATCTGCACTTAATATAATGGGGCAAGATACAAGACCTGGCCCTGATAGGTTTGTACCAATACTTAACGCTCTGAGTAAAGTCAAAGGTTGCGCCACCAGATGAATGCTTAGTAATGGACTGAATTTAAAGGAAAAATAAATGATGGATCGTTTTTATATGTTCATTATTCTGCTGCTTTCTATACTCACTATGAGTAGCAAAAGTTATAGCCAAAATGAATATCCTGCACTCAAAGGCCCTTACCTGGGGCAAACAACACCAGGTTTAACCGCCAGGCCTTTTGCTCCCGGCATTGTAAATACAGAAGAATGGGGGGACGCTGGTGGTTTCTCTCCTGATATGAACGAGTTTTTTGTCACCAGATGGAAACACTCTCGTGACGCCAGAGAACCGGAATCTGTCATTTTTAGAAAGGTGGGCGATCAGTGGCATAAGATAGCGGTGCCGGCTGGAGAAAGCAGGCCCTTTTACGCCCCAGACGGCAAAACCCTGCATTATGGTGCCAAATATAAAGAGCGCACAGCTGACGGTTGGTCAGAGCTGAAAAGCCTTGGCCCTGCTTTTGAAGAAATACGCATTATGAGCCTTGCTGCCTCAGTCAAAGGTACTTTAGTTCTGGACGAGAGAGGCAGTTCAGCCGGTGATGGAACTCTCCGGTATTCAAGGCTAGTGAGTGGTAAATGGCAAGACCCGAAGCCGCTTCCAAAGGAGATCAATACCGGCACATGGAATGCCCATCCATACATCGCCCCTGACGAGAGCTACCTGATGTGGGACGGTGAAAGAGATAGCGGGTACGGCGATGCTGATCTCTATATCAGTTTCCGGCAGAAAGATGGCTCGTGGGGTGAAGCTATTAACCTAGGAGACAAGGTCAATACCGCAGCTGAAGAGAGGGGCGCACAGGTCACACCTGACGGTAAATTTCTCTTCTTCAATAGAATGGTGCCCTATGCAAACGGCAAGGCTGGCTCTCAATCAGATTTATACTGGATCGATGCGCAGATCATAGAAGACCTAAGGCCCAAACAATAATCCATATAAAAATCGCAGAAAGTGCGACGCCAAAAGATGGCGGGCTTTCTGCGGGCGTTGAGGCTGAAGAAAAACATCTTTCCAGCCAATCCAGGTTGTGATCAAATGGCGTTGTCTGATTAAAAAATGGACAACGCCTCATGCCTAAATTTATTCCATAGGATTACAACCAAAGTGCGATGGTTGTGATTAATTATCTCAACCAATTGCAGCCTGGACTTTTGAACATGTCATCCATTACCTGATTGGTAATAAACTCTACCTGTCGATATTTCACAACAAATACCAAAATGAAGACAACGCTCGCCCGGCTTATGATCCGGCGGTGCTCTAACCATTGAGATTAGAGATCTTCACTTGCTGAAATAGCCTAAAGTCACTCCTGATTTGGCAAGGTCTAAAGATTTAACTAACCTTTATGATTGTTTAATTATTGATATTCGATAAATAATTATTGATTTTTGTGTTTTGAGTGCTATTCTTTAGTCTCTACCAACGCAAGCCCAGGAGGGCCTTTATTATGAATGTTCAGCAACATGAGCGAATTGCTCAAATTAAGACGTTAAGTGGTTATTTGTGTGGCGCCTTGACCTGGATAGGTTATTTACTGTGGGTGTTTGGCCCTTTGATGGCAATTGCGTTGTTGGCCGATACCAGCGGAAAATCCAGATACACATTTCTACTGGGTGACGTTACGGTCAAAGATATCGATCTCAGCTATCCGCAGCGTTTCCTGGTGGTGTTGGCGATGGCGGTGCTGTTCTTCTTTGTTATAAAACTCACGAGTAATTTGCGTGATTTAATTCGGTTTTTTTCAAAGGGTGAAATATTTAATAAGGACGCCATACAACATGCTCGCAGAGCTTTACTCAATGGGATCGTGGTATTTGGATTTTATCTGAGTACTTTAGTTGCAGGCTGGGTATATAGCATTCTCACTAGTTCAACCGTCAATGTATCGTTGAATATTGGAGTTATTTTTGGGTTGTTATTTTTCGGCTTGATGTATGTGTTGCTTTGGTCGCTCGAAATTGGCGCTGACCTGAATGAAGAATCCGAGCTGACCATATAAGGAGGATGTATGCCAATCATTGTTAATTTGGATGTTGTACTAGCGCAGCGAAAAATGCGCTTGAACACTCTGGCAGAGCTGGTGGATATCACTCCCCAAAATCTCTCCGTGCTCAAAACGGGTAAAGCCAAAGCAATACGTTTTGATACCTTAGAAAAAATCTGCCACGTATTGGAATGCCAGCCAGGAGATATTTTGGCGTTCACAAAAGATGAAGTTGTCAGTCAGTAGTTAATCTAATAAACAGCTTTTAGGTTTTGCTTTCGCTCTGGTGCTTTTCTCAGGAAAAGCACTCAAGGTACTCGCAATAGCGTTTGGTGCTGTTGGTACAATGAGCGGTCAAAAAATAACGCCACTAATGATAAGTACAATCTATGGTTTAATCTATTTATGGTGTGTGCAACATCGGGGTAAGCTATTGCACCTTGCCCCAACTACCTCAAGTTGCGGGCTTTAAACGAATTGCTGTCACAACTTATAGGATTCTCCAACTTGATCACATCGAAACGACCAGTTTGGCTGCTACGAATCATCATGGCTGTTGTGTCGATAAGCTGTGTGGTGATCTTCGTGCCTTGGCTTGCTGCCTGTGCTTATTTGGCTCCACTGCCTGATACAGTTCAACAGCAAGTGGATGATGTTATTCACTATGATCTGGATGGCATTGTCGTTTATGTGGATATCAAAGGTCAGGCTCCTCAGTTTTATGCTGCTGGCTGGAAAAATAGAGAGAACAAAGTACCAGCAGACCCGCACGCTTTATTTAAAATTGGCAGTATTAGCAAATTATATATTGCTGCTGCAACAGCCAAATTGGTTAGAAAGCATAAATTATCCTTAGATGACACTCTGACAAAACACCTGCCGGAATTGGCAGGGCGAATAGAAAACGCCAACAAGATCACCCTTAAAATGCTGTTACAGCATCGTAGCGGTATCCCCGATTGGATTGACGACCCTGAGTTTCCATGGACCACGTCATTGAAGGATGTGAATGAATACCTTGAATTGGTGCTCGATGAACCTGCCGAATTTGAACCGGACAGTCGTTACGACTATTCCAACACCAACTACCTGTTGATTGGTCGTATTCTCGACAAAACATTGGGTTATGCTCATCAAGACTATATCCACAGTGAAATTCTGGCTCCTCTTCAGCTGTCGCATACCTTTGCAGTATTGAGTGAGGTAGACCTGAGCAAAGTCTCCAGTGGCTACTACAGGGATTATGATGGGGACGTGAAAATGCTGGACATAGTAGTACCCGGTGGCTCTATGGTAGCGACAGCACAAGACACAGGACTGTTTCTTCGGGCGTTAAATGATGGAACGCTATTCGATGATGCAGAACAAGGCATCTATTCCTCCATCTATGTCTATGAGCATACCGGGCTCTGGCCAGGCTATTCGAGCATTGCGCGCTACCACAAGGACATTGACGCCGTGGTGATTCAGTTTGTGAACACCAGCGGTGGAAACTCCTGGATGGTGTCAGAAATAGTGTATGACCGTATTGTTGAAATTCTACATAAACAATAGGCAGCTGCGTTTCCGTTGAGAAACTGCGAATCTTTGCTGGCGAGGGGAGAAGGCTTGGGGTCAGGTCTTGCGGTGTGCGTCATTTCCGCTTTTTGTTCAAAGCTCCATCATTGCTCGACCTCAAAAGCTTCTCCACAAATACCACTATCAATAGGCCTCTGGAATAGCAATTGTACAAAGTCTTGTACTTTTCAAATTGGCGTATTGTACAAAGCTTGGTACTTTTTCTTCGGTAAAGCATTCATGCTGAAATATGTAGCGGGGATATCAAAATGGACGTATTAACTGTCAGCGAAGCCAGAGCCAGCTTTAAAGCTGTGATTGATCGCGTGCTGGATACACATGAGCCAACGCTTATCACCAGCAACGTTCTGGGAATGTGCTGATGATTTCCGAAGCAGACTTTAACGCTATGCAGATTGAAGCTGAAAAATCAAATTGTCTGTATGGTCTTTTGCTGTTTAACCGGGTGAAAACACCAGGTTAAACAGCAAAGCTTGAGTGGGCGATGGAGTCAGGCGAGCAGTTTACTCAGCGCACTAAAACCCTGACGAATGGTTTCCACTCTGTTGTCGGTCTGGTCGCGCTCAACAAAAGCATGACGTAAACCCGCGGCTTCGGCTTTGGCAAAAATAGGTTTGAAATCAATGACACCTTTGCCTACGTCAGCAAAAGCACCTGTTTTGTCCATGTCTTTGACATGCCAGAGCGGGAAGCGGCCTGGTTGACTGGCTATTAAATCCAATGGGCTTAAGCCAGCTTTAACTACCCAGTATAAATCCAGTTCCATTTGCACCAGTTTTGCGTCTGTCTCATTCAGCAGCACATCGTAAGGCAACTCGCCGGACAGCTTGATAAATTCAAAGTCGTGGTTGTGATAAGCCAGTTGCATACCAGCAGCCTGAATTTTCTCGCCTGCTTTGTTTAAAAACGCCGCTAAAGCTTTGTATTGGTCGATAGTTTTACGGTCTGTATCCATCAGATAAGGCAGCACCAGATACTTATGGCCCACCACTAAGGCTTGTTCAATCACCTTATCCAGATCTTTTTGCATCACATCCAAAGGCACGTGGCAGGATGGAGAGCTCAGGCCTTCGCTGTCCAAAATCTTTTTCAGTTGAGTGGAGCTCTGATCGTAATAACCCGCAAATTCAACCTGGGTATAACCTACACCAGCCACTAGTTTTAAGGTGTCAGCTACACTTTTTGCCATCAGATCGCGCAGGGTATAGAGCTGTAAACCTGGTACCACTTTGGCAGCAGTGACAACAGCTTTAGTGTCTGCAGATAATGGCAGAGACGCCATACCTAAACCTGCCACACCCAAACCCAGCGCACTGAGTTTCAGAAATTGTCGCCGCTGTTGGTCCAGCAACTCCGGTTTTTGTTTTAAGGTCGAATGGTCGTATGGCATAACTTGCTCCTGCTCTGATTGCGTCAACCAGCTTAACCCTGCAGCTGCAGGACATGCGCTGGCATAGTGACTAAAGTCAGCTTAACCCTGCCGGAGCAGGACCTGTGCTGGCACGTTGAATAAGGTCAAAAGGTAAAATGACTTTAGGTGCTTTACCCAGACGACCTTCAATTAAATCTATTAATAAAGTGACTGCTGTACTGCCAAATTCTTCAGCGGGCTGAGCTATGGTTGTCAGCGGCGGATCGGTAAAAGCGGCAAAAGATATATCATCAAAACCTGCTACAGATATATCTCCAGGTATGTTAAGACCCGCTTGTTTAATGCCCTGAATAGCACCTATCGCCATTTCATCGTTTTCACAAAACATGGCGGTAGGTGGATTGGGCAAAGCCAATAATTCAGTGGCGGCTTTATGGCCGGACTGCAAGGTAAAATCACCAGGACACAGCAAGCTTTCATCAAAAGCCACATCAGCTGCACTTAAAGCATCCCGATAACCTGCCACCCTGTCACGGGTTAACGGGCTGCGGGCCGGGCCTTTAATCATCGCAATACGTTTGTGTCCCAGCTCCAATAAATGTTCGGTCATAGCGCAAGCTGCTGCTTTGTTATCCAATAACACCGTAGGGCAGGCGATACGGTCTAATACTTCACAGGCATTGACCATAGGTAACACTGAGCCTGCTTTCATCTCCAGCTGGGCAAAAGGATTATTCGCCCTCAGCTGAATTAAACCGTCTGCTTGTGAGGTATGCACCATACGGGCATAACTTTGTTCCATTTCTTCATCAGCCAGCGTATTGCATAACAGCAATGAATAACCTTTATCGTGAGCAGCTTGTTGCATGCCACTGATCACCCGGGCAAAAAACACGTTGGCGACAGTAGGCACCAGCACCACCAGATTGCGGGTTTTGCCTGAGCGAAATTTCACAGCCATCAGATTGGGTTTGTAACCTACCTGTTTCACCGCCGTCAGCACTTTAGTACGGGTTTTCAGTGACACCAAATCAGGCTGTTGTAAAGCCCGGGACACTGTGGCCACCGATACTCCTGCCAGCTGTGCTACGTCACGAATGTTAGACATGGTTTTGTTTCATTTTATGAGTTTATTCCGGATTTTATCTGGATATTCACCAGTACGCATCTGTTTAAATTTTAGTGATTTTTTATACGATACCTTGATGTAACCGATGTCATTTATAAAGTACTTCTTCACAAAAGTGAAGGTGAAGCCAACAAAAAGTTCTGGCTAATTTAGTGCAATTGCTCTTAATTGGTGCGGCGTTTTTCTACTTTTGTGTAATTAAAGTGCGTGATTTGCGACAAATAACGGATTTTCTATTGACGACCTAAAATGTAATCCGTTACATTTTTTACAGCTTCAATTTTTGATCTACAGTCACAACCAGTCCGTGTCTGTAAACCACAAGGAAAAACCATGAAAACCCAAGGCAAACAAAAAATCCGTATGGGTATGGTCGGCGGCGGCGAAGGTGCTTTTATTGGTGCAGTGCATCGCCATGCCGCGGCTTTAGACGGGCAGATTGAACTGGTATGCGGCGCTTTTAGCCGTGATGCTGGCAATAATCAGCGCACAGGTGACGATTTGTGTGTTGATCCGAATCGTCTGTACAGCAGTTGGCAAGAGTTACTGCAAAAAGAAGCTGCATTGCCGGAAGATAAGCGGATGCAGCTTTTGGTGATAGTCACGCCAAATCAGCTGCATGTGCCGATCAGCCGTGCCGCTATAGCTGCAGGTTTTCACGTGTTTTGTGAAAAACCAGCTGGTGTCACGCTAGCGGAAACTCAACAACTGGCGGTAGATTTATTTGCCAGCAACAGCCTTTATGGTTTGGCGCACACTTACCTTGGTTATCCTATGGTGTGGCAAGCCAAAGAGTTGGTACAAAACGGTACTTTAGGCACTATCCGCAAAATTTTTGTTGAATACCCACAAGGCTGGCTGACCGAAGATTTAGAAAGCAGCCAGAACAAACAAGCCAGTTGGCGCACCGACCCAGCTCAGGCTGGCGCCAGTGGGTGTATGGCCGATATTGGTACCCATGCTTTTGGTATGGCGGAATTTATCAGTGGCCAGCATATCACCGAACTTTGTGCCGAACTCAAAAGCCATGTGCCTGGTCGTCGTTTGGATGATGACGGTGCTGCTTTGTTCCGTACCGACTGTGGAGCCAGTGGTGTGCTGCTCGCAAGCCAAATTTGTGCCGGTGAAGAAAACGCGCTGAAAATCCGTATTTATGGTGATAAAGGCGGGTTGGAATGGCATCAGATGGAACCTAATACACTGATCGTAAAAGCTCATGGCGCTCCTGTGCAGGTATTGCGTGCCGGAGCAGGTCAAGCTGGTTTAGGTGCAGAAGCTTCTCGCCGTTGTCGTTTACCTGCAGGTCACCCTGAAGGTTATCTGGAAGCTATGGGGAATTTATACCGTGATTTTGCCGCTGCTATCCGCTCTGGCGAAAAGGGGACTCCAACTGGTGTGCCAGGCATTAAAGCCGGTATGCGGGGTATGGCATTTATTGAAACTATCAGCAGCAGTCAGCACAGCAATGAAAAATGGCTGTCCATTCCTGCGATAGATTAAGCAGCTATTGAGTGTAAAGGCAGCGTTCAACTTTTTGATTAGCCAGTATGCTGGCGCAAGGACTACAGATGAATAAAATGAAAGGGCCAGCCATATTTCTGGCTCAGTTTATGGGCGATGAAGCACCATTTAACCATGTGGTCAGCATGGCCAAATGGGCGGCAGACTTAGGCTACAAAGGCATTCAGGTGCCGACTAATAATCCGGCCTTTTTTGATTTGGAATTAGCTGCGACCAGCCAGGCTTATTGTGATGAGATTCAGGCTAAATGCCGTGCTGCTGGTGTTGAAATCACTGAGCTGTCGACGCATTTACAAGGCCAGTTAGTGGCTGTGCATCCGGCTTATGACGAGTTGTTTGATAACTTCGCACCAGAAGCTTTACGTGGCAAACCAGCTGAACGCACTGAATGGGCTGTGAAGCAGTTAAAGCTGGCCGCCAAAGCCAGTCAGAATTTAGGCTTAAAAGCTCATGCGACTTTTTCCGGCGCTTTGCTGTGGCATTTAGTTTATCCATGGCCACAACGTCCTGCCGGTTTGGTGGAGCAGGGTTTTGCAGAACTAGCCAAACGCTGGTTGCCAATTCTCGATGCATTTGACGAGGCAGGTGTGGACGTTTGTTACGAAATCCACCCAGGCGAAGACTTACATGATGGCGCTACATTCGAGATGTTTTTAGCCGCCACCAACAACCATCCGCGTGCCAATATTTTGTTCGACCCAAGCCATTTTGTGCTGCAGCAACTGGATTATTTAGATTTTATCGACCGCTATCACAGCAGAATCAAAATGTTTCATGTCAAAGATGCTGAGTTCCGTCCTAATGGTCGCAGCGGTGTTTATGGCGGCTATCAGGATTGGGTGAACAGACCAGGACGTTTCCGTTCTTTAGGCGACGGCCAGGTTGATTTTAAGAGTATTTTCAGCAAGTTAACCCAATATGATTTCAACGGTTGGGCAGTGCTGGAATGGGAATGTTGTTTAAAAGATTCAACTCAGGGCGCACGTGAGGGGGCTCCATTTATCGCGTCTCACCTGATTGAAAAAGCTGGCAGAGCTTTTGATGACTTTGCCGGAGCAAAAACAGACGAGGCGCGCAACCGTCGGATCTTGGGGTTAAAACCGTAATCGCATAATAAAAATTAAGAAATCATTATTTACCCAAAATCATTGATGATGCAGTCAGTACAGCGCAGCTTTAAGGATGAAGGGTAAAACCAACGGGGAAGACGAATAGAATGAACAGCATAAAAATACGCTTGTGCAGCATGATGTTTTTACAGTTTTTTATCTGGGGTGGCTGGTTTGTCACTTTGGGTACATTTTTAAGCCAAAACCTGCAGGCCACTGGCCCACAAACAGGTATGGCTTTTTCAACTCAGTCCTGGGGCGCTATTATTGCGCCATTTATAGTCGGCTTAATCGCCGACCGTTTTTTTAACGCTGAACGTTTATTGGGTGTGCTGCATTTAGCTGGTGCTGTTTTACTGTACTTTATGTATCAGGCTGCTGATTTTACGACCTTTTATCCACTGGTTTTAGGCTACATGTTAGCTTATATGCCAACGCTGGCACTGGTGAACTCCGTATCTTTTGGCCAGTTGAAACAACCAGAACTTGAGTTTGGTCAAATTCGCGTTTGGGGCACTATCGGCTGGATAGCTGCTGGTTTAGTCATTAGTTATGCCTTTGGCTGGGATGCTCAGCAGGCTATTGCTGATGGCGCGCTGAAAAATACCTTCCTGATGTGTGCTGTGGCGTCCTTAGTGTTGGGTTTATACAGTTTTACTTTACCTGCAACACCACCTGCGGGTCGTGGTCAACAAATGAAATTAGGTGAGCTGCTGGGGCTGGATGCGTTAGCTTTGCTGAAAGACCGTAACTTCGCCTTGTTCTTTTTAGCCTCAGTACTGATTTGTATTCCACTGGCCTTTTATTACCAGAACGCCAACCCTTTCCTGACAGGTATAGGCGTTGAAAATGCCACAGGCAAAATGACATTGGGTCAGGTGTCTGAAGTGTTATTTATGCTGGCATTGCCACTGTTTCTGAATCGTTTTGGTATTCGCTGGACCTTATTATTAGGTATGGCTGCCTGGGTTTTACGTTATGTGCTGTTTGCTTATGGCGATGCAGGCCAGGGTTTATGGTTACTGGTGGTAGGTATAGCGCTGCACGGTATTTGTTATGACTTCTTTTTTGTCTCTGGTCAGATTTACACCAACAGCAAAGCGGGCGTAAAAATCCGCAGTGCGGCACAGGGCCTGATCACACTGGCCACTTACGGTATAGGTATGCTGATTGGCTTTAGCGTTGCAGGTCAAATTACTCAGGCTTACACCACAACTGAAGCGACAGACTGGACTTCCATCTGGTTATTCCCTGCTGCTTTTGCTGGTGTTGTGCTGGTGCTGTTTGCGCTGATTTTCAAAAACGAGCCATTACAGCAAACAGAGGACAAACAGCCATGAAGCCGCAATTACCGCGCCGTGAACTGCTAAAGCAACTGGCCGCTGGTGCAATAGGCGCTTCAGTCTTAGGTTCCGGTTTGTTACTGTCAGGTGCTGCAGCTGCGGCGCCTGCTACAGCTGGTCCGCTCAAAGGCAATATCCGTCATTCTGTCAGTCGCTGGACTTATGGTGACTTATCCATTGAAGAGCTTTGCTTGCTGGTGAAGTCTTTAGGTTTTACTGCGATAGATTTAGTGGGGCCGGAAGACTGGCCTATGTTGAAAAAACATGGCGTGGACAGCTCTATGTGTAATGGTGCTGAGCTGAATCTGGTTGATGGTTGGTCGGATCCTAAGTTTCATCCAGAGCTGATAAAACGCTACTTAACACATATAGATTTAGTGGCAGAGGCGGGTTATAAAAATCTGATCTGCTTTAGCGGCAATGCCCGTGGTATGGACAGAGAAACAGCATTGCAAAATGCAGTCACTGGTTTAAAACAGATTTTACCTCATGCAGAAAAGCGTGGTGTGGTGCTGCAAATGGAGCTGTTTAACAGCAAAGTGGATCACCCTGATTATCTGGCCGATGGCACAGCTTGGGCTATCGAGCTTTGTAAACGACTGAACTCGCAGAACTTTAAGCTTTTATATGACATCTACCATATGCAAATTATGGAAGGTGACATTATTCGCACTATCAAAGATAACCATCAGTATTTTGGTCACTATCACACTGCAGGCGTGCCGGGCCGCCATGAAATTGATGACTCGCAGGAACTGAATTATGCCGCTATAGCCAGAGCCATTCGTGACATAGGGTTCACAGGCTACTTAGCGCAAGAATTTATACCCACAGCAAAAACCAGAGAAGGTCGGGCGCAGTCGCTG
>JAHIWM010000166.1 GCA_018815765.1 Gammaproteobacteria bacterium | reverse complement strand
GTACCAGGCAAAGCCAGAAACACATCGCCTTTTTGTACTTCTGAACTATTAATGCGTAAATGCAGTAATGGCAAAGCTGCCACAGAAGTTGGCAGCTGGATTGCAAAAAGAGTCAGCCACAGCTGTAGTGAGTTAGCCTGCATTGGGCACCCCACTGACTTTGCTAATACGGCTATCGTTTGCATCAGGTGCGATATTTAATAGCTGCATCGCAGCGCCCGACACAGCGGAGAACACAGGAGCAGCGACTTCACCACCGTAGTAATAATCGCCGCTTGGTTCATTGATAATAACCACCACAGCAATACGAGGATTTGAAATAGGCGCTATACCAGCAAAAGAGCCAATGTAATCATCGCTGTAGCCGCGGATGCCGGCTTTTTTCGCAGTCCCTGTTTTACCACCTACACGATAACCTGGAACAGCCGCTTTTTTCGCACTGCCGCCTGGGCCAACTACTGCTTCTAACATGGCGACCATATTGTCGGCATGTTCTTCGCTGACGACACGTTCACCTAAAGGTTTTTTATCACTTTTAAAAATAGACAACGGGTAAGACACCCCACCATTGGCGATAGTGGCGTAAATACGGGCCAGTTGCACAGCATTGACAGTAAAGCTATAACCAAAAGAGATGGTGGCTAAGGCATGCTCGCCCCAACGACGTTGTTCACGTAATACACCAGGAGTTTCACCCGTCAGGCCTAAACCTGTTTCAGAGCTCACCCCCATCTTGTAATACATATCAAGGAATTTGTCGGTAGGCAGGCCTAAAGCTAAACGGGTTACACCTATGTTACTGGACTTGCGCATAATACCGGTCAGGTCCAAATCGCCATAACCGTTGATATCCCGCACTAAACGGCCGCCAATACGCACAGGGCCATAACCTGTTGAAATCACGGTATCCATAGTGGCAGTACCATTTTCTAATGCCGCTAATACAGGCAAAGGTTTAATGGTTGAACCAGGCTCGAAGGTATCGGTAATAGCACGGTTACGGTATCTGTTGCTGTCGCTGTTTTTTCTGTTGTTTGGGTTGTACGAAGGTGCGTTGGCCAAGGCCAACACTTCACCGTTATGCACATCCACTACCACAACAGAGCCAGAGGTGGCACCAAATTGCATCACAGCTTTTTTCAGTTCACGGTAAGCCACAGCCTGAATACGCTGGTCGATACTCAGTTGAATATTATTGGACGCCTGACCATCTGTTTGTGACAGCACTTCAATTTCACGGCCTTTGGCATCTTTACGTATAGTTTTGAGTGCAGGTTTTCCGGTTAAAACGTCGTTAAACTGACGTTCAATGCCTTCCATACCCTGATCATCCACATTGGTAAAACCTAACAAATGCGCAGTGACTTCACCAGCCGGATAATAACGGCGTGATTCCTGCTGAAAGGCAATGCCCGGAATTTTTAGCTGTTTGATGTAATCGACTGTGGCAGGACTGGCCTGACGTTGCAGATAGACAAAACGTCTGGAATCGTCCGCACCAATTTTATCGGATAACTGCTGCGGGCTGATTTGCAGCATGTCAGCCAATGCATGCCAGCGACGTTCATCAATTTTATGTCTATTTCGAAGTACAAGCTGTGGGTCAGCCCAAATGGACTGTACAGGTACGCTGACCGCCAGCTCTTCTCCGTTACGGTCTAAAATCATGCCACGCATAGCCGCATCAGACTTCACCCGCAAAGTACGCATATCACCCTGTTCCAGCAGCATCTCAGGCTCTAACACCTGTAAATAGGCTGCGCGGATAATCAAACCGCTGAATACCGCAAATAAGGAGATAATTACAAAAGCAAAACGCCAACTGATGACAGTCGGCTGTTGATTCTTTTTGGCGTGCTTTTTAGGTGCTGCTGGTTTTTTGATCATGGCTACTGCACCACCACATCTTGTGGGCCGCTGGGCCTGACCATATTGAGTTTGGTTGCCGCCAGCTCCTCAACCCTGCTGTGTTCGGACAAGGCCCTTTGCTCCAGCAATAAGTTGCGCCACTCCATTTCCAGAGTGTCACGATGCTGCAGTATTTTATCTTCATGCATTGTCAACTGGCGGTTCATATGAGTGAACTCCACCACAGCCAAAGCTGAACCTAAACAGCACAACATCAGCACCAGCAAAAACTTGTGTTGCCAGATATCGCTGATGATCAGACGGTTCAGTTTGATGGCGCTCATGCGGTTTTCTCCGCAATACGTAACACAGCGCTACGGGCTCTGACGTTGTTTTCCAGTTCGGCATCAGATGGCATAATAGCTTTGCCAATCAGTTTTAATGGCGTGTACAGGTTCAGTTGGTCCTGGGTCAGAGGTAAACCTTTAGGAATGGCAGCACCTTTGCTTTTTAAGCGCATAAACTGCTTTACCATCCGGTCTTCCAGCGAATGGAAGCTGATCACTGTTAAACGACCACCAGGTTTTAATACGTGTACAGCAGCGTCCAGCGCAGTTTTAATCTGGTCCAGTTCGCTGTTGATATAAATACGAATGCCCTGAAAGCTACGCGTCGCAGGATGTTTTTTCTCTTTATGGCTTTTTGGTACTACAGTGCTGATTAAGCTGGCCAACTGAGCTGTGCGGGTCAGTGGTTGCTCACTGCGGCTGTCTACTATCGCATTGGCGATACGCCAGGCCGACTTTTCTTCACCGTATTCACGCAAAACAAAAGTAATGTCTTCGACATCAGCTTTTGCCAGCCAGTCGGCAGCAGAAATACCTGATGTTGGATCCATACGCATATCCAGTGGGCCATCACGCATAAAGCTGAAACCACGCTCAGCGTCATCCAGCTGCGGTGAAGACACACCTAAATCCAGCAATATACCGTCGACTTTACCGGTAATACCTTTGTCTTCAGCAATTTGAGCCAAGGCTGCAAAAGGGCTGTGGGTAATAGAAAAACGAGGGTCAGCTAATAAAGGGGCAGCTGCAGCAATAGCGGCCGGGTCGCGATCAATACCGTATAAACGGCCTTGTTCACCTAATTTAGATAAGATCACTCTGCTGTGACCACCGCGGCCAAAAGTACCGTCGAGATAAATCCCGTCGGGTTTAATGGCTAATCCGTCTATGGTCTCGGCCAATAAAACGGAGATATGGGCGCTTTGATCCATCAGAGTACAAAATCCTGCAGCCGTTCGGAGATCTCAGCGTCGACGGACATATCACGTTCAATTGCCATATCTTCGGCAACACGTTTATTCCACGTCTCTTCGTCCCAGATCTCGAATTTGTTAAGTTGTCCGACTAAGCGGATGTTTTTTGTCAGGCTGGCATGGCTTCTTAGTGGCGCAGGTAATAGAATGCGGCCGCTTTTATCCATGTCACAGTCAGACGCATGGCCTATCAATAAACGTTTAAAGCGCAACTCTTGTGGGTTCTGGTTGGATAAACGCTGCAGTTGTTCCGCAACATCTTCCCATTCAGGCAGTGGATACAGCAGTAAACAAGGATCTTTGGTATGAATAGTACAAACCATGGCCCCTTCGGCATCAGCAAATAAGGAATCACGGTAACGCGTTGGAAGCGCTAACCTACCCTTATCATCCAATGTTAAAGAAAACGATCCACGGAACATGCTAATCCCACTTTATTGTTGTTTGATCCTGATATTTGATCCACAAATACCCACAATTTCCCACTGATGTACAGTTTAGGGCCGTAGAAGAAAGCTTGTCAAGGTGAAAACCCCTTTGTTTGATCAGCTTAGATCCAGTAAAAACAAGGCTTAGCGCGAAGATCCTGATTTCTGTGGGGAAAAGTGGAAGAAAAAAACTTTAAAATACTTTGAAATTTTTTATTTAGTTACGCATAACCCAACGATTCAGACTAACGGCCAACCGCATGCGACTAAGCTGCTGTTACTAAAGTGATTACAGCGATTTTTTAAGGCGAAGAATAGTTATAACCTTATGATTTTGATTGGGAAAAACTAATATCCTGATAGAAGGAAGCCGTTAGAGCTGCGATAAACGATAATAACTGCAAAAGCTTATCAGGCTCAAAACAAAGCCAAAAAAACGTGGACGAATGCGAAAAACCAAACAAAGAAACCAACACTAGCAGAGCTTTCAATGTAAGCGAGCGCTCACAATCAGATATAAAAAAGCCCTGTCTGCCATAAGACAGTCAGGGCGAAAAACAGGAAGGTCAGCGACGCACTGCCGAAGCAGGTCGGGCTAACTGAAATATATCACCCGCAACCCTGCTGTAACCTGAACCACCAATACGACTGATTAAATCCATTTTATAGGGGTCAGGCATGCCATTGGCATCCAATAATGTGGGGTTGATATAAATCGCCAGCACTTCTGCAAAAATCACTTCGCAGCTTGGGTTTTCCGGCGGATAGGGTTGTAACTTCGATAACCTGCATTCAAGAGCCACTGGGGCTAATGCGACACGAGGCACTTTGATTTGGCTGGGCGCCGCCTGTTCCAGCCGGGCTAAGTCAAATTCGCTTTCATCAGCAGGCACAGCGGCCGCACTGATATTCATTTCATTGGCCAGTGCATGTGGCACCAGATTCACTACAAAGTCGCGGGTCGCTTCAATATTTAAGCTGGTGTCTTTACGACTGCCATCGGCTTTATGCTGAGTGGAGATCATCAAGGTCGGCGGCTGGTCGGTGATCATCTGGAAAAAACTAAAAGGCGCTAAATTCAATACGCCCTGTGCAGACACACTCGATACCCAGGCAATAGGACGAGGGGTAATAGTGCTGGTTAACAGCTTATAGGCTGCTGAAGGGTCCAGCTGCTGCAGATCAATCCACATTAATAACTACTCCAAAAAGATAAAACTAAACCCAACATAGCGGCTCCCGCTATTACCCGCATCAATCCCTGCTTTGCCACAAACAAGGCAATAGCAGCCGCCAGAGTGATCAATACAGCTTGCCAGTCGATGGCCCCGGTAAAACCTGTTGGCCATAACACATGGTAGGCAAAAAATAGCGCTAAATTAACAATAACCCCTACTACCGCAGCACTTATAGCAGTTAATGGTGCAGTGAGCTGTAACTTGCCTTGAGTGGATTCAACCAAGGGGCCACCGGCGAGGATAAAAATAAAGGAAGGTAAAAAGGTAAACCAACTGACCAAAAGCGCAGCTGTAATACCGGCCAGCAACATCAAATCAGGCCCAAAGCTGGCATGCACATAAGCGCCAACAAAAGCGACAAACACCACTACCATAATCAGCGGACCTGGGGTTGTTTCCCCTAAAGCTAAACCATCCATCATCTGCCCAGGTGTCAGCCAGCCAAATTTATCCACAGCACCTTGATAGACATAAGGCAACACCGCATAAGCTCCACCAAAAGTCAGCAAAGCAGCCTTGGTAAAAAACCAGCTCATTTGGGTCAGTTGATGCTGCCAGCCCAAACTGAAAGTAAGTAGCAACATAGGCAAAACCCAAAGTACTAAACCACAAGCTACTACCACCACAAAGCGACTCCAGCGAAACAATGCATGGTCAGGAGTGGGTGTTGTATCGTCAATCAAGGCTGAGCCATAACTTTTTTGTGAGGCACTATGACTGTCCTGCGAAAACACCGCTGGCGCAATTTTACTGCCGATAAAACCAATCAAGGCAGCTGACAGTACTATGAAAGGGAAAGGAAGTTTGAAGGCAAAAATAGCGACAAAAGCAGCAACAGCTATAGCCCATAATGACGGATGTCTCATCACCCGCCCGCCTATACGCCAGGCGGCATGCAGCACTATGGCCGCTATCGCAGGTTTAATCCCATAA
This sequence comes from Gammaproteobacteria bacterium, assembly GCA_018815765.1. Taxonomy (GTDB): domain Bacteria; phylum Pseudomonadota; class Gammaproteobacteria; order Enterobacterales; family Alteromonadaceae; genus Pararheinheimera. The sequence goes on along the minus strand of JAHIWM010000166.1, from coordinate 18,436 downwards.
AACAAAGCAGCGACCCATGGGTGCTCGCCATAGACCAGATAGCCCCAGGACAGCAGCACCAAAAGCAGCAAAGACGGCAGAATAAACAATAAACCCGCCACCACCCCACCTAAAGTGCGGTGCATCAGCCAGCCTAAATAAGTCGCCAGTTGCTGCGCCTCAGGCCCGGGCAGCAACATGCAATAATTCAGCGCGTGCAAAAACCGGCCTTCGCTGATCCAACGGCGTTTTTCCACCAGCTCAGTATGCATCAGGGCAATCTGCCCGGCAGGCCCACCAAAGCTGATACAACCCAGCTTCAGCCAAAACCAAAAGGCTTGCCAAAATGGGATCGCTGTTGTTATCTGTTTCATTTTTTTCCTGTCTAAAAGCGGTGCAAGCCACAGCCTACCAAACCAGGCTTGCCACCTCCAGTCAAAGCGATTGAATTGACTTCACTTCTGCTACAGCTGCTGGTTAAACATCCGGCTGGACGTAAAAAAGAATGCTGCTTATTATTTCTCTAAGCCAACAGGGTTAACCTTGCATTACTCCCCCTTTCTTCGTTGCCCCAATCGAAGTAAACGAAGTCAGCTGTCTGGCCTGAACAATAACAATAAATCTGGCCGGTTTACTCCAAGGTTCCCCACGGAGAAAGGCATCGGCCCTATCAAAGGGAAAGTCTATGACATCCACTATTAAATTGAGCATGCTGCTCCTTGCTACTTCCATAGTTCTGACTGGTTGCGCTGCCGAAGCCAAGCTGGGTAAAGCAGACGTATCCGGCTTTAATGCGGCTAATACCACTGTGCAGGTGGAGTACAGCATCCCCACAGATGCAGAGCTCAGCGCTGAAGAAATGACTGAACAACAGCAGCTGCGCCTGACTGAAATACAGGATTTATTAAAACTGCATGGCTTCAAACCAGTGTCTGAAGACAGCAGCAATTTCAAGATAAAAATCAGCGAGAGCCCTATCGAAGAAACGACTGGCGAATGGGCTGGAGCTTTGGGAGCCAACGCCGTGATATTTACCCTTGGTGTAGTGCCGGCCATCTTCAGCTATAAAACCAGAATTCATTATGAGTTATGGGCGGGACAAGAACTGTTGCACAGCATTGATACACCAGCTGAATGGGACGAAGCCGTCGGCTTAATCTCGGTTTCATCGACCTTAAGTGGTGCCGAATCTGCGAAAAATACCGCCCGTACCGAAGCCCATGACAGCGTGCTGCGCTTATGGATAGAGCAAGGGTCCTTTGAATGAGATGCCGCCACCACTTGCTGCACTTTGGCAGCTGCCTGACCTTGCTGTTGCTGCCGCTGCTCTGCAATGCAAGCCGCTATCAACCTGACCCTCAGTGGCTGCAAAACGTCAAGTCTGCTGAGCCTTTCCTGCCTTACCGGCTGGGTGTGATCGAATTTAAGGAAGGGACCAGCGATGAATGGCTGGAATACATGGGGGATTTACGCGCCACACTCAAAGCCAGTAACTATTTCCAAACCGCTCAGGCGCCCCGGCTGAAACTGCACATAGAACGAGGCTATCAAACGGGCGACGTCAATGAAGACGGTTGCAAGACCACAGCTGGCAGCCTGGCACTCACCTACAGATTTTATGAAGGCAGTAACGAGGTGAGTCGATTTTCTATCACCACTCAGGCACCTGTAGACGGTGACAGCAATGATTTTGATGCGGCCATGGCAGGTAATCTGAAATACCTGCTGCTGGAATTGCGCAAGAGCCATGGCGATGCCGGATTCAGCGCTCTGGCCGGCGGTCTGGAGGCAGCCATTCAACAGGAGCTAAGTGGCGGTTCTAACTTTGGCTGTACTGTAGGAGTTGCGCTGGCCAATGGCTTTGTTGCCACAGTCGAAGGGACTATGGAGGTGGTCTCCGGTATGGGCGAAGTGGCAGGCACCGCGCTTGAAGTCGCCGCCAGCCCAGAATTTCAAAATACCTTAAACGCAGAAATGGCGAACTATCAGGCGCAACAAGCCCAGCAAACCGCCTATCTGAATGACCTGCAGGCACAAGCTAATGAGCAGGCCGAAACACAGCGCCGCCAGCAGCAGGCAGAGCAACAAGCCAGACAACAGGCTCAGGCAGCCCAACAACAGGCCGGCCACGAGGCGCTGGCCAAGCAATTGGCTGAAGGCATTGCCTACCGTAATCTGCAGATGTCAAAGACCACGGACGCTGCCACCTTGCAACAGCTAAAACGCGATAACGCTGCCGCCATGCAGGCAGCGCAGCAAATAGGCATGTACAGTCAGGTTGATATCATGGCAACCCAAGGCACTCAGGCTGGTTATGACGAGGCGCGGGTTCAGCGTTCTGCCGATGAGCAGGCCGAAAAACAACGGCTGGCAGCCGAAAGGGTTGAGCGGGAACGGCTACAGCGTGAGCAAGAAGCCACACAACGAGCCGAACAACAACGGCTGGCCGCAGAAAAAGCCGCCAAAGAGCGCGAAGAGCGGCAACGTCAATTGCAACAAGAAGCAGAAGAGCGGCGTCTGGCTGCAGAACGTGCAGAGCAACAAAAAAAACAGGTCTGGAGCAACTGGCTGGCTGTCTACAAGCGCAGCATACGTCTCGGCGCCAAGCAATGTGATGGTAAAGACAAGCCATACCGTTTGATCGGCGACCGGCCTTCCAACCCATTGCCGAAAGAAATTAACTATTACTCATCATGCATTTCGGTGCGCTATGAAGCACGTTGCCCAGGCACGCCGAAAGGCGCAGGCATTCAAAGTACCCAATACAATTTCACAGGTATGGGTTTAGGTTGTTTGTCAGCAGAATCCTTAATGCCACAGCGCCTGGCCTGCAAGGACGATGACGTGATTGTGGAGACACTGGATGTGACAGGATGTAGTTAATGCGCGATGCCTTATTCGCTTCGAAGTCCTTCAGGAAAAAGTGAGAAAGATCATACTCTAGGCGGCTCCTCTTTGATCTGAATACCACAGAGGAGCTGAACTGAAAATATTTGCAGCTTATTTTTGGCTGATACAGCCCGGCTTTAGCTAAAACCAGAAAGCTTGCCAGAATGGGATAGCAAGAACAGGGGAATTTGTTGGAAGCATAGAAATAAGAACTAAAGAACACAGGTAGCCAGACTAGCAAAACTTGCTCAGCGCTAGCTACCTCAGCTGTGGATTAATGCTCAATCAAGTCTTCCCAAGGCAAAACGGGTATAGTTCGAGGCAAAGATAAAGACTCACATTCAGCGATAAAACTGTCAAAATAGCCCCCTTCTTTTGGTAGGATAACCATCGCAATATCTGACAACTCAAACTGAAAATCTCCGGTTTTACGCCATTCTCTTTCACAGTAGATAGAGTCAAATTCACTTGGGTTAAATGTTTTAATAATGTTGAAAAACCGCTGCAGCAGGTGCACTAAAGATGCTTCTTTGCCAAAACCTATAGAAAGAAAAAAGTCATCTGATGTCTTTTCGGTTGCCGCACGTTTTCTTAGCTCATACATAAGCCTATTGATATCACGAATAAACTCTGAACCTTCCAAGGTATAAAATACTGGATGGAATTTTGCAGCGACAACAGGCGCCCTGTGAAAACCAATGCCAAACCTGCCATATCGACGGGCATGATAAGCTAAGTGCTGTAGTGGTATATCCGCCAGACAAGAGACTTTGCCGGTTTCAATCTGATAGTTATCAATTTCTCCAAAATCTACTCCAATATCTTTGCTTACTAGAGCTAACGTTGCTTTTGCAGCATTTGAAGCTTCTGGCGAAGGAACAACCAAAATTTCATTGTCGCTTCCGGCTTTGAGATAGTGACTTTTAATTATTTTTAATAGCGCGTTATACGCATCATTACTATCTTTTGGCTGATCTGACTGACGTTTTGTAGATGGGTCTCGTGCCGGACCACCTGTAAAATGCCACAGAATTTTTGAAACTGTTCCTGGAATACTGGTCAAACTGTCCATATCTGATTTTTTTGCCATATCCTTTCCTGCATAAACTTTAAATCCACAAATCAGCTCTTTGATAAGAACATGAAGATAAAGTGAACTAAATCATTAGTTAGCACAAGAGAATGTATAGAAGGAAGCTTGTATCTTGGAACAAAGCGAGGATAGCTATAGTTCTAAGCAGACCGTCTTTGGCAGGGACGCCAAAGACGAGCCCCCATGGATGGGTTCACGGCGTGTCTGCGTGGGCTATAGCCATACCGCAGCCACCGAACTCTGCTGAGCAAGTAATTTCAGCAAAGAAACAAGAAGGTGTGAGTCGGCCCGTTAAGCCGGGTTCTGTCGTGGACAATCATTCCTCTAGGACGTACGTCACCGCACGCCTCAAGCAACCTACCCGCCCCCAACGCGGGCCGCGCCAAAGGGGGCCTATTTGGTCTTGCTCCGAGTGGAGTTTACCGTGCCACGAACTGTTACCAGCCGCGCGGTGCGCTCTTACCGCACCCTTTCACCCTTACCTGATCCCTTGCTTGCGCAAGGGCCATCGGCGGTTTGCTCTCTGTTGCACTAGTCGTCGGCTCGCGCCGCCCAGGCGTTACCTGGCACTCTGCCCTATGGAGCCCGGACTTTCCTCCCCCTGCTTACGCAGGCAGCGATTGTCTGGGCCAACTCACGGCGCGCATTATACCCTTCTTCCCCTATGCTGCAAGGTTGTTGTTTCTGTGGCCTCATCCGGGCAGATAACAGCCATAGTTCAACTGCCCTTTTAAGCCAGAGCCTTTGTCAGCTCTGCTTTGGCTAACTCAAGCCAGTAGGACAAAGGCTTGCACGCCATTTCAGGTAACTTTCCTGAGTCATCAATGGTGCGCAGCAATATAATTTCTTTCAGATTTGTTTTTTTTGCGTAAAGCTCGGCTTCTTCTGGATTCATAGGGCCCCCTTGTTGCTGCAAAGTCACAGTGCTGGCATGAGAAAGCTGTGCCAGATAACCTGCTTTGGTTGCAGCTAAATAACGTTTCACTGCCACATGTTCGCGGATCAGCAATACCAGTCGACTGGAAAAACCACAAAGCTGCAGAAAGTCAGCACCCAGTTGATCATGGGCAGCGTAACCGTAGCTGGTCGTGCCGGGTAAACTGTTTTCCTGAGCGATAAAATGCCCTATGTCATGCAGAAAAGCAGCCAGTGCCACTTCCTGATCCAATCCCCACTCCAGGGCCAGAGTGCCACATTGCTGTGCATGCTGCAGTTGGGTACATTTTTCTTCATAGCTTTGCTCGCCATACTCAGCATACAACTGACTGATTTTTTGCACCGCTTGATTGATTTGCTGCTGTTTCATACAGGTCTCATTGGTATATACCAGATTTTAACGGCGAGTCTAGCTGTGTTTAGCCACAGAGAAAAGTATTATTTGATGGCTCAGCAGAAAAAAAACACTCTGGTATATACCAATCTAATTTCTGTCATCTAAGCAGCATAGAGTGGTACCCACCTGTATTCCTTGCCGGATGTTTTTGTGAAGAGTATCACTTTGTTTCTAACGCGTTGCAGCACGCTTTGGTTTGTGATTTATGCCACCACTGCTGCCTTTCTGACGTATTTTTCTATGTATGCTTTTCGAAAAACCTTCTCAGTCGCCAGCTTTGAAGGCGTCGATGGCTGGGATTATCAAATCGATTTTAAAACCGCCATTATTCTCGCTCAGGTGATAGGTTACGCCTTATCAAAATTTATCGGCATTAAAGTGGTCTCCGAAATGAATGCCAAAGGCAGGGCGACCGCCATACTTATTCTGGTGATGGCGTCGCAATCTGCTTTGGTAATGTTTGCGCTGGTTCCAGTGGAATGGAAACCTCTGGCTTTGTTCTTCAATGGCTTACCTTTAGGCATGATTTGGGGATTAGTATTCAGTTTCCTCGAAGGACGGCGGGTGTCGGAAATACTGGGCACTGGCCTGAGCATCAGCTTTATTGTGTCATCCGGTGTGGTGAAATCGCTGGGCAAGTGGCTGATGGTGGAGTTTTCAGTGACGGAGTATTGGATGCCGGCAGCTGCAGGCCTTATTTTTACCTTGCCTTTGTTTATTTCAGTATTTTTTCTGGCGCAGATCCCACCCCCTGATGCAGAAGATATAGCAGAGCGGCATATTCGTTTACCTATGAACGCAGAGGACCGCAAAAGACTGTTGTTTAGTCACTGGCCCGGACTGCTCGCGCTGATCCTGACCTATATGTTGCTGACCGCTATCCGTGACTACAGTGACAGCTTTGCCGCTGAAATCTGGACCAGTCTGGGTTATGGCAATCAGTCTGGCATCTTCTCTGAAGCCGCACTTTATACCTCATTGGCTATTCTGGTTTTGCTGAGTTTTATTATGTTTGTCAAAGACAATGTGCGGGCATTAATGACCAACCACGGCTTTATTGCCGCGGGCATTATGACCATAGGCGGCAGTACTTTTTTGTTTGAACAAGGTTTTATTTCAGGTGAACTCTGGATGGTGCTGCATTCAACAGGGATTTATCTGGCCTATATTCCTTTTAACTGTCTGTTATTTGATCGCATGCTGGCGGTATTGAAAGATAAAGCCAACGCCGGTTTTCTGATTTATCTGGCGGACTCAGCAGGATACGCTGGCAGCGTTGGTATTTTACTGTACAAGAGCTTTTTTGATGTGGAGCTGAGTTGGTTGAACTTCCTGATCCAAAGCTCCTACCTCATCAGTATTGTGGGCTCATTTTTGGTTTTTTCCTCAGCCTGGTATTTTCTGAATAAGCTGGGACAAAAAAAGGTTGCCAACCCGGCAACCCTCTCTGTCACTCTTTAACGCATAGGCTGTGTTTTACATAGCACCATGGGCTGTAGGCGTAGCCACATGAAATCTTAGATGACCAAAGTCTGCTCTTTTGCTTTGGTAATAGCTTTCATATAGATCGCCTTCTTCAGCCAGGTTAAAAGTAAAGAAGAAAGCTCTGCGGGTAGTTGCAGACGCATTCACCGCAGAGCGGTGCGGTATATAGGAGTGGAATAAAATAACATCACCGGCTTTGGCGTACACAGCTTTCCAGCTCAATTGCTGTTCAAGCTGATGCAGTATTCTGCCATTGTCACTGCCGCCCTGGTAAGTGGCTAATAAAGGATAAGAACCAAGGACCGTGTTAACCCACTCCACTCCTTCTCCCCCCTGCACTGCCATAAAGTTTTCAGCCATTTCCAGGGCACCATTTTCAGCTGTGGCTTCATCCAGAAATACGGCGGCCGTGATATGTAGTTTTGGACCAAAATCTATATAAGCAGGAATATCCTGGTGGGCAGTAAAAGCGCCACCGCCCGGACTTTTCAGATTGCATTTATCTTTAAACAGCGAAACCTTAAGGCCCAACTGGCGCTCAATTTCTGCAGCACACCATGGGATCAGCTTGTCGCGAAAATACTCTGAGCTGGCGTTAATGTATTCAAATCTGCAGGTCTGAGTTGGGTTAGCCAGTTCAGGCACTGCAATAAAACGGGCTTTGCCTTGCTGGTAATACTCTGCATAGGATAATTGCTGCTGCGCTATGTCCGACAAAATGCGGTTCGCCTGAGCGGCCAGTTGCTGAAACGCGTTTTCAAGCTGTTCCAGCCTGGCTACAGATAAGAACCCCGGTAGATGGCAATAGCCCTTTTGCTCAAGCTCGGACGATGGAGATTGATTGCGTAACCTATCAAGCTGTTGCTCTGTCATACGGATACCTTTGTTAAATTCCACTGATAAATAGGCCATTCTCTGCGCTCTGCTTTATCTCTTAGCGCTGGATCAGGATTCACGCAAAATGGGCGTTTTGCCATCTCCAGCAAAGGCAGGTCATTGATGGAGTCGCTGTAGGCGTAATCCAGTTGACGGACAGAGCCTCTGTACAACCATTGATTGATAGCCAGCACTTTGCCTTCTTTAAAAGGAAAAGGCGGAATAGCTTTTTGCGTAATCAGCTCGTTGCTGATTTCCACTTCAATCGCCATCACCTGATCCACCTTAAATAAGCTGGCGATAGGTTGCACAAGTAATGCAGGGCTGGCGGAGACTATAGCTATATGATGACCTTTGGACTGATGCCATTGCAGCCTTGCCAAAGCTTCAGGGTATATGGCGGGCACTATATCTGAGCTGACAAACTCAGCCACCAGTTGCTGAACAGAGGACAAAGGCAAGCCAGCCACAGGTTGCAGCCAAGCCGCCATATAAGCCGTCATATCCAGACCACCGGATTGATAATGCTGCATTACTTCTGAGCAATGTACACAAGCTTGTTCCGCGCCTTTTACGCCAGCTTCCCGTAAAAAACTGAGCCAGGACTGTGCACTGTCTGTTGCTATCAATGTACCGTCCAGGTCAAAAGCCACTTTGATTTTATGCGGGTCCACTATCACTACTCTTGTAAAGGAAGTCTTGTAAAGGAACAGACAAATAGCAGCCAAATTCCCTGATAAAGTCGCAGGCAATGCAGGCGTGTACTTTGCCTTGTTTGCCGATAAAGCTGGCTTCTGCGGTTAAGGGAAATACCGGCTGATGCCAGATATTGGGAAAAATCTGAATACCAAAGCTGCCGTCACAATAAAAAGCGACAAAATCTTGCGGCCTGACGTCATCCCCCGGCAAAGCCAATAAAGCGATAAAAGGCTCGGCATTCAGTGGATAAAATACCTGACCGCTGTCCGGATGATAATTCGCTTCACGCACCAGCACTTGCCGGTAATCAGCGGCAGTGTCTTCTGGCCCGGCACTGGCCGGGTCATTAAACCAGCCGGTAATATAGTGGCCATCTACCGCATGATTTCTGGCAATCATCAGACTGCCAGTGCGTGAAAACTCAAAATGCCCTTCGACTATGCCGCCTTCGTTACCTGTGCCTGCTTCAACAGGACGCCAACCCGAAGCAGGCCAGGTTTCAATAAACACCTGCTCCGCCTGGTAATCCGTGACCAGGCGGCCAAAAGCAGCAAAACTCTCAGGGCAGGCCTGTAGCACAGGCACCTGCAGCACTCTAATTGCAGGATCCCTGACTGACGGCATACCCTCAATCTGAATGCAGGTCTGAGGCTTGGACGGATCTTTTTTCATAAGGCAGCTCTGTATCCCTGCTTAGTTGCCAGAGGCGGGTTGGTTCAAAAACAGCAATTCAGGTTTAATCAGCTGCTTTGGCTGACCTGGCGCTTTATGGAAAACCTCCAGCCAGTAACCACCACCGGCATTAAAGTAATCCATCCGGATTTTGTGGAATCCCGGCGTTAACTCCACCACACCGGCGCGTTCTAAAGTGCCATGATCGCCGTCGTTATTCACCACTTCTTTATCATCGATATAGAGCTTCGAACCATCGTCTGAATAGGTATAAAACTTGTGTTGGCCTGCCACTTCAATCTTAATCCATGCACTAAAACTGATGCCAAAATTGCCACGGCTTTTAGCGATATCGTTCACTCTGAACTGATAGGTTGTGCCGGAAGACACAGGAGTTAACGCAGACAAGGCGGGTAAAAACTGCCAGCGTTCACCTTCGTAATATTGATAGCGGATGCCATTTTCAGGGTTTTGTGGGATCAGGTGATAAAAACCTGTGGCTGTGCCGCTTTGCTCTGACGGGCCTTTAAAATGCCGGGCTTTGACAATAGCAGATTGCTTAAGCAGCACTTCCTGCTGATAAAGTGCAGAATCTTTAGTAGGTTCAGAACCATCCAGGCTGTAACGAATTTCCGCCCCTTCTACACTGCTGCTGATCACAAGTTTGGCCTGATCAGCAGCAAACAAACCACCTGCAGCTTCGTACAAACCTGCTTTAGGAGAAAGCACAGGCGCAGACAGAGTGTTGGTTGGAACCAGAGCAATTTTGCTTGTTGGTTCTTGCTGTCCAATAAAAGCAGTGCGCACTGCTCTGCCAATCCAGGCCGGATGAGCTTCAAAGCCCAGAATATATGCTACGGTAGCCGCTGTATCATAAGTGTAGACAGGCTGCTTTATCACATGATTGGCTTTGATGCCTGCCCCAAAAATAATAAAAGGAATTTCCAGCTCATCCAGGCTTTCACCACCATGGCCCAAGCCTATACCACCATGATCGGAGGTAATAATAAATACGGTGTCTTTCAGCAGGTCGGCTGATTCAGCTGCTTTCACAATCAGGCCAATCTGACGGTCGATTTGCTCTATTGCAGCATAATACTCTGCAGTTTTATGCCCCTTTTCATGGCCTATGTGGTCGGCCCAGTCCAGATGCACAAAAAGTAATTCTGGTTTTTCTTTCACTAAGTAGTCGGCGGCTAATTGCGCCGTTTTTTCATCTGACTCTCCGGCCACATCATAACTCAGAGCAGAGCGTTCAATTAAACGACCAAAACCATCCCAGGCATACACAGCAGCAATTTTAGCGGCCGCATTTTGCTGGCGGTACTGACCAAATAAAGTGGGGAAGATGTTTTCCATGCCCGTGGTAACAGGAGCAAAGTTGTAATCATCTCTTTCCCAGAAATTAGAGGTGACGCCATGCTGCTCAGGACCAGAACCTGACACCATAGATTTCCAGTTGGTGCTACTGGACGTAGGTAATACGCCCCTTGCATTAAAGGTATAAGAGCCTGACTTCATTAATCCGTCCAGCACCGGAGTTTTTGCATTCAGAATGCCATCCGGACTCATAGCATCCACACCAATGATCACCACATGTTTTGCTTTGCTTGTCTGGTCTTCCGCTTTTTGTTGTTCTGCGGTGGAATCTTTACAGGCAGTTAATCCACAAATTAACGCCAGAGCCGATAAACCCAACCCCACTACCTTGCCTAAATAACTCATCGTTTTAATTCCCCAAAATAAAATAGCTAAAAAACCGCAAGGGGTGAGCAAAGTCACAACTTGCGGCTTTTACATCAGTAAAATGGAAGTTTTAGAATGAAGCTCGGACTCCCACACTCATGCGGCGCCCTGAAGCCTGCAGCATCATTGGATAAGCCGGATCAACCTGATATTGCGAAATATATTCATCGGTTAAGTTGATCACTTTTGCGGTAATTTTGAAGTTATCGGTAATTTCATAACCAGCCGATAAATCAAACTGGCCATAACCTTCGCGGTACACCGGGTACAGATTGTCCTCCAGCGATTCAACAGACTCACCTTTGTAGTTATATGCAATACGGGCATCAAAGCCATAGTTTTCGTAGTACAAAGTCGCGTTGTAAGAGTCTTTTGATAAACCAAACATAGGCACTGATAAACCTATATCTGAGATATGGCCATCAGAACTGTCCACCCAGGTGTAGTTTGCATTGACACCAAAACCATCCAAAGACTCGCTTAACTCTGAAAACGGAAACTGTAGTACTACTTCGGCACCTTTGATCTTTGAGCCTTCACCATTAATGTAGGAATACACTTCATAGGTCTGACCCTGATATTCAGTGGTGCCGGTTTTTGCTTCAGTGATAAAGGATTCCAGATCCTTATAAAATGCAGTCAACGCCATCAGAGAGCCCTCCTGGAAATACCATTCAAAGGCCAGATCAAACTGGTTGGCACGTAATGGATCCAGCTCCGGGTTACCCATCTTGATAGTCTTGTTGTTGGTACTGATATCCCTTTTGCCAGACAGCTGATTTAACGAAGCACGGGACATGACTTTTGCTGCCGCAAAACGCACCAGCATGTCGTCATTCAGGCTCATGGTCATATTCAGACTAGGTAAAACATCCTTATAGTCGGCGTCAAATTGCACCGGCATATCACTCCACTCACCATCCAGATTCTGGTAACCAAAGGAGGTCTGGCTGGTCGACACATAACGGGCACCGGCATTCAGATCTACAGGTAAGGAACCCAGTTCAAATGAAAGGTTACTCATGGCATACAAACCTAAAACGTCTTCATCGACCTGGTAGTGATCGTTAAAGAAATAGTTCGGCTCCAGTCCGTCGACATAAAACTTCTCGCGGGCCCAGGCATTAGGTACTACTTTCCATGCATTAAATTTACCCGGGATTTGTGACATATAATCGGAGCCAGGGATCAGATCATTGACTGAAACAGCCTGATCGATAGGAATACCAGTTCCAACCCATTCTTCAGAGGTGTATTGCTCACCACCTTCGCCCTGAAACACTGTTGCACCTTTTACTTCTGTCCAGCCGTGGTCATGGGTCATGGATTTGGCAGAATAACGGCTGCCGAATTTGACCGAACTTAAGGCGGGTAAAGCTGCCAGATCCAGCTTTTTCTCGAAATCAGTCTGGTAGACAATTTTTTCGTCTTCTACTTTGGTGTTATCGAAATCCCAGAATTGAAAACCATAACCCGTCAGGTCGTTCGCCAGATCAAAGTCTGCAGAGCTTCGGATCATGCCGTTGTCGGTGTATTGTTGGATCATCGACTCGTATCTGGTCCATTTCGCCTGAGTGCGCTGGTAAGTGCGATCCGCAGAACTGAAACCCACTAAAGCTTCAATTTCCCAGCCGTTTAAACTCCAGTCCATTTTCAGGCTGGCCTGGTTGTAGTCTTCATCGCGGTATCTGTCATAGGATTTGTACTCATGCTGAGTATTTGCAAAGGTACCTTTGGTCACCACGCCATTGTCGTCGATAGTTAAATCTGTGGCCTTAGTTGCGTCGCCTGACCAGGAGCCAAACATATAGTCATCTTCTTTGCCTTTAAAATTGCCTGCCATTGCATCCAGACTGATTTCCATATCTTCAATCGGACGGTATTGCAGACCTAAGGTTGCTCCCCATTTCTCCTGAGCATTCAGCATAATGTCATCCCGCACGTTTTCCGCATAAAGCGCATCCGGAGAAACACCAGTGGGTAATGCCGACTGGCGGGCGTTTTCTGCAGCAGCTACAGCAGCGGCTTCAGACATGCCATTGTCTTTGGCTTTTTCGTAAGTGATGTCGTAAGCATCTTCAGAAATAGTACCCAGAGTTTTGAATTCAGCGGTATCAGCCTGGTCGGTGCGGACAGTGCGATCTTCAGCGGCAAAAGAGAATAAAGCCCCCCATTTATCCGCCTGATTGGTGCTAACTAAAAACGAATAACGTGGATCAGTTTTTTCGGATAAATCGTTATAAGCCCCTTCAGCAGAAGCTATGGCTTTATTGCCAGTAAAATCGAACGGGCGAGCGGTTTGAATAGCCACAACACCAGCCACACCACCTTCTTCATCAGAAGCCAGCGGCGACTTTTTCACTGTGACCGACTGGATCAGTTCAGATGCAAAGATATCAAAGTTAACGTCACGTCCGCCGCTGCCTGAAGAGGTAGAGACATTGTTAATAGTGGTATGAGTGTATTCCGTGCCAAGACTACGGACATTCACCTTAGTGCCCATACCTTTGTCGCGCTCTATCGCCACACCGGGAATACGCTGTAATGCTTCAGCCAGGTTTTGATCTGGGAAATCTGCGATATCAGTTGCCACTATAGAATCCGAGACTGCAATATTCAGTCTTTTCATATCCACAGCCTGAGCCAGACTTTCGCGGTAACTACCTGTCACCGCAATCCTTTCTATCCCTTGCTCCGCTTTTGCTGCCGGAGCTTCAGCCGCCACACCAGCAAAGGACACACAAACCAGCGCCATAGATACTGCGCGGGCAACTGGACTCAACATACTGATTTTTCTCTGCATTTTATTATTCACACCAAGCTCCCAATGTTAGTGGTTGTATTTAGGTGGGAATTTAACCATTGCTTTGTGACAGTTAGATGATCTGGACTATACCAGATTATTAAATATTTAATCTGGTATAAACAAAAACAGGAACAACAAAAGCTTACGCGTTGTTCAGACCATCGAATGCAGGTAAACTCGCGATGACGCCTGAACCTGAGCCGGAATGAATGGAAAAGTTGAAGAAAAATAGAAGAACCTATCTTATTTTGCGGGATGTGATCGCAGAAAAAATAGCATCCGGATTTTATCAGGCCAATCAGCGATTACCTTCAGAACGAGAACTGGCGGAAGAATTACAAACGACCCGGCTTACCTTGCGGGATGCCTTATTTCAGCTGGAAATTGAAGGCAAAGTATTCAGAATGGATCGCCGGGGTTGGTACGTTTCGGGCAAGCGTTTGTCTTTTGATATAGGTCTGGACAAAGGTTTTATGACCAACGTCAGTGATCAGGGGTATATACCCACCACAGAGTTGATTTTTTGCGAAGAGGAAGCCGCATCAGGCATGCTGGCTGAAGCCTTAAATATCACAAAAGGCGATCCTGTTTACCATATACAGCGCAAACGTTCTATCAATAACAGGCCTGTTTTGATTGAAGATATTTATCTGGATTTGTCCCGCTATCCGGGTTTACATCATGCCAATCTGGACAGCTCATTAAGTGTGGTTCTGGCTGATATTTATGGCATTAAAGTGAAATATTCCGACATACAGATCACCCCCATTGCCTTTAACGATCTACATGCCAAGTCTTTACATGTATCACCAGGCACACCAGGAACGCTGATCACCAGAACCAGTTATGACGCCGACTGCAAAGTGATGGAATTTGATCAGGAGTATTGGCTGTCTGATGTATTGCGAGTTGAACTGAGGACATCAAACAAATACTAGCGATCCGGGTTCACACCAGCCTGTCGGGCTTTCGGTGTGAACCTCTTTTCATGAACCTAAAGGCCGGGTTGTATAATCACCGGCACGAGCAGGGACAAGCCCACGCCCCTACATCTCGCCCCAACTTAACCCCAGCTTGTACAAAGCGTTTTTCTTTTCTCCGTGAATTTCTGCTGTTAAAGCTGCGGCTTTTTTCAGTGGTAATTCGCCCATCAGCAGTTTCAGAGTTTGCTGAGCTGCTGGGTTAATTTCTTCTTCGGCTGCCAAAGTTGGCGCTATCATCAGCACCATTTCGCCCTGACAACGGGCCGGATCTTCATCTAACCAGGCAGTGATTTCTGCAGCTGTACCATAGACAAAGTTTTCAAAGGTTTTCGTCAGCTCTTTTGCCAGCACCAACTCACGTTCTGCACCAAAGACTTTGACTACATCTTCTAAACAGTCTTTGATACGGCGCGCCGTTTCATAACAAATTAAGGTGCCCACACCTTGTGGTATGGCGCTTAGCACATTCTGGCGCTGCTGGCTTTTGGCTGGTAAAAAGCCAATAAAGTGAAATTTGTCTGTAGGTAAACCAGCGCAGCACAAGGCGCTTATCAAAGCACAAGGACCAGGGATTGGTACGACGCGTACACCAGCATCACGGCATAACCGCACCAGGCTGTAACCCGGGTCACTAATCAGCGGTGTGCCTGCATCTGAAATCAGAGCTACGTCTTCACCCGCCTGCAATTTTTGCAATAAAGTGGCAGCACGTTGCTTTTCGTTGTGATCATGCAGCGCCAGCATTTTGGCTGAAATACCTAAATGGCTGAGCAGCTTACCGCTGTGTCTGGTATCTTCCGCCGCCACCCAGGCTACAGAGCTTAACGTTTTGATAGCGCGCTGACTGATATCGTCTAAATTGCCGATGGGCGTGGCTACTATGTATAGATTTCCGCTTTGTGCAGTCATATGGCGCTTATTCCGTTGTACTTGAATTACTTTGGCTGGAATTCATTGAGCTTAGGCACGGCACTGAGTAAGATACCTGCATGTTTCCTTCATTGTACCTGTGCATTGTGAAATCCAGCAAACTGAAGCCACTTATTCTTTTAGGCAGCGCTATAGCGTTAGCCAGTTGTTCTTCCACTCCAGAGCAGGCAGCTCCGGTAAAACGGACTCCGATCGTCAAACCTGCTCCTTTGGCAGAAGAAGTAGAAATAGTTAAAATTGAAAAGCCGTTGTCTGGCGCTGACTTTATTGAACAGGCAGGCCAGCAACAAGGTTCAGAGCAGCAATGGCAATTGCTTGAAGCAGCCAAAGCGCATTTGCAACAAGGTGAAATTGAACAAGCGTTGGCGATTAGCAGGGTTCTGGCACAACAAGCCTCACCTGAAGTGCAGCAAGCCAATCTATTGCCTTTTTTTCAGGGCCTTGTCGCAGCAGATGATCATGAAGACATTGAAAAATTCAGCAGCCAATATTCGTTAACCTCGTTCAGAGACGAAGACAAAGCTACTTATTTACAAAGCCTGGCACAGTATCAAAGCAGCAGAAGAGAACCGGATAAAGCCGTTAAAACTTACCTGCAGTTGCTGGCATTGCAACCAGAGCAAAGCAGCCATCAAAGTGCCTTGTGGCAACAACTGGGCATGCTGACGCCAGACCAGTTAGAAAAGGTGCGCCAAAGCTCTGATCCCACAGCTCAGGCTTGGGCCCAGTTACTGCAACTGCATCAGCAGCATTTAGGTAATACTCCGGCTTTAACTCAGGCAATTAGCGACTGGCAGCAACAATACCCAAACCTGCCATCTTTGCAGCAGCTGCCGGCTGAAATTCAGCAATTAAGCGCTGTAGATGCGTTTTCGCCAAAAACTATCGCCGTATTGCTACCTTTTAGCAGCAACTTCCGCCAGCACGCCGAAGCTATTCAACAAGGTATTCTGGCCGCCTCAGCCAACCAGCAAGCCCGTTTAATTTTTATCGACAGCCAAACAGACACTGCAGCTTTGCAACAGCAACTGGCGGCTGAACAAGTGGATTTTGTGATTGGGCCTTTGCTTCGAGAACAAGTGGATGCCATTTCACAACAAGCGGACTGGACCATTCCAACGCTGTTTTTAAATGGTAAAACCGATTTGGTGCAACAATCTGCCGATAAGTTTTATTTTTCCTTAAGTGTAGAAGACGAAGCGCACCAAATGGCCATGCTGTTTAAACAGAAAAACTATAAACAACCTGTGCTGATGGCATCACGTAACCCGTTGAGCCAGCGTATGGCTGAACAATTTGGCCGTGATTGGAAACAAATAGCGGGTAAAGAACCTGAAGTCTATTGGTTTGCCGATCAGGCGGGTATGGAAAGCACCATCAAACAATTACTGGAAACAGCCTCCAGCGAGCAGCGTATTCGTGAAATCAGCCAGTTAGCCGGTGAAGGTGTCAAAGCTGAACCTCATAGCCGTCAGGATATAGACGCTATTTATTTACTGGCCGACCCATCGCAAACCCGTTTGCTGAAACCATATATTGATGTTTCCGTAGCGCCGACTAAAACAACAGTGCCTGTGTACGCCAGTTCGCGCAGCCATCAGAAGTCGGCAGAATTTACCGACCGTCGAGACTTACAAGGCTTAACTTTTACTGAAATGCCATGGATGCTTAGCACAGGTCAGCAGCAAGAGTTCCGCCAGCAATTTGAGCAGCTGTTTCCGCAGCAGGATGAAACCCTGCAACGTTTGTTTGCGATGGGCTACGATTCCTACCACTTAATTTTCCGATTAAAGCAGCAACAACAGTTTCCAGCGCTGCGTTATCAGGGTTTAACAGGCAATCTGGCCTTGTCCACAGGTGGACAGGTTCAGCGGCAGTTAACCTGGGGCAAATACAGTAAGGATGGTTTGCTGACACCACGGACGCCGTAAATGAGTAAAAGCACTGGGCAGTTTTATGAACAACAAGCCTTAGTGTTTTTACAGCAACAAGGTTTACAACTGGTGCAGCAAAACTACAGTTGTCGTTTTGGTGAAATTGATTTAGTGATGCGCGAGCAACAGACGCTGGTTTTTGTTGAAGTGAAGTTCAGGCGCAGCAGCAACTTTGGTGGTGCAGCTGCAGCAGTGACTTTGAGCAAACAACAAAAACTAAGCCGCACCGCTTTAAGTTATTTACAGAGTGTTGGCCAACAGCATTGTCGTTTTGATGTAGTGGCCATTACTGAACAACCAGCAGATATTTGCTGGATTAAAAACGCTTTTGCAGGAACAGCTAACTAATGCAAGACCATATCAGGCAACTTTTTACTGAAAATATTCAAACCATGATAGCGACAGGCGAAGCCTTGTCTGCCCCTATCGAAAACGCTGCCGTCAGTCTGGTGAATTGCCTGATCAATGGCGGCAAAGTAATTTGTTGTGGTGAAGGTGCATCAGCAGCTTTAGCCACTCATTTTGCTCAGCTGTTATTGGATCAGTTTGAAGCAGAACGGCCTTGTTTACCGGCTTTTGCCTTGTTAAGTAACAACTCCAGCTTGCAACCTGGTAATCAGGAGAATCCTGATCATCTGGCACGTCAGGTACGGGCTTTAGGTCAGGCCGGTGATGTGCTGGTGGCTATTTCAATGACAGGTGAAGAGCATAATCTGATTAAAGCCGTTGAAGCCGCCTTAACCAAAGATATGACTGTGGTGGCTTTAACAGTAGATAACAGTGGCGAATTATCTGGTTTACTGGGCAATCAGGATACGGAATTAAAGGTGCCGGCGCACAGACCAGCCCGGGTATTTGAGTGTTATACATTTTTATTGCATGCGTTATGCGAGCTCATCGACATAACTCTGTTTCCGCAACAAGGAGAGCTTTAATGTTGAATAAATTAATGTTGCTGTTAGTAACAAGCTGGTTATTACAAGGTTGTGCCGCTGCTGTATTAGCGGGCGG
>JAHIWM010000165.1 GCA_018815765.1 Gammaproteobacteria bacterium | reverse complement strand
TGCCATCACAGTGCCTGTTGCCTTAGTTGCAGCTGTGACTGTGCTCTACGCTTTGGATTTCTCCATTAACTTACTGACCTTACTGGCTATGGTTTTAGCCATAGGTTTAGTGGTGGATGATTCAATAGTGGTGCTGGAAAATATCTATCGTCGTATTGAAGAAGGCGAACACCCGTTGCTTGCCTCCTATCGTGGTGCCAGAGAAGTAGGTTTTGCCGTAGTAGCTACCACGCTGGTATTGATTGCAGTCTTTGTACCGCTGGTCTTTATGCAAGGTGAATTGGGTAAACTCTTTACTGAATTTGCTTTAGCCGTAGCAGCTGCTGTGGCGTTTTCTGCCATTACCGCTTTGACCCTATCCCCTATGCTGGCCAGTAAGTTATTAACGCATAAAAAACGTGAATCCCGTTTCAGTGCAGCCATGCACAAAGGTTTTGCCAAACTGGAAGCAGGCTACAGTAATCAGCTGAATTCTGTGATAGCACGCCGTTGGCCCACTATGGCCGTGCTGGTGATGAGTTTTGTCGCGACTCTATTGCTATTAAAGTTAATCCCATCTGAGCTTGCGCCACAGGAAGACAGAGGTACCTTTTTTGTCAATATGAGTGGTGCTGAAGGTGCCAGTTATACCAACAACAGCCGTAATATGCGTTTAATCGAAGACTTACTGATGCCCTACTACGAAAGGCGAGTTTAACCGTTTGTTGATCCGCGTGCCTGGTTGGGGCAATTCTGGCGGCGTGGCGATAGTCGGCACAGAAAACTGGAATAACGGCAAAAGACGTACCTCAGAGCTGATGCAGGAAGTCAGCGGCAAACTGAACGAGTTGCCTGATGTAAAAGCATTTACCTTTATGCGCAGCGGCTTAGGCGGCGGTCGGGGTGGTGGTCGTCCTGTGCAATTTGTTATTCAGGGCAATACTTATCAGGAGCTGGTGCAGTGGCGAGATATAGTGCTGGCCAAAGCAGCAGAAAATCCACAACTGCAAATGCTGGATCACGACTACAAAGAAACTGTGCCTCAGGTACTGGTGGAAATTAACAGTGAGCGGGCTGCAGATTTAGGTATCTCTGTCGGTGCTGTAGGTCAGGCTCTGGAAGCTATGTTGGGTGGCCGCAGGGTCACGACTTTCCTCGACCGGGGTAAAGAATACGATGTAATACTCGAAGGTGAAGACAAAGATTTTGCCAAACCTGGCAGTATCAGTAATGTCTATGTGCGGGCCAACGAGTCAGGCAAACTGATCCCACTGGATAACCTGGTGGTGCTGAAAGAAGAAGCAACCACATCCAGCTTAAACCGCTACAACAGAATGCGTAGTATCACCATTACCGCTAACCTCGCTCCAGGTTACAGCTTAGGCGAAGCACTGGAGTTTTTAGAAACAACGGTCAAAGACAATATCGAAGGTACAGTAGGTATCGACTACAAAGGCGAGTCATTGCTGTTTAAAGAAAGTGGTGAATCAACAGTACTGATCTTTGCTTTGGCTTTGCTGATCACCTTTTTGGTGTTGGCCGCACAGTTTGAAAGCTTTGTGCATCCATTTGTCATTATGCTTACAGTGCCACTGGGTTTAGTTGGTGCTTTAGCAGGGTTATATTTAGCCGGTATGACGCTGAATATTTATAGCCAGATAGGCCTGGTGATGCTGATAGGTTTGGTAGCGAAAAACGGCATTTTAATAGTTGAATTTGCCAACCAGCTGCGTGATGCCGGAGTAGAGTTTGAAGATGCCATTAAACGTGCTTCCACCCTACGTTTGCGTCCTATCGTCATGACCGCCTTCACTACTGTTTTCAGTGCTATTCCGCTGATTGTCACTACTGGCCCTGGCTCTGAAAGCCGCATGGTGATAGGTATGGTTATATTCGCTGGTGTGGGTGTTGCCACCTTGCTGACCATTTACGTGGTGCCTGTAGCCTATATGGTATTGGCCCGCAATACAGGCTCACCACTGGCTATTAGTAAAGAGCTGGACTTACTGGATAAAGAGTCTCCGGACAAATCATCGGGGCATTAAGCTTTTAACTGAATAAAAAGACCTCGCTTAGTTCGGGGTCTTTTTTTATATCCAATCGCAAATTAAAACACAGTCTTTTGTTTTAGCTCTGGTTTATATGGATAAAAATCAGCTACCTTAGCCACGAGATCTGATGAATAGAGCAATAGCAAATGGACGCCTGGCTTTTGTTGAGTGCACTTTTTCCGCTACTGAGTGTGCTAGTGTTTTTAGTCCTGTTGCGCTGGCCCGCCCGCAAAGCTATGCCACTGTGTCTGCTGGGCACAGTGATCCTAACTGCCATGGTTTGGTCTGTACCTACAGTGCAAATAGCGGCAGCTGTCGCTGAAGGTCTGGTCATTGCAGCTACTGTGCTGTGGGTGGTGTTTG
The DNA here is from genome assembly GCA_018815765.1 of Gammaproteobacteria bacterium. Taxonomy (GTDB): domain Bacteria; phylum Pseudomonadota; class Gammaproteobacteria; order Enterobacterales; family Alteromonadaceae; genus Pararheinheimera. Next base: position 7,932 of record JAHIWM010000165.1, on the reverse strand, counting down.
GTGCCTTACTGCTTTTAAATGTGCTTGAGAATAACGGCAGTTTTTTGCTGATCCGCCGTGGTTTTGCCAGTATCTCCAACGATCATCGTATTCAGTTATTGTTTGTTGGCTGGTTACTGGTGGCTTTTTTAGAAGGTGCCGCTGGTTTTGGCACACCGGCCGCTATAGCTGCACCGTTATTAATTGCTTTAGGCTTCAGGCCTTTGGCTGCGGTGGTTTTAACCCTGATAGCAGATTCGGTGCCTGTGTCTTTTGGCGCTATTGGCACTCCAGTGCTGGTAGGACTGACCAACGGATTACCGGGCGTTTCGCCAGAGCTGATAGAGCAAAGCGCTATAACCGCAGCCAGTATTGACCTGTTGTGCGCAAGCGTCATACCAGTGCTGATGTGCCTGTTGTTATGCCGCTATTTTAGTGACACACCAAGCTGGCGCTCTGGTTTGGCTATTGCACCGCTGGCCTTTTTATCAGGCCTTTGTTATAGCCTGCCGGCATTTTTGGTCGCCCGTTATCTTGGTCCTGAATTCCCGTCTATGTTAGGTGCTTTGTCGGGTTTGGTGTTGCTGACCTTGCTGGTGCGTTTTGGTATCGCCGTGCCTGCGACTCTATGGCGCTGTGACAACGAAACGGATAAGACCTCAACAGAGGATAAAGCTGCGCCTAAGCCCTTAGCTTTATTCAAAGCCTGGGGCGCTTATCTGTTACTTGCGGCTTTATTAGTGATAAGCCGGTTGGAATTTTTACCTTTTAAAGATACTTTGCAGGCAGTGAAATTCAATTGGTCAGAGATTTTTGGATCCACCTTATCCACCTCAGTTCAGCCTTTGTATTTACCCGGCACTTTGTTTGTGTTGACCGTACTGTTGTTATTACCATGGCAAAGCAAACGTCGCCTACTGATGCGCAAAGCCACTAGTGAAAGCTTAAGCAGGATCTGGCCTGCTGCTATTACGCTTGCCAGCGCAGTGCCTATGGTACGTTTGTTTTTACATTCGGATCTGAACAGTGCAGATTTGCCCGCTATGCCGATGTATCTGGCCGCTATGGCCACTGCGCATCTGGCGGATATCTGGTTGTGGTATGCGCCGTGGGTGGGTGCCTTAGGGTCATTTATCGCAGGTTCTGCCACCTTTTCCAACCTGATGTTTGCCAGTATGCAACAACAACTGGCGACAGATTCAAGCCTGCCCTTGCACCTGGTGTTGGCGCTACAAATGCTGGGAGCCAATGCAGGCAATATGCTCTGTGTGGTGAACGTGGTCGCTGCAGCATCAGTAGTGAAACTGACAGGGCAGGAAGGACAGATTATGCGTTTTACTTTGCTGCCTATGGCGTTGTATTGTTTGCTGGCAAGCGCAGTGGCTGTTTTACTCTATGGCGTTACAAGGTAGTCGAAGGGGTCAGCACATCTGCAGTTTTTCGCGGATAACGCTTTACTGTTTTATCTATAACACCCTGGTCATATAACTTCTGCCATGCCTTTTGCAATTTAACTAACATCGCTTTAGATAAGCTTTTTTTACTGAACCCAAAATAGACAGGGCTCTTATACACCAACAACAAAGGTCGATACTTTTCAGCATTTTGGTACTGATGCGTTTGCCAGTAATACAGTACGGATTCATCCTCCAAAATCGCATTGACCCTGCCCGCTTCCAGTAAGGCCAGCTTGTCCTGAATACTGCTGATACTAACCAATTGCCTGGCAAAAAAAGGATTTTGTTTTAACAACGCAAATTCCTCGCCGTAATAGGCACCAACAAGCTCGGCAATTCGGCCAAGGTCGATATTTTCACTTAAATCTTTTAGCGCTGATACTTTGGGTAACTTGTCCGGATTGCCGATCAACCACATCGACTCTATATGATGAGGACCAACAAAAGCAAAATCGCGCCCTCGTTCTCCGCTGTAGGACATATGACTGACTAAATCCAGCTCACCAGATTTAATTTGCGCTAACGAACGCAGCCAGGGAATATCAACAAACTGCAGATCGCAACCGACTTCAGCCGCCAATAGCCTCGCCAGCTCCACTGTCTGACCCTCCCAGCGTTGCTGTTTCAGCAGCTGATAAGGAGGGAAATTGGTTTCGGCTGCCATTCGAAGTACGCACGCATGCGTGATATCTGAGTAAAACAACGAGACTGCCATTAACCCAGCTATTAAACTTTTTTGCATCAACGATACCGTTAGTCAGATCAAACAAATCTACTATTGCACGGCATTATTTGCTTTACCAGATATGCTCACCCTGCTTCGGCAAATATCTTCCACTACGGCTTGTTTCCATCTTGCATTCGTTTTATTGTCGCTTATGTAAACATCTGGTTTTATTCGTTAATTTAAAGATAAGGAATCATCGGCGTGAATAAAAAAATGTTGTTGTTATCTGCAGCTTTTTGCAGCTTGGTGAGTACCACAGCTTTGGCTGCGGAAAAAGGTAAAATAGGTTTAGCTCTGGATATTAATGCGGATGGTTTTTTTAACCCTGTTATTGTCAGTGTCAAAGTAAAAGAACTTGTACCAGGTGGCGCTGCGGAAAAAGCCGGAGTATTGGTAGGCGATCAAATTTTGAAAATTGCCGACTGTGCTATTCCGGGATGTCCTGCCGATGATGCCAAAAATTTAATGAAAAGGAACAAAGGTGAATCTGTCAGCTTTCTGATTAAACAAGCGGATGGCACAGAGCTGACTAAAACAGTGATTGCTGAATAACCTCCTACTCCGCCTACTAAAAGACATCCAGACCGCCGGACATTTCTGCTGACGTCCGGCGCCCTGCTCTGCTACACTGCGCTGGTTTTGTTAAAGGTGTTCTGCATAAGCTTTCAGCCACTGCAATGAACTTGAAAGGGAAACAGGTGTAAATCCTGTACTGTACCCGCAACTGTAAGCCACTCTGAACTGAGTATGGCAAGTCAGATGTCCTGCCTTTACAAACCTCAGGCGCTGCAACTTTTGCAGCACACAGTGCGGGCTTACACTGTGCCGGAACTCTGCGTTTTTTTGCAGCATGTCCTGGTCCCTGCCCGTTTTTTAGTGGAGCGTTTTAGTGGGCCAAACCCCGGTTGTCGAATTTTTGCAGGTGCAGTTGCTGATCAATCAGCAGCAGATATTAACTGGGCTTAATTTTGCTATCGAGCCAGGCCAGTTTGTAGCTTTGCTTGGTCCTAATGGCGCCGGTAAAACCAGCTTATTGCGACTGCTGCAAAAAGAGTATCAGCCAAGCTCCGGTCAGATTAAATTGCAAGGCCAGCCCATCTCCACTTTTAGTCAAAGCGAGCTGGCGGCCAAAGTGGCGCTCGTCAGTCAGTTATCCGGTCCTTTATTTGATTTAACAGTGGCCGATGTGGTGCTGATGGGGCTAATTCCTCATAAAGCTTTATGGCAAACCAATACAGAGCAGGACTTGCAGCAACTCAAGCAGAGTCTGGAGTTGGTCGGTTTAGCCAATAAAGAACGCCATTCTTTTGCCCATTTATCCGGTGGTGAACAACAACGGGTGTTATTGGCCCGTGCTGTGATGCAAAAACCTCTGCTGTTATTGCTCGATGAACCCACCAACCACCTGGATTTGTATTACCAGCATCAGGTGCTGCGTATTGCCAAAGCGCTGAATATTACGGTGATCGCCAGTATTCATGATTTAAATCTGGCGTCACGCTACGGCGACCGCTTATTGCTGCTGAATCAAGGTCAACTGGTGGCGGACGGCACAGCAGAACAAGTGCTCACGCAAGAGCTGCTTACGGAGGTATTCCGCATTCCATGTCTCATCGATCAAAACCCTTTTGGTGATTGTCCACGGGTCAGTTTTGGCTACAAGGACTCTGTATGAGCAAGGTGTTATTAGCGGCTTTGCCTGTACCACTGCGTCTTTTACTCGCTATGGTAGTGCTTATCTTAGTCTGCCTGCTGGCATTAAGCACAGGCTCAGTGCCTATTTCCATGGCAGGATTATTTGGCCTGGCGCCGCTGGATGAGATGCAGTCGACAGTGCTGTGGCAACTGCGCTTTCCGCGTTTATTACTGTCTTTACTGGCAGGTTCTGGTTTAGCCCTTTGTGGAGCTTTATTGCAAAACGCCAGCCGCAATCCGCTGGCCGACCCCTATTTATTTGGCATAGTCTCAGGCGCCGCTTTAGGTGCAACCATAGCCACTATAGTGGTTCCAGAGTGGCAATTGCTCACGCCCTTATTCGCTTTTTTTGGCGCTTTGCTGGCGGTATTTCTGGTGCTGATTATTGGTGCCAGCAGTCGCTGGCAACGGCTGGAAAGTCTGCTACTTTGTGGCGTAGCTGTCAGCTTTATGCTCAGTGCTATCACTACCACCTTGCTGTATTTATCAGAGCCTTTTGCTGCCAACCGCGTGATGTTCTGGCTGATGGGTAGTTTAAGTCAGGCCAGCCTGACTCATGTGGCTTTGATAAGCCCACTGGTGTTTATCACTTTGTTGCTGGGTTTACTGTATCGCCGCCAGTTAGACGCTTTGGTATTAAGCGATGAAAGTGCCCGCAGTTTGGGCGTCAATGTACAACCTTTGCGTTTAATAATTTTGCTGCTTTGTGCTGCGGTCAGCGCCGCTATTGTCGCATGTTGTGGTGGCATTGCTTTTGTCGGCCTGATGATCCCCCATCTGGTGCGCTCCTTATTTGGCTTATCCAGCGTGGCCTTGTTGCTGGGTTCAGTCTGGCTGGGTGCAGTGTTTTTAGTGGGCGTGGATACCTTATCCCGCAGCGTATTGCCAGACCAGGAATTGCCTATAGGGGTGGTTACTTCAGCCATAGGCAGCCTGTTCTTTTTATCCATGTTATTTAAATACCGTCGCGGTTAAATACTGATGAAAACGGAGTCGCTTGTTATGTTATTTGAAATACCTGCTTTAGATAAAACTGCGACGCCAGCCATACAGCAGCGTATTAATTTAAAAACTAAACCCGCTGGTGCTTTGGGTGTATTGGAGACGCTAGCCTTGCAACTGGCGCTGATCCAGAGCCCAAATAAAAACCAAGGCCCTTTAGCGCTGAATAAACCTGTGCTACTGATATTTGCCGCAGATCATGGCATCAATAGCCACGGCGTCAGCATAGCGCCAAGCGCAGTGACCCAGCAGATGGTATTGAATTTTTTAGCGGGAGGTGCCGCTGCCAACTGTTTTTGTCGCGTCAATGGCATTGAGCTTTTTGTGGTAGATGCCGGCATGCTGCTGTCACTGCCGGATGCAGCCGGCTTAATTCAGCAATCTTTAGGCTGCGGCACCGCAGATTTCAGCCAGGACCCTGCCATGAGCCGGGCGCAGGTGGAAGCGGGTCTGGCTTTAGGCCGTCATGCTGCACGGCAACATATTTTTGCAGGTTGCGATTTACTGCTGTTGGGAGAAATGGGTATAGCCAATACCAGCAGTGCTGCAGCTTTACTCGCAGCTGCGACTGATTTACCGATTGAAACTTGTGTCGGTCGTGGTACTGGCATTAGCGATGCTCAATTTGAATTAAAACTGTCGTTGATTCAGCAGGCTTTGCAGCGACCTTATGCCAAAGATCCGCTGTCGATCCTGGCTGAATTTGGTGGCTTTGAAATAGTCCAGCTGTGCGGCGCCATCTTAGCTGCAGCGGCGTTGCAAAAACCTGTATTAATCGACGGCTTTATTGTCTCAGTCGCTGCTTTATTAGCTTGTCAGATAGCGCCACATTGCCGTGACTATTTAATTTTTGCGCATCAAGGTGCTGAAGCTGGTCATAAGGCGGTGTTAAAGGCTCTGGATGCCACAGTATTACTGGATTTAGGTTTACGTTTAGGCGAAGGCACAGGAGCTGCTTTGGCTGTGCCTCTGCTCAAAGCCGCCATTAGTTTTTACAATGATATGGCGAGTTTTGCTGATGCAGGCGTGACTCAAGTGGTGGAAGCCGGAGCTCTTGAGTGAAAAGCTCTTTGCTGAAATGGCCACTCAGGCAATGGCAACTATTTTGCCTGGCTTTGTCATTTTTCAGCCGTATTCCTGTGCCTGCTTCAACGCCATACAGCCCGGAACTGTTGAATCAAAGCAGCCGCTATTTAAGTCTGGTGGGCTTGTTATTGGGTGCCCTGCAAGCTTTGGTGCTGGTGGCTACCGCTCAACTGCTGCCCTTTTCCATCGCTGTGTTATTGGCTTTAATGACAGGACTGGTACTAACAGGTGCTTTTCATGAAGATGGTCTGGCTGATACTGCCGATGGTTTGGGCGGTGGTTTATCTCTTGAGCGCAAGCTGGAGATTATGAAAGACAGCAGAGTCGGCACTTATGGTCTGGTCGCACTGTTATCGGTGTTTTTAATCAAGTGGCAAAGCCTGCAAGCCTTAGAGACAGAAGCCATTTGGGCTTTGGTGCTGGTAGCTGGATTGTCGCGTGCCACAGCAGTAAGCCTTACTTTTGTCTTGCCTTATCAGCAACTGGATTCGTTGAGTAAAACCAAACCTATAGCCACCTCACTACAAAAACGGGCTTTGCTGTGGATCTGGCTTTTTGTAGTGCCCCTTTTGTATTTTGTCCCTTTGTCTTTAGCTTTGTCACTCGCTGCCACATTAGCCTTAAGTTTTGTGCTGCTGTTTTTTTATTACCGCAGTCAGCTACAGGGGTACACAGGTGATTTATTAGGCGCAGCGCAGCAAGTCACTGAGCTTGGTTTATATCTGGTGTGGCTGATTTGGTGGAGACAGCAGTAATGAAAAAAACACTGATTTTAGGCGGCGCCCGCAGTGGCAAATCCAGTCTGGCAGAAAGCCTGGCGAAAACATCGGAGCAGGTCACCTATATAGCTACAGCTACTGCTTTTGACATCGAAATGAGCCAAAGAATAAAACTGCACCAGCAGCAGAGACCCGACAGCTGGCTATTAATCGAATGCCCATTATTGCTCTGTGAAGCCTTAGACCAGCTTTCTGGTTCAGGCCAGACTGTATTAGTAGATTGCTTAACCTTGTGGCTAAATAATCAGCTGTATCATCAGCCAGAGCAGGATTTTGCCCTGGCGCGCCAGCAGTTAGCAGATACTGTTAGTCTGTTTGAAGGCAAACTTCTACTGGTCAGCAATGAAGTGGGTATGGGGCTGGTGCCTATGGGCGAACTGAACCGAGTTTTTGTCGACCAACAAGGCTGGCTGAACCAACAACTGGCCAGAGTTTGTGATGACGTAATTTTTGTTGCAGCAGGATTGCCGCTTTATTTAAAACGAGGCAATGATGCAGCAAATTGATTTAGTACGCCATGGCCCTGTGGCAGGCCCAGCCGCATTATACGGCTGGACTGATGTAATGTTGCAGCAATCATCCCCGGCCTGCCTGTCGTGGCTTTCTACCCAGTCTTATCAGACTATTTTGACATCACCTTTGCAACGTTGCCGCCAAAGTGCTGAAGCACAGGCACAACGCCTGCAACTGGAGCTTGCGATAGAGCCGGATTTAAAAGAAATGAATTTTGGCCTGTGGGACGGTGTGCCTTTTGACGAGCAAAGCCCCTATTGGCCAGAGCAACAGCAATTCTGGCAACAGCCTTTTACCATAACGCCACCTGAAGGTGAATCTTTAACTCATTTTCAGCAGCGGGTTTTAAGCGCTTTTGAATTGCATAGCAGCTCTCACTACGAGCAGCAATACGAGCAGCAGCACCAGCGGGCTTTATGGTTAGTGCATGGCGGTGTGATCCGTCTGCTGCTGGCGTCCTTATTAAACATCGACTTACACCAAAGCCGCTGGCTGCAGCAGATGTCTATTGCCTATGGCAGCGTCAGCCGGATCAGCCGCTATAACGAACAAAGCCCATGGCAAATCCACTGTATTGGCAGCGCTGGTTTTTAAATTTTTCCAAAGAGAGACAACATGACTGAACAAAAAACAGATGTAAAACAGCAAAACCATAAAAAACGTCAGCAAAAGCTCAAAGAGCAAGTCGATAGTC
>JAHIWM010000164.1 GCA_018815765.1 Gammaproteobacteria bacterium | reverse complement strand
TGGGGCTTACAGCAACGTAAAAACTATGTCACGGATTACTATCACAAGGTGAATGACGAGTTTGATCCGAAGTGGGATTTACGGGGTTCACAGCAGGATTTATTCCTGTTTTATCAGGTGGGTTTAGAGGTCGCCAATAGCCAAAACTGGCCTAATTGGTTACCTGGTAAAGAGTTTAAAGCGATACGGGATAAATCACTGCAGCCTTAAATTTCCCCAAAGCAAGCCAGCCTCAGCGCTGGCTTTTTTCTGCGATTTTGCTGTGTTACTCAGCCCAATCCGCAAAATGTTGTACTAAGTAATCAATGGCCAGCCGGGCCCGCAATGGCAAAAATCTTTTGTTTTGATACACAATCCAGCTATTGGCACCTTTGCCCCAATAGGGTTCCAGCACAGGAACCAGTCGACCCTGTTCAACACCGGCTTTAAAGCTACTTTTAGGCATATAGGCAATACCTAAACCGCGCTCTGCGGCCATCACAACGGCGTGCGCATTATTACTGCGCCAGCGTCCGCTGACTTTGATGCTTTCCGCAGTGCCTGCATTGTTAAACAGCCAGTGGTCATTGTTGGAAATAATACACTGGTGGTTTTTTAAATGGCCAGGCTGCTTCGGCATGCCATATTGCTGCACATAGTCAGGGCTTGCGACTGCCATCATGGGCCTGTTGGCCAGTTTTCTCGCGACCAGATTCGAGTCATTTAACTCGCCATAACGAATAGCAAAATCAAAGCCGTCATCAACAAAATTCACCATGCGGGTATTAAAATCCATTTCAATGGTCAGGTTGGGGTGTTGTTCTGCAAAAGACATTAAGACCGGAGCGACAAACTGCTCGGCAAAGGGGCCGGCACCACTGACACGCAACGTGCCACTGACTTGAAATTGCTGTGAGCTGACTTGTTCATTGGCTTGCTCCAGGCCATTGATCAGATCTTTACACTGCTGATAGTAGGTCAATCCGGCTTTGGTTAAGCTGATTTGACGGGTGGTGCGGGCCAGCAAGGCTGAGCCTAAGCGCTGTTCAAGCCTGGATACCTGTCGGCTGACATGACTGACACTGCATCCTAAGCGTTTTGCTGCGCTGGAAAAACCCTGACCTTCAGCCACAGCAACAAATTCAATTAAGCCCTCAAAGCTGTCCATCTCTATTCCTTCGAATTATTGTTGCTATACAGCAAAGATGATTTGCCATATTACCTAATTATCATCTCCTGAGAAAAGAAATAAACTGATCCCGTTGTCAAAACATCAACAGTTCAACAAAGGAAATCATCATGAAAAAAGTACTGATAGTTGTCACTAACCACGCCACTTTGGGCACCACTGACAAAGCCAATGGCACTTATTCCCCTGAGCTAACCCATGCACTGCATGTGTTTATGCAAAGCGGGCTAGACTATGAAATTGCGTCGATTCAAGGCGGTAAAGCGCCGATTTATGGCACTGACATCGAAGGGGATGAAGTGAATAGTCAGATTCTGAGTGATATCAACTTTCAGAATCAGATGAATAACACTGTGCCTGTGCATCAGTTGAACATCGAAGACTACGATGCCATTTTTTACCCTGGTGGTTTTGGCTTGTTATCGGATCTGGCGGGCAATGAAGATTTCGCCAGACTGGCGGCGTCTCACTACGAGAAAGGCGGAGTGATAGGTGCTGTATGTCATGGCCCCGCAGCTTTGTTGCCTGTCACTTTAAGTTCAGGTGAAAAATTGCTGGCAAGTCACATTGTCACTGGCTTTAGCCGCGAAGAGGAAATCGACTACGGCACTATTAATGATATTCCATATTTGATGGAAGAATCTTTAACCCGTGCTGCCGCGCAATACCGCAAAGTACAGCCTTGGCAGGTGTTTGTGATTGAAAGTGGCCGTGTTATTACAGGTCAAAACCCAGCCAGTGCTCATGATGTAGCTAAAGCCATGGTCAAGCAGTTAAGCAACTGAATGATTTGAGGTTCCGTAGCTACAGTGCTGCGGAACCTCTTATTTAACCCCGGAGTTAAAAGTCATGGCGAGCAATTTATTATTTCCAAGCCTGATGCTGACAGCTGGCATAGGCATACCTGTAATGGCGGCGTTAAACAGTCATTTGGGCGCTAAGCTTGGCAGTTCAGCATTGGCGACTGCGTTGTTGTTTTTTGTTGGTTTTTCCCTGTCATTGGCTTTTTTGTTAAAAACAGAAGGACTGCCAACCAACATATTTCGCGCCAATATCCCCTGGTATTTCTATCTGGGAGGATTGCTGGTGGCCTTTTATGTATTAAGCGTCACCTGGGTGGCTCCTCAGTACGGCGTGGGTAACGCTATTTCATTTGTGTTGTTGGGGCAGCTGATCGCTATTAGTTTTATTGATCACTATGGACTGTTAGGAGCCCAGCAATCGGTGTTAGATGGCAAACGTTTAGTAGGTTTGGCCATGATGCTCATTGGTGTATTTTTAGTGATAAAACGTAGTGCCTGAAGTTGGATCTCGCTGAGAGAGTTACAGCGTGTTTCATGCAGGTTGTTGAAATAGGTTTAGACAGCCGTCAATTTTTAAGGAAATCGGGATGGAAAAAGTTTATGTCACGGCAGAGTTGTTAGTACAGCCCCATTACATTGAAGAAGCGAAGTTACTTTTAACCACTCTGGCCACTCACTCTTTGTTGGAGGAGGGATGCGAACGTTATGAAATACTGATCTCCACAACCCATCTGAATAGATTGTCTACCTGTGAATTATGGTCAGGTAGCCAAGCCGAAACAGCACATTGGCAAGCAGATCATGTGAAAACGACTGTCGAGCAATTACAGGCTTTGTTACAGGAACCTGCTGTTGTGAAAAAATATAGTCTGGTGTCCAAGCTTGCCGCTTCTATTTCATAGCAAATTATCTAAGCTGCAACTGTATTAATTTGTTAGCAGTCTGGTATTCTGCAGCTCTGGCCTGTTGTTGCAGGTTTTATCGTTTAACTGAATGACGATATGGAATTGAGAATGCAGACACAAGGCAGAATATGAAGCAGTGGACCTTATTCGAATTTTCAGCCGGTTCTGATATTACGGCTTTAACTGCAACACAGCTGAAGCGATTAAAACAAATTGTCTGGATTTGTCTGGTCGCTGTAATTTGTGGCTCTTTCCCCTCAGGCCCAAAATCCACAGCCATTTTGTTGGCGACAGCTGTTGGTTTGATCTGTATTTTAGTTTTGCTTTACCAGTCTAAAATCCGTTTTGCCATTGCTACACTATTGTGGTTGCTGACCTTGATGATCTGCAGCCTGATCAGCATCAATCTGGGGATTTTTGATTTGATGTTGTTGGGTTATCCGCTGGTGCTGGCTTATGCCGCTATGTACAGTGGTCGGCGCTTTTATCTGCTGTTATTTGGATTTATTCTACTGTTTTGTTCTTCTATGGCTTTAGCCACTTTGTATGGCTGGGTTGAATTCCGTCAACCCAGGGCTACATTAAATTCATTTATTACCTTAAATATACTGCTTATTGTCAGCGGCTTTACCATGAGGTTGATAGCTCGTGATACCAAAGACGTATTACTACAGTTAAAACAAGAAAACGAAAGGGTGGTGAAATCTCAGCTGGAAATCCAGCGTTTAGCTCAGCACGACCCGCTGACAGGCTTAGTCAATAGGATTCAATGTGAACTGGGCTTTCAAAGAGCAATAGCCGTAAAACCGCAAGGGCCTGTAGCTTTATTATTTATTGATTTAGATAACTTTAAACCTGTTAACGATGCTTTGGGTCATCAGGCTGGTGATGAAGTGTTGCAACAATTGGCTGTGGTTTTACAAAGTCAGCTGTCAGAGCAGGATGTGCTGAGCCGTTTCGGTGGCGATGAGTTTGTGATGATTTTAACTCAGTGGCAACATCAGGCAGAACTTGATCAGCGTATTCAGAATTTATTACAAAGCTGTCAGCAGGAGTTTATGGTGCAGCAGCATAAAGTGCAGCTGTCTGCCTCTGTTGGTGCTGTGCTAGCTCCGCAAGATGGCACTGATTTTCACCTACTCTGTAAAAAAGCTGACACAGCTATGTATCAGGCGAAGAAGATGGGCCGCAACAGGTTTTGCTGGTATCAGTCTGAAATGGAGCAGCAACAGCTGGATAAATTTAACCTGATGATGCGTTTGCGTATGGCAGTAAAACAGCAGCTTTTTACTGTTGCTTATCAACCTACCTATGATTTAAAAACCAATAGCATCAGTGGCGCCGAGGCTTTATTGCGCTGGACTGATGCAGAGTTAGGAACCATTCCACCCGATGTGTTTATCCCTCTGGCTGAGGAAACGGGGTTAATTCAGGAGCTTGGTTTGTTTGTACTGCAGCGCGCTTGTGCTCAGGCTGTGTTGTGGCAAAAGTCGGGTTTTGCTTTAGGTATTGCTGTCAATATTTCGGCTATGCAGTTTAAGCAAGGCGATTTACCAACAGTGGTCACACAAGTACTAAAAGAAACAGGTTTGGCAGCACATTTGCTGGAGCTGGAACTGACGGAATCCGTATTGATTGATGATACGGCTTTGGTGAAACAACAAATTGAGCAGTTGTCGGCTTTGGGCGTGCGTTTTGCTATTGATGATTTTGGCACTGGATATTCAAACCTGGGTTATTTAAGTCAGTTTAGCCTGAGCAGTTTGAAAATAGACCGCTCCTTTGTTGCCCGTATCCGACAAAATGAGAAAGATTTGGCTTTGGTCAAAGGGATCATTCAATTAGCGACCAGTTTAGGTTTGCATACAGTGGCCGAAGGGGTAGAGGATGGGCAAAGTCTGGTATTACTGCAGCAGGCAGGTTGTCGCTGTGCTCAGGGTTACTTATGGTCAAAAGCTGTCCCACCACAAGAATTTGAATTGCTATTAACTCAATAAAAATGGGGTCAGATCACATTAGTTACGCATAACTAATGTGATCTGACCCCATTTTCATGTTTTGGTTTTAGGCTGGTTTTACCTGATGGTCTTCTTCTTGATCATCGTCTTCATCCATCACCTTGTCATGACTGTGATCTTTAGCGATCAGCATATAGACAGAAGGTAAGACAAAAAGTGTCATCAAAGTACCAATAGTCATACCCAGTACTAAGACTATACCTATTGAGTTACGGGCCGCAGCACCTGCACCTTCAGCGAAGATCAGCGGAGTGTGACCTGCGATAGTGGCGATGCTGGTCATCATCACAGGACGTAACCGCAGCACTGAAGCTTCACGAATAGCCTCCAGTTTAGACTTACCTTGTTCCTGCAGCTTGTTGGCAAATTCCACTACCAGAATACCGTTACGAGCAATCAAACCTATCAGCGTGACTAACCCCACCTGCGAATAGATATTAAGCGTACTGGTAAAACCGTCGGTGAAAAATGGCATTGGCGCTGGGATTTTCAGGAAGGTGAAGACCAGCGCACCAAACAGAGCCAAAGGTACCGAACCTAACAAGATGACGATAGGGTCACGGAAGCTGTTGTACTGAGCTGCCAGCACCAGGAAAATCATAGTCACAGCCAGAGTAAAAGCCGGCAGGAAGGTGTTGCCTTCACGTTTTAACTGACGGGATTCACCTGTGTAATCCACAGAATAACTACTAGGCAATAACTTTTTCGCTTCGGTTTCAAGGAAAGTTAAAGTTTCGTCCAGCGGTTTAATAGTCACACCACTGATTTTCACTGCGTTGAGCTGCTGCATACGGTTGATACTGCGTGGCACAGTGCTGTGCGTCAGGCTGGCGATTTGATCGACCCGAATCATCTGGTCTTGTGGACCTTTGATATAGAGGTTGGTTAAATCATCAGGCGTTAAACGCTCCATCCGTTTCACTTGCGGCACCACTTTGTAGCTTTGGCCTGACATGTTAAAGCGATTGACGTAACCACCCCCTAACAAGGTGCCTAAGTCCTGCACTACATCACGCATATTCAGGCCTAAATCTGCTACTTTATCGCGGTCAATATTCAGCTGATACTCTGGCTGATCCACTTTCATATCAATGACCTGGAAAGGGAATATGCCGCTTTCACGCATCACTTTTTCCAGTTTCAGTGCATAGTCGTATATCTCTTCAGACTCAGCTGTAGAAGCAATCACAAACTCAACCGGGAAATTACCACCACCAGGTAACGAAGGTGGAGTGATAGGTAATATCCGTACCCCTGAAATTTCAGCCAGCTTTTGTTGTACTTCCGGCATCACTTCAAACACAGTGCGTTCACGTTCAGACCAGGGTTTGGTCACCATGCCGCCAAAACCACCGGTAGGGAAGGTGATCTGGAAGGTAAAGTCTGTTTCTGGCACTGACATAAAAGCTTCGTTGACGTATTTGCCGTAATAAGATGATTGATCGACTGTAGCGTTGGCTGGTGAATCGACAATACCAAAGATAACACCCTGATCTTCCACAGGTGCTAGTTCTTTGGGTGACATGCTGTACAAAGGTACACAAAGCAGCATGATGCCTATCCAGAATACATAAACACCGGATCTGTTATTTAAACTGCTTTCCAGCTTACGGCTGTAAAAGTGCTGGAAGCGGTTAAAAATACCGTCCAGAGGTGCTTTATTGCTGGTATGAGGTTTTAACATACGCGATGCCATCATAGGTGACAGCGTAATAGCCACTATGGCGGAAATAGCCACGGCACCTGCCAGTGTAATAGCAAACTCGCGGAACAAAGTACCGGTTAAACCCCCTTGCAAACCTATAGGCACATAAACCGAAATCAGCGTGACTGTCATCGCAATAATAGGGCCACCCAATTCGCGGGCTGCAACTAATGCTGCTTTGAATGGTTTCAGGCCGTTTTGAATATGGCGTTCAATGTTTTCCACCATAACAATGGCGTCATCCACCACCAGACCTACAGACAGAACTATCGACAGCAGCGTCAGCAGGTTTAATGAGAAGCCAAAGACTTTCATAATAAACATGGCGCCAATCAATGACAGCGGTATGGCGATAATAGGAATAAGCACTGAGCGGCTGAAACCTAAAAACAGGAAGATGACGATGACGATAATCAGTAAGGTTTCGCCAAGCGTTTTTACGACATCATCAATAGCTGCTTCAATGTATTTAGTGGCGTCGTAGGACACCTCACCTGTTAAACCACTGGGCAGCTCAGCTTTAATCAGCTCCATCTCTTTAGTGACGGCTTTAATTACGTCCAGAGAGTTGGCGTTTGGCGCAACAAACACACCCATAAATACAGCTGTTTCGCCTGAGTAGTTGACGTCAGTGTTGTAATCGTCTGCACCAAGTACAACGTCGGCTACATCAGATAAACGTACGATACCGTCGCCATTCTGGCGTAAAATCATGCGCTTAAACTCGTCCACACCTTTCATATCGGTGTTGGCGCGTAAATTCACCTGAGTGTAAGCACCCCGGGTCTGACCTATAGTGGCCTGAATATTATTGTCGGTCAGTGCTTTACGAACATCTGAAGCGGTAATGCCTAAAGCCGCCATACGCTCTGGTTTTAACCAGACCCGCATTGCGAAGGTACGGCCACCGAGAATATCGGCTTTTTGCACACCACTAATGGCAATTAAACGCGGCTGTACTGAACGGGTTAAAAATTCAGTGATCTGGTTTTGCTCCAGAATATCTGAGCTAAAGCTTAAGTAAGCAGCAGCAAACTGGCTGTCGGCAGCTTCAATAGCAATAGCTGGTACTTCGGCTTCAGGAGGTAAATCACCACGCACCTGATTTACCTTGGCACTGATTTCCGTCATCGCTTTCAGCGGGTCATAGTTCAGATGCAAATGCGCTGTCACAGTCGACACGCCCATAGTGCTCTGTGATTCGATGTAGTCAATACCACCGGCAGAGGCTATAGCCCGCTCTATTGGAGTTGTAATAAAACCACGAACTAAATCAGCGTTTGCACCAATGTAAGCTGTGGTAATTTTTATCACAGCTATATCTGAACGTGGGTACTGTCGTACCGTCATATTGCTCATCGACTGGAAGCCAGCTAGCAATATCAGCAGGCTGACCACTATGGCCAGCACAGGCTTTTTAATAAAAATATCGGTAAAATTCATAATCTGCTCATTGTTAATGGCTGGTGATGATGTTCGTCAAATCAGGTATCAGCTGGTGTTGGTGCAGCTTTAAATTCTGGCGGCTGAGTTTTGCTCAGTACCACTGCCTGACCATTAAATAATTTAAATGCACCTGCACTGACGATCTGCTCACCTGCTTTCAGGCCATCAATCACTTCAACAAAATCACCACGGGCTTTGCCTAAGCGGACAAATTGCTGACGGGCTTTTAAGCCGCCTTTGTCATCTTTTTCCACCACAAATACAGTGTCACCAAAAGGAGCATAAATAATGGCTGTGCTTGGTACCACCAGTAACTGATGTGGCTCCGTTAAAGTCACAGTAGTTGACACCGCCATGCCTGGTATTAACACGTCAGTGCTGTTGTCTAAAATAGACTGCACTATCACATTACGGGTGTTGGTATTAATTTCGGCACCAATAGCACTGATTTCACCTTTGACGATCACTGCGCCATCACCTACTGAAACTTCAACAGGTAACCCTTTAGTGATTTGAGTCAGCCAGTTTTGCGGCACAGGGAAGTTGACCCGTACTTTGTTGGTGGCTTGTAGTGACACTATGGCAGTACCTGCCTGTAAATCAGTACCTAAGTCGACCTGACGAATACCAATACGGCCATCAAAAGGGGCACGAATGACTTTTTTCTGCAAGGTCGCCTTTAAGTTGTCTACCTGAGCTAAGGCGCTGTCGAGTTGTTGTTTGGCGTTATCCAGTTCGCTTTGAGTAGCAATATTGGTGCGGCGTAACTGCACTAAACGGTCGTAACTGGTTTTGGCCAGCTTTAAACTGGCTTCTGCTGAACGCAACTGAGCTTGCTCGTTGGTTACGTCCTGCTCTATCAACACTGTGCCCGCAGTCACTTGTTGGCCATTGCTGAAGCTGATTTTTTTCACCCGGCCTGGTACTTCAGCGGCAACGACAATACCTTCATCTGCCAATACTGTGCCTATAGCGTTATAAGTATTAGGCCAGTTTTGTTGTTCCACACTAAAAGTGCTGACATATTCCGGTGGTGGCACAAAGGTTTCGCCCGATTCGATCATGGCTGCAATCTGGCCACCTTTGACTCCTGCAAGTACCATAAACACACAGATCAAGCCAAGAACGGCAAATAATATGGATTTAAATTTTTTCATAACAGTAACCAGATTAAAAAGTTAATAACGATCCAAAAGTTTCAGCCTTCACAATACGACCTTGCTGCACTTTCGGATTAGGACCACCCACAACGTCAGTCAGGATTAGCGGCTCTGCTCGAACAGCCACTACCAGGTTCAGCGGACAGGCTAGTGTGCCACGTTTTTTTTTTAAATTGTGACGATTAGTCATAAATTAATAAAAATTTAAGAAAAATGAAGCTGTTGATCCCAAATTTGTTTAAGCCTGTGCCTGCTTTTCTGCCAACTTTTTTGTTTTAAACAGCAAAAAAAGTTCAGAAAAACGACAGCTATAGTGTAGCGAGCAAAAGTGGTTTCACCTATGGAATAGTGGGAAAATTTTGTAACCAAATGACAAGAATGTTAAGAACTGGCGGCATAACGGATGGACAAGCTAAAGCATCAATAAAAATAAGGCCACCAGATGGCGGCCTTATCAGTTTGAGCCCTATTATAAGCTGATTTTTTGTACCGGATAACCCAGTTTTTCCAGTTCAGGCGTTAAGCTTTTGGCATCACCCACCACCAGAATTGTCATTTCTTTGGTATTTAAGTGTTTAGCGGCCAGCGCGTTAATTTGCTCTTTACTGATACCAGACACAATCTGATTACGTTCACGGACAAAATCCGGCGTTAAGTTAAATTCCAGAATTTGCGCCATAAAACCTAACTTGGCATTTGGCGTTTCGTACTTCAGCGCATCCGACTGATTAATGGCTTGACGCATAAAAGACAGCTCATCATCTGCAATACCTTTTTGCTGGAAGGCATTCAGTTCATTGATAAACTGACGGATAGAGTCGGCAGTGGCATCAGCACGCACTGCCGCAGAAGCGGTGTAAGTACCTGCAAACTTGTCAGCAATAAAGCTGGCGCGAGCACCATAGGTGTAACCTTTGTCTTCACGCAGATTCAGGTTAATACGGCTATTAAAAGTGCCACCTAATACGAAGTTCATTAAGCTTGCCTGATAAAACTCGCCGGTAATGTCCTGGGTCAGTGAACGCTTACCAATGCGGATCTCAGATTGTGGTGCATCAGGTTTATCCAGCAGATAAATAGTGCCTGGTTTGGCTTTCATGCTACCTGTATTGACCTGAACGGTCGGGCCTTTACCTTGCCAGTCAGCCAGCTGAGTTTTCAGTTCTGACTCGACTTTGTCCTGGGCTAAATCGGACACCACAATCAACTGACCACCGGCTGGTTTAAAGTAGGTCTGATACCAGTTTTTCACATCATCCAACGTCAGTTTACTGACAGACTCCAGCGTGCCCTCGCTGGGTAAAGCCGCAATACTGCCATCAAACATCATTTTGTTGTAAGCCGTTGCCGCTATATAAGCCGGGTTCGTTGCACTGTGTTGAATACCTTGCAGGGTCTGCTGTTGCAGGCGGCTGAAGTCTTCTGCTTTAAAGCCAGGGCTGCGTAACTTTTCTTCCAGCAGCTTTAAGGTTTGTGGCAGGTTTTTGCTTAAGCTTGATACAAAGACGTCAATGTAGCTGTCGCCTGAACTGATGCTAATGGTGCTACCCAGTTTTTCCAGCTCCAGACTCATTTGTTCTGTGCTGTAGTTCTGCGTACTTTCATTCAGAATCGCGGCCAATAAGGCGGATACGCCAGCTTTGTCAGCCGTTTCGTAATAGCTGCCGACAGGGATTTTCAGTAATAAAGAGGTGGTAGGTGTTTCTGTGCTTTGGCTGCCTAACACCTTAATGCCATTACCTAAATCCATAGTCCAGGTGGCTGGTAATTCAACCGCAGGGTTCATACCCGCCATAGGTTGTTTGCTGCGGTCAAAGTTATCTGTTGCTTTACGTACTTGTAAATCTTCAGCTTTGGTTTTTGATGGGCCACCAAAGTCGTGTTTTACCGGCGTGAAATTGTCTGCTTTGGCAATCAGTTGTTTCTGGCCTTTAGGCACCACACTCATCACTACAGAGTTTTGATTTTTAATGTAGGTGTTGTACACCCGCATCACATCCTCTTTGGTCACTGCGTTATAACGGGCTATATCATCAGCAATAGTATCTGGTTTGCCCTGAAAGGTCTGGCTGGCAGCTAGCTGGCTGACTTTGCCGGATACGCTTTGCAGGCCAAAAATGCTGCTGGCTTCCATCTTGGCTTTTACTTTCAGCAAATCGTCGTCTGTGACGCCACGTTGTTCAAATTCGGTCAGACTGGCACGGATCACTTGTTCGATATCAGCCAAAGTTTTGCCTGAGGCCGGGTGAGGCAGGGCATATAAAGAGAACTCACAAGCCAGCTCGCGGCATGGGTGTGATACAGCGGCCTGCACAGCCAGCTGATTTTTCACCAGATTTTTATACAGCAGTGAGTTATTACCGCCGCCTAAAATTTCCGACAAGATATCTAAAGCTGCTTCGTCTTTATGAGTAGCATAGGCTGTTGGATACGTGATGTAGACCAGTGGCAAATGCACATTGTCTTCCATCGAGATATAACGTGTTTCCGGCAGTTTTACGAAAGACTTGGTTGCATCCGTTACTTCAGGACCTCGTGGTATAGAACCAAAATACTTTTGCACCATAGGCAGAATATCTTCGGCTTTGACAGCGCCACCTACTGTTAAAGTAGCGTTATTTGGGCCATACCAGCGCAGGAAAAAGGCTTTTACGTCATTGACGTTTGCGCGGTTTAAATCGTCCATATAACCAATAACTGGCCAGGAATACGGGTGGCCATCCGGATATAAAGCCTGAGACACACGTTCATTTAAACGGCCATAAGGCTGGTTATCTACACGCTGACCCCGTTCGTTTTTCACGGTTTCGCGCTGAACTTCAAACTTCTTCTCTGTCACTGCATCCAGTAAAAAACCCATGCGGTCAGCTTCTAACCACAACATTTTTTCAACCTGATTCACAGGTACAGTTTCAAAGTAGTTGGTGCGGTCTGAGTTGGTGGTGCCGTTTAAAGTACCACCGGCTTCAGTGATAATTTTGAAATGTTGTTCGTCACCGACGTTTTCAGAACCCTGAAACATCATGTGTTCAAAAAAGTGAGCAAAACCTGATTTACCTAACTCTTCACGGGCTGAGCCTACATGGTAAGTTACGTCAACGTGCACCAGCGGGTCTGAGTTATCTTCATGGACAATAACAGTTAAACCATTGTCCAACTGATACTTTTTATAGGGAATATGGATACCTTGCTGCGGCTTGGATTGGTCAATTAATTTCACACCAGCAGGTAAGCTTGAATGGGTCTGAGTACCACAAGCAGCTAAGGTCACAGCAAAAGCGATGGCAATAGCCAGTTTGGATTTGTTCATAGGTTCCTCCTTGTTAATGGGCCGATTAGAACACGTTTCTTTTGGCTTAAAAAGATACAACTATGTAACAAAACGATACAATGCAGCAGGAAGCGGCTCGATAGCACTGGTTTCTGTCTGTGTTTAGCGCCAGACTAGGGGTCTGAATTCATTCATAATTCAGCCTGTCTGGCTTAAAGTTCTGGCAAGCAAAGAGGATACGAAGTGACTAAGCCTGTTTCTGGCACCAAGAAATCGACCTCCTGGTTAAAATGGAACCTGCTGCTATTACTGCTGGCAGGCAGCGTATTTGCTTTTATTCAGTTGCAGTTCTGGTGGAATCAGCTAAGTCCTAAATGGCAAGGCCTTGAATGGTCTTGGGGCTCTGCCCGCGTTGAGCAGTTGTCCTTACAACTGCCATTTTCCGGTCATCAGCAGGTGCAACTGGAACAATTAGAACTCGGCTGGACTGGCTGGCCCTGGCCTTTGGATTTGCTAAAAGCTAAATCACTAAAAGCCCAATTGGATTTACAGCTGGCAGCATCTGCTGATACTGCGCCCGGCTCTGCCCTGTCAGTGCCCACTTTGCCGCTTTGGTTGCCGAAGGTATTGTCCTTTGAACAAATAGAAATCTCGCTGCCTTGTGCCCGTTTAAATACTAAGCTTAGCAACAGCACTGAAAATGCCGATTGCAAGCTGACTGGCTCTTTAACCTACAGCGAACAAAGCCAACAAATACAGCTGCAACTGGCGAATCAACAAGCCGTCTCTATTGAAGGTGTGGGCGATGCAAAGTTAGCGCTCACAGCTTTGATCACACCAACAGCAGAACAACTACAAATTCCACAGTTTGAACTGAGCCTTGTGAGCAGCAAACTCAATTGGCAGCAGTATCAGCTGTCTGATCTGGAGCTAAAACTAAGCGGTCGCGCTGTCTGGCAAAACAACCTGCTGCAATTTGAAGCCACCGAACCTTTGCAACTGACAACCAGTTATCAGCAACCTGATTTACAGATACAGCAGTTGGTGCTGAATGCAAAGTCACTGCAGCTGGAATTTGACCCAGCGTTATTGGCAAATACACAGCTTAAAAGCGATCTGAAACTTGAACTGAAACAGCTGCAGCATCCGCTACTAAAAACGCTGGACTGGAATTGGGCTGGTACGGCTTTGTATCAACAGCAACAAGCACAAATCGAAGGTCGGTTAGCGAACAGTCAATCCTTATCGCTTGAGCATAAAGTGCAAATGGCTGAGCAAAAAGTCAGTGCCAGCTGGACCTTGCCAGAGCTGTTTTTCCTGGCCGGTAATCCGCTGCACATTGGACCTTTTTGGCCTGAACTGCTGACGTTGCAAAAAGGCAAAGCGTCAGGCAAAGGTCAGCTGGAGTTTGATCTTGGCAGTATGACACTGAGCAAACAGCAAACAGAACTGGTTTTGCGTGATTTAAGCGGAATTTACGACAGAACTGTATTTACCGGTTTAACCACCAAACTGAAGTTGTTCAGCGAAGGTGCGGCCTGGACAGTTCAGACTGGGGATCTAAAGCTGCAACAGATTAACCATGGTCTGGTGATGGGGCCGGTAGAACTGAATGCGGTGTACAAAACAAAAGCGCCGGATTGGTTCAAAGGTAAGTTAGACCTGAAGCAGCTACAACTGGCTTTATTTGGCGGGCAGGTCAGAGGTGTCGAGCAGCAGATTGATTTAAGTAACGATGCTAAAGTGTTGCTGCAACTGGATAAATTACAGTTGGCAGAGTTGCTGAAGCAGCACCCTAGCGCTGATATGACAGGGCAAGGAACTATATCCGGTACTTTGCCTCTGAGCATAGAACAAGGCAAGCTGACGGTGGCTCAGGGTTCTGTAGCGGCTTTGGAACCTGGTGGCAAAATTTCTTACCAGTCCGATAAAGCCCAGGCTATGGCCGCATCAAATCAGGGCATGAAGATTGTGATGCAGGCGCTGCAGAATTTTCATTTTTCAGTGCTGTCGGCCGGAGTCAGTTACAGCAAAGAAGGCCAGTTGTTACTGGCACTTAAACTGGAAGGCAATAACCCGGATTTTGAAAAAGGCCGGGCTGTGAATTTCAGTATTAATTTAGAAGAGAATTTACCGGCAATGATCACCAGCTTACAGTTAAGTGGTCAGGTCAGCGAGTTAGTGAAAAAACGGGTTCAACAGCGTCTGGCAGCCCAAAAAGCCAAAGACGCCCGCAAGGAGTAACAATGCATAATTGGCAGGATAGACAATTTTCACAGCCAAAGGCTGCCCTTAAGAGTGCGGCACAGCGAGGTGCCGCATGAAGCAAACCTTAAGCCTTTGTTTGGCCATCTTAGTCAGCGTAGCCTGTACCCCAACAGTGCAGGTTGCTATGCCCAATGAGCCGATTAATATCAATTTGAATGTCAAAATTCAGCACGAAATTTTGATTAAAGTGGACAAAGAACTGGACGAATTAATCAGTGATTCCAGTGGTTTATTCTAAGGAGCTGCCAAAATGAAAACTGTACATAAATTAATGCTATCCGTTTTGTTTGCTATCAGTTTGCCTGTGCTGGCGATGGATTTACAACAAGCGATGTCAGCTTTGGGTTCTGCTAAAACTCAAGGTTTGGTAGGCGAACAGCCAAATGGTTATTTAGGCGTGGTGGGTTCATCAGCGCAAGCCAAGGAAATTGCAGGCTTAATTAACAAAGCCCGCAAAGCCGAGTATCAGAAACTGGCCGCTAAAAACGGCATTCAGCTGTCTGACGTTGAAGCTATTGCAGGTAAAAAAGCCATTGAAAAAACCGAAGCTGGCCAGTTTATCCAGCTGAACGGTCAGTGGCAGAAAAAATAACTTAATTCGGGTCAGAGTAAAATTAAATCGTCAGATTTAATTTTACTCTGACCCGAATTATTTTTATCGAATAGGGTTCCCGGCTTCCTCACCCACTACCGTATGCCATGGCAGGATACGGTAGCTGCTGACTAAGCCGTTGATCACATAGGGATCGGATTCGGCAAAGGCTTGAACCTGCGCCGGATCTGTGACGTTAAATAACAGCAAAGCACTTTCAATAGGCTCGCCAACTGCTCCGCCTAATACCAACTCACCTCGCTCTGCGGCCAACCAGGCCAGCTGCAAATGTTCGGCACGAAACAACACCCGTTTTTCCAGATAGTCTGCTGATGTTTGATACTGCAATAAATAATGCATTGTTACTCCTTCGTTTCTTTATGTCCGCTGTCCGCTTGATTTGTGCGGACACTTTATCTGTCCGCGGACAGTTTTAATTAGTCAGAAATCTTCTTGTGTTTCATTATAAAACAATGACTTATGTTCATTTTTTGTGATGGCACGTTCCCTGCTATATCTGGTTAATCAGATTATGGAGAACAACGATGATCCAGGGTACAGAAAATCAGGATATTCAAATCCAACCAAACAAAACCAGACAGTGGCGGCGTCCTTTGTTGGCCACTTTGTTTATGGCTGGTATCTGTTATATCAGTTATAGCCTGCTGGCTGCCAGCTCGGCTCAGGCATCTTTGGTGTTGCCAAAAGATCAGGTGCAACTGGCCATAGTAGAACGCGGCAGTTTTACCCGCGACTTATCAGTGCAGGGCAGAGTGGTTGCGGCCAATGCACCTACTTTATTTAGTCAGGAAGCGGGTCAGGTGCAGTATCTGAAGCAACCAGGCGAAGCTGTACAGCTGGGCGATTTATTAGCCGTGGTGTCCAGTCCGGCTTTGGATAACGAGCTGGAGCAACAACGTGCTTTGCTGGCCAGTATGGAATCCGACTTTGAGCGTACCGCTTTATTAGCCCGTGAACTGCAACTGGATATGGAGCAAGTGCAAAACACAGCTCAGGTGAACTTAATAGCCGCCAAACGTGAGCTGGCCCGCGCTGAGCAATCCATTAAAGTCGGTGTCATTCGCCAGTTGGATTATGACGTCGCCAAAGACAACTTATTGCAGGCCGAGCTGGAATTTGACCATGCCAAACGTAAAGTCGCCTTGGCTTCGGATAAATTGAGTTTCGAAAAAAAGTCTGGTCAGTCCGCCTTAGCTCGTCAGGCTTTGGTGGTGGCTGAACTGGACCGTAAACTGGCGGCATTACAAATTAAAGCCCCTGTCACAGGCCAGGTCGGTAACTGGCTGGTGGAACAGCAAAGCCATGTACTGGCGGGTATAGGTTTACTCACTGTCATTGATTTAAGTCGTTACGAAGCTGAACTTTCGGTACAGGAAAGTTATATCCGCGATTTAGCTGTGGGTATGCCGGTCGAAGTGAATTTGGGTAATCAGCAACTGAAAGGTGAGCTGAGTCATATAGCCCCTGAAGTCAAAGACAACTTAGTTACAGCCCGGGTACGTTTTTCTCAGAACGACAGCACCAGCTTACGTCAGAACCAGCGTTTATCTGCCCGCGTCATTATTGAGCAAAAAGACAATGTGCTTCGCATCAAGCGTGGCGATTTTGTGGCCAGTGGCGGAGGCCGGACTGGTTATCTGGTGCAAGACGGATTGGCAACAAAGACCCCTTTGCAACTTGGCGCTATTTCTGTGCAATGGGTGGAATTGCTAGATGGGGCGAAAGAAGGCGATCAACTGGTGATTTCTAGTTTGAATGAGTTTAAGGATGCCGCTATGGTGCGGCTGAACTGATAAAAATCAGGAGGATATGATGATTGAATTAACAGGCTTATCAAAAATTTTTCGCACTGAACTAGTGGAAACACATGCGTTGCGTGACATCAGTATTAGGGTTAATGAAGGCGAGTTTGTGGCATTAACTGGTCCTTCGGGTTCGGGGAAGTCGACTTTACTTAATGTGCTTGGAACTTTGGAAAATTTTGATCAAGGTGATTACCTGCTGGATGGCAAGTCGGTTAAAGGCTTGTCTGACCGGGAGTTATCTACACTGCGCAATGAGAAGATTGGCTTTATTTTTCAGGGTTTTAACCTGATTAAAGACTACAGCCTGTTTGACAATATTGAACTACCACTTCGGTATCGTGGCTTTAAACCAGCAGAGCGGAAGCGTCGTGTAGAGCATGCGCTGGAAACTGTAGGTTTAGCGGCGCGTCGGAATTATCACCCTAGTCAGCTTTCTGGTGGTCAGCAGCAACGTGTTGCGATTGCCAGAGCCATTGCCGGTAGTCCACGAGTTTTACTGGCCGATGAACCCACAGGTAATCTTGACTCGCTAATGGCTCGCCAGGTCATGGAGTTGCTGGATCAAATCAACCGGGATGGTTGCACTATCCTGATGGTCACCCATGATCCGGATCAGGCTCGTCGGGCTAGCCGGCAAATACAAATCATCGACGGACAACTCAGCGACGCTGTGTTGTATGACCCTCTGGCAGTAGCCTGAAAGGAATCATCCAATGGAACAATTGCAGTATTACTTCAAAATTAGCCTGATCAGTATTAAACGTGCGCCCTTGCCTTATTTACTGACGGTGCTGATTTTAAGCCTGGGGCTGGGCATGTTTTTCGCCAACGCAACTTTTTACTACCGACTGAACAGTGATCCGCTGCCGCAGAAAAGCGACAAGCTGTTTTTCCCCATGATGCTACTGGTCCCCGGGGACTGCGACAGTGGTTGTGAGCCGCCGCCTGTACTGAGTTACAGCAATGTGCAAAAGCTCGGAAGTAGCGGTATTCCGACCGCACAAGCTGCGATGTACAGCTCTGATAGTTATGTCCGGTTAGACAGTAAACAACAGCCGTTGCCTGTGCGTTTACGACTGACTCAGCGCGATTTTTTCCAGTTATTTGATGTACCTGTGCTGGCTGGGAGCATTTGGCCTGATAACAGCGCGCGCTATGAAGTGGTGATTGGCAAGCAACTTGCCGAAAAGTTATACGGTACAGCCGATGTAGTTGGGAAATCATTATTGGTGGATGATCGCCATTTTACAATCAGCGCCGTGATCAACCCGTGGCAGATGCTGCCACGTTTGTATGATGCGAATAATGGCAGTCACATATCTGAAACTGAGCAGCTGTTTATGCCACTAGAGACTGCTTATGACCTGAACTATATGTCGGCCACCATGTCGCGAACCATGGATGATACCGACTACCGTCAACTGGCTACGCAGGGGCGTACAGGTGCTTTGCATCAGCTGCAGTTCTGGGTTCAGTTGGACACGCCAGCACAGCAGAAAGCCTATAAGGATTTTATGCTGCAACTGGCACAGTCTGAGCAGGCTGCGGGCCGTCACCCGGTTCATATTAATAATCAGTTGCCAGCGCTGCGGGATATTGTCCGTTATTTTGGTCGTGAGTCGGGAGACGTGAAAGCATACGCACTGGTCACTCTGTTGTTTCTGGTGGTTTGTATATTCAACGCCAGTCATTTATCGCTGAACCGATACATCAGCAACCAGTATGAGTTCAGTTTGCGCCGCGCGCTTGGTGCCAGTCGTTGGCAGCTGCAGCAGCAACTGCTGGTGGATGTGGTTGTGCTGACCTGCGTTACGTTGGTGTTTGCCTTGCTGATTGGCGCTGCCAGTATCCAACTGATGAATTATCTATGGCCTTTTAATCGCCTGTTTGCCAGTTGGGATCTCTCGTTGCTTAGTGCTCTGTTGCTGCTGAGTTTGTTTTGCAGCTATCTGGTGACTTTGTATCCATCTTTACGTGCCTCGTTTGGCGCGCTGAATCAGCAGTTAAAGGAGTAAATGATGTCTGTCCGTCTAATGATTAAAACAATGCTGCGACGTAAAGTAGTGACGGCGCTGTTGTTGGTGCAACTGGCACTTACACTGGCTTTGATCCTCAATAGCATGGTATTGGCCAAACAAACTCATGAACGTTTGCAGGAGCCGACAGGACTGGATTTAGCTAACACTCTGCTGGTTCAAATCAAACCAACAACGCCAACGTTACGTCTGTATCCGGCGCTTGGCGAATTACTTGAACGGCAACTGGGTGCTATACGTCAGTTACCCGGCGTAGTGGCTGCCGCTTATACCAACCAATCACCGCTGCTACAAGGCGGTAATAATGGCAGTCTGTACAAAGTGGGTAATGAAGAGCGTAACAATCTATCTACGGTGCCGCAGTATTATGCCTCTGCTGACATCTTTCAGGTGCTTGGTCTTGAGCTAAAAAGCGGTCAGCTACCACAAATACCACAGTCCTTTGATAGCGATTCGAGTACACCGCTGGTGCTGACTGAATCCGTGGCACAAAAGATATTTGGCAGTGATAACCCTATTGGCCAGGCTACGAATCAGGGCAACGTCGCGGCAGTGGTCAGTGATTTTTATGGGCAGCGTTCAGCAGATATGGTGATGTACAACACCATTCGGATAGCGCCTCTTTATGGTGTGGACTGGGGCTATTCGTTGTTGCTGCGAGTGGAGCCTCAGCAGGTAGTTTCTGTGCGCAGCCAGCTGGACAACCTGTTGCGTCAGGTAGACAGCAATATTGAAATTTTCCATATCAGAACTCTGCAGGAGCAACATCAAAGGTTATACAACACTGAATATGGTCTGTCTGTGTTGTTGGCTTTGCTGAGCGCGCTGATGTTACTGGTCACTATGATTTCCGGTTACAGCAATGCACATTTCCATGTACTGAAGTCGCAAAAAGAGATAGGTATTAAACGCGCATTGGGTGCCAATAAAGTCACTATTTTGCTTGAGCTGTTGGCAGAAGGATGGTTATGTACCCTGCTCGGAGGACTATTGGGCGTTGTTGCTGCTGTGTTGCTGAATCAGGCGCTGGCTTTGGTGATTAGTATTCCAGTCTTGAGCGGATGGTTGGTGGTGTTTACCCTGCTCTTACTGCTGCTTTGTGTCACGCTAGCCACATGGTATCCTGCCAGAATAGCAACACGGATATCTCCGGCCACAGCAACTAAGACTCTGTAAGTACTATAAAAAAATGAAAAAAATACTGGTCATCGACGATAACGAGGCGGTCTGTACCGCCCTGATGACCCTGTTTCAGTTGCAGGGGTATCAGGTGTTTATTGCCCAACATCCGGCTCTGGCCAAAAGCATTTTGCAGCAGCAATCTATTGATCTTATTTTGCAGGATATGAACTTTGCTCAGGGCGAAATGAGTGGTGCTCAAGGCAAAGAGCTGTTTTATCAGTTGCGCTCTGATCACCCAGCCATTCCCGTGGTGCTGCTAACAGCCTGGACTCATTTGGATATGGTGGTGGAACTGGTCAAAGCCGGTGCCACCGACTATATCGCCAAGCCCTGGGATGACCAGCGTTTGCTGACCACTGTTGCTAATGTGCTCAAAATTAAACAACTGACCGAACAAAACTTAAAAGCCGAGCGCAAGCAGCAAGAACGATTGGGCCTTTTTGCCGGCAAAGACTTATGTGGTTTGGTGTTTGCGAGCACAGCCATGGAGCAGTTGCTACAAATGGCATTGCAATTGGCGCCGAGCAATGCGGCTGTTTTGATCACAGGTGAAAATGGTGCAGGCAAAGAGGGCATAGCCCAGGTGCTGCATGCCAATTCCAGCCGTAAACAACAGCCTTTGATTAAAGTAAATATGGGCGCTTTACCAGCCGATTTAATGGAAGCTGAGCTGTTTGGCGCTGAAGCCGGTGCTTACAGCGGCGCCACTAAAACCCGTATTGGCCGTTTTGAGGCTGCGGATGGTGGCACTTTGTTTCTGGATGAAATAGGTAACTTGTCGTTATCGGGCCAGATGAAGTTATTGCGTGTTTTACAAACTGGCGAATTTGAACGTTTAGGTTCAAGCCAAACCCGCAAAGTGGATGTGCGTATTATCAGCGCCACCAATGCAGATTTAACCAAAGCCATCAGCTCAGGAATTTTCCGCCAGGATTTGTATTACCGGATCAATGTGGTACAGCTGCATTTACCAGCCCTAAAAGACAGAGTGGATGATATTGTGCCTTTAGCCCGGCATTTTTTAGCAGGTCAAAAAAGCCTGACTAAAAAAGCCGAGCAGGCGCTGCAAAGTTACCACTGGCCAGGCAATGTGCGTGAGCTGCAAAATTTATGTCAACGTGCTTTATTGCTAACCTTGGCTGATGAAATTGAAGCTGCAGATTTAGCCTTGCCACAAGAGCAAAGCACAACGAAAAAAGCCTTGGATGATTTGGATAAACAACAAATAGAACAAGCATTGCAACAAGCTCAGGGCGTGGTCGCACGAGCCGCTAAACAATTGGGCATTAGCCGTCAGGCCTTGTACAGACGAATGGAGTTTTATGGCATTGAACCTGCGTAACATCCTATGCAACTGATCCGGCGTTTATATCTGCTGGTGCTGGCCTTACTGGTGCCGGCTTTTTTGCTTTTGTCTTATCTGGACGCTGAACCGCTCTGGTATGGGCTTTTTGTGGCTTTTGATGTTCTGGTGTTGCTGGTACTGCGCTTAACGTTAAAGCCATTGCAGCAGGAAATTGAAGCGCTGAATTTACATGCACAGAATTTGCAGGATGGTAGTTTTAATGTCGATGCCAATAGACAACTATTACGAGAGTTAAAACCTTTAGCTGAAGTATTGCAGCATATGTCGGCGCAATTGCGGCAAGAACGCGCCACTTTGTATCAGCGTGAATTGTTGCTCGATACTGTATTGCAATCCAGTCCAAGTGCTATGGTGTTAACAGATCAGACAGGTCGGGTGCTGATGACCAACCCGGCAGCCCGTGTCTTATTGCATCAGGGCCAAAAGTTTGAAGGACTGCTGTTTTCAGAGTTAATAGCGGAATTACCTGAACTGGCATTGGCTATTCAAAGCGGCCAGCAGGGCTTGCTGCATTTGGGCGAACCAGTGTCGATCTGGCATTTGTCGGTCAGTTCGTTTTCACTAAATCAAAAATCACATCAGCTGTATTTGTTAAAACCTATGACCCGCGAAATTCACCGCGAAGAAGTCAAAGCCTGGAAAAAGCTACTGCGGGTGATAGGGCATGAGCTGAATAATACGCTGGCACCTTTATCCTCCCTGGCGTATTCAGGCCAGTTAGTGGCAACTCAATTACAACATACCCAGCTGCAGCAAATTTTCCAGACTATTAGTGAGCGCCAGCAGCATTTAAATCAGTTTTTACAATCCTATATTCAGTTTGCCAAATTACCTATCCCAGCTCTGGCGCCTGTGCAGTGGGCACGGCTGATTAATCAGTTACAGGATCAGTATGAGTTTGAATTGGAAGGCGATTTGCCTGGTCGAGTCTGGCAGGCCGACTCGCTGCAGCTATCACAGCTGCTATTAAACCTATTAAAAAACGCCCACGAATCTGGCTCAGATCCGGAGCAAATTCAGCTTAGTTTTACCGAATTGCCAGATCAGTTACTGATCCGTATTCAGGATGCTGGCGGCGGTATGACCAGCGAAGTTTTAGCCCATGCCATGGTGCCTTTTTACACCAGCAAGGAGAATGGCTCTGGCATAGGTTTAACTTTATGTCGTGATATAGCCGAAGCCCATGGCGGCAGTTTAAGTCTGCAAAATCAGGGCGCAGGGCTTTTGGCCAGCCTGATATTGCCTTTGAACAAAGCAGGTACTGAATAAGCCTGATAAAGTTACCGCCTTAAGCTGTTTTGACTGACATGGTTGGGCTTGTATGGGATGAATAGCTGTCTAAATAATAATTTAGCAAAATTGTTCAGCTATAGTCGGGTCTTTCAATATTTAAAGAAGTGACTGCAATGAAACTACTGGTACTACTTTTATCCCTGTTGGCTTTTCCTGCATTAGCTGAAACTACGGCACTCAAACTGATGAGCTACAACATTCGTTGTGGTCTATGTGAAGCTGAAGGTACGCCGCAGTACTGGCCAGAGCGTAAGTTATTGCTGGCGCATTTAATCCAAACCCAGCAGCCTGATCTGATTGGCTTGCAGGAAGCCGAACTGTTTCAGGTGCATGATTTAGTGGCGATGTTGCCGCAATATCAATGGTTTGGCGAAGGCCGTGACGATGGCAAAACCAAAGGCGAAAGCACAGCTGTGCTTTACCGCAAAGATAAGCTACAGCTGTTGTCGGCCAAAACCTTATGGTTGTCAGAAACGCCTGAACAGGTATCCAAAGGCTGGGACGCCGCCTTAAACCGCACTTTTACTAAAACTCAATTTAAAGCGCTGAAATCCGGCCAAAGCTTTTATTTTTTGAATACGCACTTTGACCATATGGGCCAGCAAGCTCAGTTGCAAAGCGCCTTGTTGCTTAAAGCCGAAGTGGAACAATTATCAAAACAGAGCAAAGTGCTGCTGACCGGTGATTTTAATGTGGAACCCAGCAGCGAGCCATACAAAGCGCTGAGTAAAAGCTTAAACGACAGTGCTTTAGTGGCTAAAGATAAGCTTTCCAAAAACGCCGGTACCTTCAATGGTTTTGGCCGCGAGCCTACTAGTCCAAGCCCAACCATAGATTTTATTTTTGTAAGTAAAAACCTGTCGGTCACCAGTTATCAGGTAGATAACAGAAGATACAATGGCTTGTATCCTTCTGATCATGAGGCGCTGGTGGCGGTAGTAGAGCTAGACTGAACTCAGAAAATCCAGCACAGTATCTTTTTATCAACAGAACAGGCAGGAGCAGCTATGAACAGATTTTTGGCATCGGTGTTGCTTTTGCTTTGTGGCGTTTTATCTTCAGCTCTTTATGCCCAAAGCCTGGATATTCAGCTGCCTGATCAGAAGGTGAACTGGAGTCTGGCCGACATCAAACAAAAACTACCAGTGCAGCGCATCAAGCTATTTGACCCTGTCTACAACAGCGACAAAAGCTTTGAAGGCGTGTCTTTACTGCAGCTGTTAAAAGCTGCGGGTTATAAGCCGGGCCAGGCCGCAGATGAAGTGGTGCTGACTGCCTCTGATGGCTACGCGCCCAGTATGCCATTAGAGTTTTTGTTAGATGACCAAGCTGTGCTGGTATTTGCCGAAACAGGCAAAAAGGACTTTGACTTTGCTCCTGTCGCCCAAGGCAAAGCCATGGTATCGCCTGCGCCATTTTATTTGGTATGGAAACAGGGCAAAGTGGTGGAAAAGACCAGACCCTGGCCTTATCAACTGGTGAAATTAGAGCTGGTCAGTTTTCAGCAACGTTACCCCAAACTCTATCCAACCAACACAGCCCAAAGCTCAGCTGCTTATCAGGGCTTTTTGCTGTTTAAACAAAGCTGCATCAGTTGCCATTCCATCAACCTGCAAGGCGGCGAACTAGGCCCGGAGCTAAACGCACCAAAAAACGTCACCGAATACTGGAGCGATGAACACTTAAAAGCCTTTATCCCCAACGCATCGGGTTACAGATACAAAAGCAAAATGCCCACTTTCCCGCAGTTTAGCGCAGAGGATATCGACCACTTAGTGGCGTATTTAAAACATATGAAGGGTTATAAAGTTCAGTTGCCTTAGGGTTGTTTAGCAAATTACTCGTTCAACTTTGGCGTAGCAAGTTTTGGCATAGCAAGTAAGGTTGCGGCGGAATGATCATAGTCAACGCAGACAAGCCGTAAATACGTCCATGTAGTCTCGCCTTTCGCTATCCCTGCGAAAGACGGTCTGCTTAGAACTATAGCCATCCTCGCTTTTGACAGATCTCGCTTTTATGCCAATAGCAGATAAATGCCTCTTCGTTTACAACCACGTTCTGAAGACCAACCCATCAAATTGTAACTGGTTAAATAATCAGCATTTAACCATGAGTTTTTTTCAGAACAACTTGCGTACAGGCTGTATAGCTTTTGTCGGCCATATTTTTAGTGATTTCAGAAAGTTTTGTTGAAATAGAGGTACATCAGCGTTAATTTGGTATGAGTAAAAATCATAAAAGAAGGCAGAAAAATGTTCGACTTGCGGGCAGAAAACCTTCTATGAATTGTTATGTGCATGAGGAGATACGGTGACAGTACTAAGCTGCGAATTTAAAATAGATAGCTGGTCAATCTTTGAGGTGTACAAGGAAGAATCATCAAAAGAGTTAGAAATTATTTTGTTTGGGTCTGTAAAAAATTCTGATGAAGCCTTACTTGACGGATTTAGCTTTCAAATAAAGTTTAATCCCTTCGCAGAAAATAAATTCCGCTCAGAAATCAATGAAAACCACTTGTTTATTGAGGTTAGATGGTCACATGAAGAAATGATGAGGCTTGAGCATCAGCTAGAAATATGCGATCTCGACAAAGGCTCAAATAAAATTAAATTAAACATAAGTGCTAACTTAGAGTTTCAGGAATCGTTTACGTTTGAATTACCAGCTAATAAAGCTTGTACAGTACAAACGTTTTTTAAATCTTTGCGTAAAATCACATAACAAACCGCGTCATTCGGGGTCTGCGGCCCCTGCGATACTTCCCCCAATAAAGTAGACGCCTATCACAACGATGAGGTAGGCAAAAAATGGCGAAGATACTTAGCGATCAGAGGGTTGTAGAATATAGCGTTGAGTTTAAGCTGAAGGTCATCGATTTGACCGAGAAACTCAGCG